>JACZWN010000056.1 GCA_022572105.1 Pseudomonadota bacterium | reverse complement strand
GGCGGATGCGCGCTCACCGGCCGGTCCCGAACGCCCGAGGTGGCGAGCCCGCCGGCGAGTGCCATGTAGTTGATGTCGTGCCCGGCGCGAAACGCGGCCGGCCCGGTCTGGCCGAAGCCGGAGAGCGCGCAGTGCACGAGCCCGGGGTTGATCTTGCGCAGCGCCGCGGCGCCCAGTCCCAACCTGTCGAACGCCCCCGGCCGATAGGATTCGACGAGCGCATCGGCCTTTTCCACCAGGCGCACGAAGGCCGCTTTGCCGGCCTCGTCCTTGAGGTCAAGGCGGACCACGGTCTTGCCGGCGTTGACCAGCTTGTAGAAGGCGGAGACGCCGTCGCCGTCGAGCGGCGGGACGGCGCGCATGGGGTCGCCCGCGGGCGGCTCGACCTTGACCACCTGGGCGCCAAGGTCGGCCAGGATCTGCCCGGCGTAGGGCCCGGGCAGGTATTGCGAGAGGTCGAGGACGCGGAAGCCGTCCAGGCAGCGCGCGGGCATCGTCTTTCCCCGGCCCAGCCGCTTGGCTCCCGCGGGCTCCTACTTGACCAGCTCGGGGGTGTCCTTGGAGGATTTGCGGCCCTTGCCGCGTTTCTTGGTGCCCTCGGCGCTTTGGTACGAGAACGTCGGCTCACCGTCCTCGAAATCGACCCGCACCACGCCGCCCTTGGCGAGCTTGCCGAACAGCAGTTCCTCGGCGAGCGCCTTCTTGACCCGGTTCTGGATGACCCGGGCCAGCGGGCGGGCGCCGAACACCGGATCGTAGCCCTCCTTGGCCAGCCACTCGCGCGCGGCGTCGGTCAGCTCGATGACCACGTTGCGGTCGGCGAGCTGGGTCTCCAGCTCCATGACGAACTTGTCGACGATGTGCGCCATGACCGCCGGCGAAAGCGCATTGAAGCCGATGATCGCGTCCAGCCGGTTGCGGAACTCCGGCGTGAACATGCGGTTGACCGCCTCCTCGTCCTCGCCGACGCGCACCTCGCGCTCGAAACCCATCGCCGGCTTGGCCATGTCGGCGGCGCCGGCGTTGGTGGTCATGATCAGGATCACGTTGCGGAAGTCGACCGACTTGCCGTTGTGGTCGGTCAGCTTGCCGTAGTCCATGATCTGCAACAGGATGTTGAAGATATCCGGATGCGCCTTCTCGATCTCGTCCAGCAGCATGACCGCGTGCGGGTGCTGATCGATCGCGTCGGTCAAGAGGCCGCCCTGGTCGAAGCCGACGTAGCCCGGCGGCGCGCCGATCAGACGCGAAACCGAATGCCGCTCCATGTACTCGGACATGTCGAAGCGGACCAGCTCGATGCCCATCGAGCGGGCGAGCTGGCGCGCCACCTCGGTCTTGCCGACGCCGGTCGGGCCGGAGAACAGGTAGCTGCCGATCGGTTTCTCCGGCTCGCGCAGGCCTGCGCGGGCCAGCTTGATCGCGGCCGAAAGCGCGCCGATCGCCTGGTCCTGGCCGAACACCATGGTCTTGAGATCCCGCTCCAGGTTCTTGAGCGCGGTGCGGTCGTCCTTGGACACGCTCCGGGGCGGGATGCGGGCGATCTTCGCGACCACCGCCTCGACCTCCTTGACGCCGATGATCTTGCGGCGCTTGGATTCAGGGACCAGCATCTGCGAGGCGCCGACCTCGTCGATCACGTCGATGGCGCTGTCCGGCAGCTTGCGGTCGCCGATGTAGCGCGACGCGAGCTCGACCGCGGCACGGATCGCCTCGCTGGTGTAGCGGACTTTGTGGTGTTCCTCGTAATAGGGCTTCAGGCCGCGCAGGATCTTGACCGCGTCCTCGATCGAGGGCTCGTTGATGTCGATCTTCTGGAACCGCCTGACCAGCGCCCGGTCCTTCTCGAAGTAGTTGCGGTACTCCTTGTAGGTGGTCGAGCCGATGCAGCGCAGGCGGCCGCCCTGCAGCGCCGGCTTGAGCAGGTTGGAGGCGTCCATGGCGCCGCCCGAGGTGGCGCCGGCGCCGATCACCGTGTGGATCTCGTCGATGAACAGGATCGCCCCGTCGAGCGCCTCGATCTCCGATATGACCGCCTTAAGCCGCTCCTCGAAGTCGCCCCGGTAGCGCGTGCCGGCCAACAGCGCCCCCATGTCGAGGCCGAAGATGGTCGCCTCGCTCAGCACCTCCGGGACTTCGTTCCGGACGATGCGCCGGGCCAGGCCTTCGGCGATCGCGGTCTTGCCGACGCCCGCGTCGCCGACGTAGAGCGGGTTGTTCTTGGTCCGCCGGCACAGCACCTGGATGGTCCGCTCGATTTCGTCGATGCGGCCGATCAGCGGGTCGATCCGGCCCTCGCGCGCCTTCTGGTTGAGGTCGACGCAGTAGGCATCGAGCGCCTCGCGCCCCTTGCGCACGACCTTGTCGGCCTCGGCATCCTCCTCGGCGCCATGGACGGTGCGGTCCTCCTCCTGGCCGAGCACCTTGGCGATGCCGTGGCTGATGTAATTGAGCGCATCCAGGCGGCTCATCTCCTGTTCCTGCAGGAAATAGACCGCGTGGCTCTCGCGCTCCGAGAACATGGCGACCAGGACGTTGGCGCCGGTCACCTCCTCGCGGCCCGACGACTGCACGTGGATCGCGGCGCGCTGCAGCACGCGCTGGAAGCCGGCGGTCGGCTTCGCGTCGCCCAACTGCGCGGTAATCAGATTGGACAGCTCGTTGTCGATGTAATCCTGGATCTCGCCGCGCAGGCGATCGAGTTCGACCCCGCAGGCCTTGAGCACCGAGATGGCGTCGGGATCCTCGATCAAGGCCAGCAGCAAGTGCTCCAGCGTCGCGTACTCGTGGCGCCGCTCGTTGGCGTAGGCCAGGGCCCGGTGGAGGGTCTGTTCGAGATTGGCCGAGAGCATTCGTCAGCTATTCCTTCTCTAAGGTGCATTGCAAGGGATGCTGATTCCGTCTTGCGTAGTCTACCACGGAACTGACCTTGGATTCGGCCACTTCGTAAGTGAAGACGCCGCACATGCCGACGCCGCGCTGGTGAACGTGCAGCATGATGCGCGTGGCCTCCGAGCGGTTCTTGCCAAAAAACTTCTCCAGGACGTGAACGACGAACTCCATCGGCGTGTAGTCGTCGTTCAACATCAGAACCTTGTACATCGACGGGGTCTTCGTCTTGGGCCGGGTCTTGACGATCACGTCCGTCGACGGGATGTGGTTTCCCTTCCTGTCTCCGTCACTCATGGTGGATGGGTATCTGCTCATCTCTGGGTGGTCGCGACTCCAGTCATGATATCGGTTTTGGTGGCCCGCGGAAAAGTCCCTAACGATGGATAATATGGGGTCGGGACCGCGCATCGGCCACCCAGGCCATGATATTCGACCGATCGTTAACAATATCAGCCCCTACGGGGCGGCGGATAGCGTCTACTGCCGGCCGTTTCGGAAGCTGGGCCCGATACCAAGGAGCGTTGATATTTGCGGCTCAAAAGACGGTCTGGTGGCCCTTGAAACCGTTTTCGCCGACCTCGAGGTCGAAGTGCCGCGGCCCGCCCTTGCCCTTGCCCGTGCGCCTGATCCGCTCGATCCCGGCCACCTCGCGCGGCGGGTTGACCGCGATCCCGGTCCCGTCATGACCCAGCAGGGCCTGCGGAAAGCGGAGCCCCTCGGCGCGCGCCGAGGGGTAAAGCCAGGCGTTGAAGTGGAACCGGCCGTCCCGGCACAGGCTGGCGACCCAATAGAACTGCTCGGAGGCCAGGCGCAGACCCACCGGCGCCGGGCCGAAGGCGTCGCTCGCCTCCAGCGCGCGCTCCAGCGCGGCCAAATCCGCCGGAATCAAGCGGGTCCGGACCGTGGTCCAGCCGGCCACGGCCTGCAGATCGACGAACGAAAACTTGGCCAAGTCCAGCCCGGAGCCGGTCTGCACCCGGGCTGTGTAGTAGGCCCGGCCCGCGCCGTCGGCGACGACCTCGTAGGTGCGCAGCTGCTCGCCGTAATTGCCGTTGTAGACCAGGCGGTACCACGACGGCGAGCCGTCGGTGCAGGCGGAGCGGATATCGTCGCCGTTCAAGTAGCTGAACCAGGTCGCCTTGATGGTGGCCGGCTGGTCGATCGCCCGTTCGTAGGCGCACCCGGCGAGCACCCCCAAAGCCAGCAAAGCCAAGCCGAGAGCCCGGCGCCGCCTTGGCAGCGGGGCCCAACTCGGCTTCAGCTTTGCGATTTGAAGGCAAACCATCGAATTTTAACCATTTTGCAAGAGGCCAACCATTACCCTGGACAGAGCTGAAGCAAATTCTTAGAATCGTCGACGAATCATGGGCTTACTAGCGGAGTGTCGGGGGGAACTACCTTTGCTTCAAAGTCTGACGTCCGGATTTAACCAAATATTCGGCCGCTTTCCAATGCTGCGCGCGGCTGCGGGGGTGTTGATTTTCGCACTCGCGCTGTCGGTCGCGACCGCAGCCCAGGCGCGCTACGCCTCGATCGTGATCGACTACGACACCGGCCGGGTGCTCCACGAATCCAACGCCGACACGCGCAACTACCCGGCCTCGCTGGCCAAGATGATGACCCTCTACCTGGCCTTCGAGGCCTTGGAGCGCGGCGACATCACCCTCGATAGGAAGCTCAAGGTCTCGCGCCGGGCGGCCGGCATGCCGGCGGCCAAGCTGGGGCTGAAGCGGGGCGAGACGATCACCGTCGAGAACGCGATCCTGGCGCTGATCACCAAGTCGGCGAACGACGCCGCGGTGGTCGTGGCCGAAGCGCTGGGTGGGAAGGAAACCAAGTTCGCCCACATGATGACCCGGAAGGCCAAGGCGCTCGGCATGAAGCGGACCCAATTCCGCAACGCCTCGGGCCTGCCCAACCGGCGCCAGCTCAGCACGGCGCGCGACATGGCGACCTTGGCGCGTGCGCTGATCCGGGATTTTCCAAAGTATTACAAGCTCTTCTCGACGAGAGAGTTCGTCTACAAGGGCCGGCGGCACCGCAACCACAACCGTCTGCTGCGCAAGTACGCCGGTGCCGATGGGATCAAGACCGGCTATATCCGGGCCTCGGGCTTCAATCTCGCCGCCTCGGTGAGCCGCAACGGGCGGCGCCTGATCGCGGTGGTGTTCGGCGGCAAGACGCCGCGCTCGCGCGACCGCCACATCGCCAAGCTGCTCGACCGCGGCTTCGCCAAGCTGGCCTCCACGGGCCCGGATAAAATCCCGCCGCCGCCGCCGCGCAAGCCGTCCTTCGCGCTAGCCGGCAACTTCATGCCCGCGACCGGGATCACGCCGGTCGCCACGCCGAAGAGGCCGGCCGCCCGGAAGGCCGTCCCGGTGGAGGTCGGCTCCGCGGAGAAGCCGATCCCGGACCCGTCCTGGGCCATCCAGGTCGGCGCCTATTACCGTTACAAGCCGGCCAAGCGCGCCGCCGTCTCGGCGGCCAAGCGCTTCCCCGATCTGCTCGAGGACACGCGCGTGATGATCACCCACGTCAAGGGCCGACGCGGCCGCATCTACCGCTCGCGCCTGGTCGGGCTGACCGAGGCCAAGGCGCGCACCGCCTGCCGGCGCCTGGAGAAGGCCAAGGTCGACTGCCTGGTCATACGGGTCGGGCGCAAGATCGCCCTGGCGAGCTGACCGCGGCCTACGCGGCCCGCGGGCAGGCTCCGACGGCGTAGCTTTTAGGCGAGATCCAAGTCCGCGACGGCGAGGCCGCTGGCCTCGAGCTGGGCGGCGAGGGTGGCCTTGAGGCGATCGAGGCCGGCCTGGTCGGCGGCTTCGCAGCGGGCGACCAGCACGTCCTGGGTGTTGGAGGCGCGCAGCAGCCACCAGCCGTCCTCGCTCTGTACGCGCACCCCGTCGATCTCGATCATCTCCGCGCCCGTCTCGGCGAGGCGGGCGCGCACCTCCTCGATCACGGCGGTCTTCCTGTCCTCGGCGCAGGGAAAGCGGATTTCCGGCGTGTTGACGACCTGCGGCAGGCCATCGCGGAACTCGGCCAGGCTCTCTTTCGAGCGGCTCAGGATCTCGATGAGGCGCACCGCGGCGTAGAGCGCGTCGTCGTAGCCGTAGTAGCGGTCGGCGAAGAACAGATGGGCCGACATCTCGCCGGCGAAGGGGGCGCCGAGCTCGGCCATCTTGGCCTTGATCAGCGAGTGTCCGGTCTTCCACATGAGCGGCCGGCCGCCGGCGCGGGCGATCTCGTCGAACAGCACCTGGCTCGCCTTCACGTCGGCGATGATGGTGGCGCCGGGGCGCGCCTTCAGGATGTCGCGGGCGAACAGCAGCATGAGCTGATCGCCCCACAGCACCCGCGCCTGGCCGTCGACCGCACCGATGCGGTCGCCGTCGCCGTCGAAGGCGATCCCCAGGTCGCAGCCGTTCTCGCGCACGCAGGCCTGGAGCTGGGCCAGGTTCTCCGGCACCGTCGGGTCCGGGTGGTGCGCCGGGAAGGTCCCGTCGATGTCCGCGTTGAGCAGCACGTGATCCCCCGGCAGGCGGGCGGTGAGCGCGCTCATGACCTCGCCGGCCGCGCCGTTGCCCGCGTCCCAGGCGACCGAAAGGTGGCGCGCGCCGGGCGCGAAATCCGCGACCAGACGCGCGAGGTAGTCGTCGAAGACCGGGCGCTCCTCGACCGCGCCCGCCCCGGTCTCGAAATCGCCGGCCGCCGCGACCTGGCCGAGCCGCTGGATTTGCTCGCCAAAGAACGAGGCTTTGCCGAGCATCAACTTGAAGCCGTTGTGCTCGGGCGGATTGTGCGAGCCGGTAACCATCACCGCGCCGTCGGCCTCGAGCGTCACCGCGGCGTAATAGAGCATGGGTGTCGGGCCCAGCCCGATGCGCAACACCGAGAGCCCGCAGGCCATGAGCCCCTCGACCAGCGCCGCCTCGAGCTCGGGCGAGGACAGCCGGCCGTCGTAGCCGACGCAGACGCGCGTGCCGCCGTGGCGGCGCACCACGGTGCCGAAGGCGCGGCCGAGCGCGCCGGCGTCTTCGCGCGCGAGCGTCTTCCCGACCACGCCGCGGATATCGTACTCGCGCAGGAGCGTCGGGTCGAAGCGGTGCCCCGGGCCGCGCGCCTCAGCCGCCATCGCCGGGCTCTTCCGGTCGCGGCGGCCGGCCCACGGAGGCATAGCGGAATCCGGCCGCGGACATTTCCTCCGGGTCGTAGATGTTGCGCAGATCGATCATCACCGGCGCCTTCATGAGCCGCTTGACGCGCGCCAGGTCGAGCGCCCGGAAGGCGTTCCACTCGGTCACGATGACCAGCGCGTCGGCACCCTCCATGGCCTCGTAGACGCCCTCGCACCAGACCACGCCGTCGAGCAGCCGCTTGGCCGCCTCCAAGCCCGCCGGATCGTAGGCGCGCACTCTCGCGCCCGCGCCTTGCAAAGCCGGAATGATGTCCAGGCTTGGCGCCTCGCGCATGTCGTCGGTGTTCGGCTTGAAGGTGAGGCCGAGCACGGCGATGGTCTTGCCCTCGACCGAGCCGCCGCAGTGGGCGATGATCTTCCCGGCCATGGCCTTCTTGCGCGCCGCGTTGACCTCGACCACGGTCTCGACGATGCGCATCGGCGCGCCGGCCTGCTCGGCGGTGCGCACCAGGGCCAGCGTGTCCTTGGGAAAGCACGACCCGCCGTAGCCCGGTCCCGGGTGCAGGAACTTGCGCCCGATGCGCCCGTCGAGGCCGATGCCGCGGGCCACGTCGTGCACGTCGGCGCCGACCTTTTCGCACAGATCCGCGATCTCGTTGATGAAGGTGATCTTGGTGGCCAGAAAGGCGTTGGCCGCGTACTTGATGAGCTCCGCGGTTTCGGGCTCGGTGAAGATGATCGGCGTCTCGATGAGGTAGAGCGGCCGGTAGATCTGGCGCATGACCTCGCGCGCGCGCTCGGAGTCGGTGCCGATGACGACGCGGTCCGGACGCATGAAATCGCCGATCGCCGAGCCCTCGCGCAGGAACTCCGGGTTCGAGGCGACGTCGAAGTCGGCGTCGGGCCGCGCTTCCCGAACGATCCGCGCAACCTCGCGGCTGGTGCCCACCGGTACGGTGGATTTGGTCACGATCACCGTATAGCCATTGAGCGCCGCGGCGATCTCGCGCGCCGCCTGATGCACGTACGCGAGATCGGCGTGGCCGTCGCCGCGCCGGCTCGGCGTGCCGACGGCGATGAAGACCGCGTCGGCGCCCGCGACGGCCGCCACCAAGTCGGTCGAAAACGTGAGCCGCTCATCGGCCGCGCTACGCGCCAGCAATTCATCGAGGCCGGGCTCGTAGATGGGAACCTCGCCGCCTTGCAGGCGGGCGATCTTGTCCGCGTCCTTGTCGACGCATATGACCTCGATGCCGAACTCCGAGAAGCAGGCCCCGGACACCAATCCGACGTAGCCGCTCCCGATCATCGCCACGCGCATGCGCCTCGTGTCCCCGCCAATGTTCCAGGTTACTTCGCCACGGTCCCGACCGGCGACCCGGCCAGGCCCGCGTAGCGCCGCAGGATCTCGCGCGTGTCGGCCGCCAGATCGGCGCGCTGTAGCGCATAGGCGATGTTGGCCTCCAGGAAGCCGGCCTTGCTGCCGCAATCGAAGCGCGTGCCCTCGAAGCGCAGGCCGTGGAACGGCACCCGGCCGATGGTCCGCGCCATGGCGTCGGTCAACTGGATCTCGCCGCCCGCGCCGGTCTCCTGGCGGTCGAGCTCGACGAAGACCTCCGGGTCCAGGATATAGCGGCCGATAATCGACAGCGTCGACGGCGCGTCTTGCGGTTTCGGCTTCTCGACCAGGCCTCTGGCCTTGGCCAGGCGCCCGTCGTCGTCGATCACGTCGAGAATGCCGTAGCGGTCGGTGTGTTCGCGCGGCACCTCCATGACCGCGGCCAGATTGCCACCGACCTCCGCGTGCGCCTCGATCATCTGGGCGAGGCAGGGGACCTCGGCGAGCACCAGGTCGTCGGCGAGCAGCACCGCGACCGGCTCGCCCCGGGCGATGTTGCGCGCACACCAGACCGCATGGCCCAGTCCGAGCGGCTCCTGCTGGCGGATGTAGGTGACCTGCCCGGGCTCGAGCAGCATGTCCTCGACCGAGTCGAGCTCCGCTTTCTTGTCGCGCGCCATGAGCGCGTCGCGCAGCTCGGTGCTGTGGTCGAAGTGGTCCTCGATGGCGGACTTGCCGCGCCCGGTGACGAAGATGAACTCCTCGATGCCGGCCGCGCGTGCCTCCTCGACCGCGTACTGGATGAGCGGCTTGTCGACGACCGGCAGCATCTCCTTGGGCAGGGCCTTGGTCGCCGGCAGGAACCGGGTGCCGAGGCCGCCGACCGGAAAGATCGCCTTGCGGATAGGACTTGTCATGCAGCGGTTCTTGAACGAATCGGCAGGGGCCGTGGGCCGTAATGCCACAGGGGCCGCGGGGTGACAAGCCATGGCGCGGGCTCCCCCCGCCCTACTCCCCGAGCAGGCGCGCCTTGGCCTGGTTGATCTTGGCCGCCAGGTAGTTGGAGCCGCCGTGGTCGGGATGGATCTTCTGCATCAGGCGGCGGTGTGCCTCGTGGATCTCCTCCGGGCTCGCGCCGGGCTCGAGACCGAGGATCTCGTGGGCCTCCTCCTGGCTCATGGCGCCTTGCCCGGACGGCGGCCTGGAGCCGGCCCCCGCGCCGCCATAGTCCCTCTGCGTCGCCTCGCGCCAGGCCTCGCCTTGGGTGCGGTCGAGATAGGCCTCGAGAACGGCCGCCGACTGGGCGTCCTCGGCCCGGCACTCGGTCCAGAGATCGACCAGCTCCTCGATCCCCAGGTCCTCGAGCGCGCGGCCGCGGAACCGGCCTTCCTTCACCAGGCCGGTCATCACGCCGCTGTCGTGGTCGAGGATCATCTTGAAGAATCGGGTCTCGACCTCGGAGGCCTGGCCCGGGCTCGGTCCCTGGGCCGCCTTGAGCCGGTTCCAGATCATGCGCCAGCGCATCAGCGCGGGCAGCATGAAGAACAGCGCGAGCGCCGCCAGGCCCTGGAACCCGCCCCACAGCAGATAGCCGCCGACGATCAGTCCGAGGACGGCGAGCACCCAGCGCGCCAGAACGACGACCTTCCTGGGTTCGGTCACGACGAACCAGCGCGCCAGGAGAATGAACCCGACGAGCAGGCACAGGCCGAGGATGAAATACGCGATCACAGTACGGCTATCTTAACAGAAAGATCACTTCACCTGATGGGTGAGTTGCTTGACCACCCCGCCCTTGCGGTCGCCGTAGTCGGCCAGCGCCTTGCGCCCGCCCGCGGCGTAGATCGCGACCGCCGAGAGCAGGTCGCGCAGCTGCTTCGCGCTGGCCGCGTCGAAGGGGCAATAGGCGCCGCCCGAGAGCCGCGCGATCTGCTGGAACGCCATGCGCGCGATCGGGTCCATGCCCTCGTGGAACATGAAGCAGGGCATGCCGAGCAGACCCAGCTCGCCGGCCAGGTGGCCGAGCTTGTCCACGTCCTCCTCGATGCAGTCGCCGACGAAGACCAGCGCGCCGACCTTTTTCTTCTTGGTCTCCGCGAGCGCGTGCTTGAGCACCTTGACGATCTGGGTGTGGCCGGCCAGGCAAAAGACGCCGGTCATGCGCTTGAGCAAGTCGTTGGCGTTGGCGACCCAGGGGCTCGCCTTGCACTCGCCGAAGCCGCGGTAGTAGACCAGCTGGATCTCGAGCCCGCCCAAGGCCGCGGTCTCCTTGAACATCTCGGCCTGGAGGTGACTGGCGCGGTCCCAGGTCGGCTCGCGGCTGGCGGTCGCGTCCATGGCGAAGATGAGCCGGCCGCGCTCGCCCGACTTGTGGATCGACGGCGCCTGGGCGACCTTGCGCAGGAAGGCGTCGACCTCCGCCGAGCTGGAGGCCGCCGAGCTGGAGGCCGCCGAGCTGGAGGGCGGGGTCGAGGACGATGAGGTGGTGGGAACCTTCTTGCCGCCGGCCATGATCCGATATCCTTCTGGATCATTAAGATTGTGGACCATTAAGATAGGGTGCCGCGCGCGCCGGTTCCAGTGACCATTGCCTTTGGCGGGGGGGGTGCCTTTGTCGGGGGGGGCGCCTCGGGCAGGCCGATGGCGCGGAGCAGCGCGCGCACCTCCTGACGCGCCGCGACGTGGCTCATGCTCAACTGGAACTCCGGGTCGTCGTCGCGCAAATCCAAGAGCGTCAGGCCCTTGAGGAACAGCTCGCGGAAGATGACCCGCTCGCCGAAGCCGGGCGCCAGGCGGAACCCGATGCGTTGGCTCAGCAACTCCAGGAGGCGGCCGATCTCGCGCTTGTTGCGCGCGTCGATATGGCTCAGGCGGTTGCGCATGACGATCCAGTCCATGGGCGCCAGGCCCATGACCGCCCGCTGCTGGCGCTGCTCCCAGACCATCTGGCTGTACAGGCTGGGTCCGAGGATCTGGCGCCCCTGCGGATCGATGCGGGCGAGCAGGTCGAGATCCAGGAAGCTGTCGTTCAGGGGCGTGATCAGGACCTCGGCGCAGGCATGCCCGGCGCGCGACAGGAAGCTGTCGTTGCCCGGCGTGTCCATGACGATGTAGTCGCGGTCGGCGAGATCCGCGACCGCGCGCTCGAACCCCCGCTTCTCCTCCCATTCCGCCGCCCCGCGGGCGCTCGATTCGGAGCGGTACAGCCGCCGGTGCTCGGGCAGCTCCAGGTCGAGCCCCTTGCGCTTGGCGTAGTCGGCGCGGTTCTCCATGAGCCGGCTGAGCGTGCCCTGGCGCGCGTCGAGATCGATGCTGCCGACCGAAAAGCCGCGCTTCAAGAGCGCCACGATCAGGTGCGCGGCCGTGGTCGACTTGCCGGTGCCGCCCTTCTCGTTGCCGAGCACGATGATGCGGGGGCACCGCGGCGGCGGCGCGGGGGTCAGGCGGGGCGAATCCATATCGCCGTGTCGTGGAAGGCGGCGCCGCCGATCGGCGAGCAGGGATCGGCCCCGGTGAGGGCGTTGATCCCCACGCCCTCCTCGAAGGCGGCGTTCGGCCAGACGCTTTCGACGATAACCACGCCCGGCTGCATGACCTCGCACAGCTCGGCATGGATGACCACGCTGCCGCGCCCGTTGCCCAGGCGCGCACGCGCGCCCTCCGCAATACCGAGCCTGCGGGCGTCCTTGGGATGCATCTTGACCGTGGGCCGCCCCTCCTTCTTCTGGGACGTCGGGGTTTCGGTGAAGCTCGAGTTGAGATAGTTGCGCGCCGGCGCCGTCACCAGCCGGAAGGGATGGGCATCGCTCGGCTCTTCGATGACCCGCCAGTGGTCCGGGAACTCCGGCATGGCCCGGGCGCCGCCCTCGGCGCCGAAGCCCTGGGGCTTGCAGGCGGACCAATCCGGGCGAAAGCGGAACCGGCCGTCCGGATGCCCGAAGCCGCCCAAATAGTGGGAGGTTTCGAAGTCGGGCTGACAATCGATCCAGTGCTCTTCTTCGAGCCGCGCCGCCTCGCCCCAACCCGAGACCCGGAGCAGATGGTCGATCAGCTCCCAGGACGTCATGTCGAAGCCCGGATGTTCCGCGCCCAGGCGCTTGGCCAGCGCACAGATCACCTCGTGATTGGAGCGGCAGGCTTCCGGCGGTTCGATGATCTTGGGACCCAGGATGATGTGCTGGTGCCCGCCGCCCTGATAGACGTCGTCGTGCTCCAGGAACATGGTCGCGGGCAGCACGATATCGGCCATGGCCGCGGTCTCGGTCATGAACTGCTCGTGCACGCAGGTGAAGAGGTCATGGCGCGCGAAGCCCGGATGGACCTTGTTGAGGTCCGGCGCCACCATCATGGGGTTGGTGTTCTGGACCAGGAGCGCGGTCACCGGCGGACCGCCCTGAAGCGCGTCCGGCGCGCCCATCAGCACCGCCCCGATGCGCGATTGATCGAGCACGCGCACCCCGGGGTCGCGCACGTCGAGCCCCTCGATCATGGTCCGGTCCCAATGGTAGATGGCGCCGTTGTTGTGAAAGGCGCCGCCGCCTTCGTGCTTCCAGGCCCCGGTCACGACCGGGATGCACAGGGCCGCGTGCATGTTCACGGCGCCGTTGCGCCCGCGCGTGAAGCCGTAGCCCAAGCGAAAGAAGGCGCGCTTGGTGGTGCCGACCAGGCGCGCGAAGGCCTCGATCTCCTCGACCGAGAGCCCGGTGATCTCGGCCGCCCACGCGGGGTCGCGCGTGCGCAGGTGCGCCTCGAGCTCGCGCGGGGCATCGGCGTATTTCTCCAGGTAGGGCCAGTCCGCGTGGCCGTCGCGGAACAGCACGTGCATGACCGCGCAGGCGAGCGCGGCATCGGTGCCCGGCCTGACGCAGAGGAACAGGTCCGCCTGCTGCGCGGTGGCGTTGCGGTAGGTGTCGATGACCACGATCTTGGCGCCGCGCTCCTTGCGCGCGCGCATCGCGTGGGTCATCACGTTGACCTGGGTGTTGACCACGTTGGTGCCCCAAATCACCACCAGGTCGGAACGCGCCATCTCCCGCGGGTCCGACCCGCGCAGCGCCCCCGTGCCGGCCATGTAGCCGGTCCAGGCGAGGGTCACGCAGATGGTGGCGTGCATGCCCGAATAGCGCTTGGCATGGCGCAGCCGGTTGATGCCGTCGCGCATGACCAGACCCATGGTGCCGGCGTAGTAGTACGGCCAGACGGCCTCGGGCCCAAGGCGCCGCTCGGCCTGCAAGAACGCCTCGGCGACCTCGTCGAGGGCGGCGTCCCAGGAGATCTCCTCGAAGGCCGCGCGGCCCACGCCCTTGTCGCCCGTGCGCTTGAGCGGCACGGTCAGGCGGTCGGGGTGGTGCACGCGCTCGGCGTAGCGCGCCACCTTGGCGCAGATCACCCCGGCCGTGTAGTCGTTCTCCCTGGCGCCGCGCACCCGCCCGATGCGGGTCGCCGACAGGCGCTCGACCTCGAGCGCGCAGGTCGAGGGGCAGTCGTGCGGGCAGGCCGAATAGCGAAATTCCGGCTGGGCGGGGGCATCGAGGGGCATGGACCGGCGGTTTCCCTGGCTGCGAACGTGGGCCTTGAGCGCCCTAATCTACCCCCTGGCCGGGAACCGGCGCAATCGGGGTGATTCCGGGGGAGTGCCCCGGCTTGAAAAACGCGGGGCGTTGCTCGGTTTGGGAATTGGCGCGTTGAAAACTCATGGCGCCCTCGAATATCGGCTTAGCGGATGAGGGCGGTTGGTGTTTCGATATGGTGAGTGAGCCCGGGTGTCGCCAACACCGGAAGTCAAAAAATACCGCTGCGTGGCCAAATCAGGTATTCAGCTGGCGTCTACGGCGCTCTTGACCCGAGGCGAACACTGTTAGTACCAATAGCTCACTGTCCTCGAACTAACCAAGTCTTCCTTGCAGGACGATCACATGTGGAAGCCGTTTAACGCGCTGTTGGGACTGTTGGCCCTTATGGTGCCTTGGTGTGCCCCTGTTGAAGCCTCAGAGAAACCTCTTGTTTTCGAAATCCAAGCCTCGAATCTCAATGTCAGGGGACAGCCAAGTTCCGGCGGGGTTCAGGTAGATCGTTTGAGCAAGGGAACGAGGGTTACGGTCTATCAACGGAGCGGTCCGTGGGCGCGTATCAGTCCTGACAGCAACCGGTGGGTTCACTCTGGCTATCTCGTTCGACATTTGTCAGGTGGATTGGCATATAGCGTCATCGACAGCAACATGATTCCAGGGATCAAGCTAAGCCTGGACGTTCATCTGTCTC
Organism: Pseudomonadota bacterium; assembly: GCA_022572105.1. Classification (GTDB taxonomy): domain Bacteria; phylum Pseudomonadota; class Alphaproteobacteria; order Kiloniellales; family J153; genus JACZWN01. Next base: position 1,161 of record JACZWN010000056.1, on the reverse strand, counting down.
GGAAGGCAACTGAGCAAGAACTTGCTCAGATCGCCCGAGAGCTGAAGGGTGGCACGCCGGGTAGCTACTCCCGCACATTCATCTTGCATTATCTGCCTAGAATGGAACTAGGTGCAGGTGCATGGGCTACTACGCATTTCGATCCCTCTCTCAAAATTAAAATCCAGGGCATGACCACCGAGCAGGAACAAGCTCTCGCCAACCAAGTGAGTTCTCCTGGGCAACAAGTTATCGGTGTTTGGCTAGATGAATCCCCTTTCAGTGCACACCGAAACATCCTCTACAAGAAAATCGGTAAGATTTTCTGGGAGCGCACGTTCAAGGACGGTAGCGAACTCACCGAGGAGATGATTGAACGCTCATCGTCATCCGGTCGACGTTTCGAAATGCGGGACCGCAATTCCTCCGGGGACTATCTCGTGATTAGGGCGTCGGGTGTTTTGGAGATCCGGGATTCCATCGGTTTGATCTCCACAGCACGACCCGTCAAATAAAACTGGATTGGTGCGAGCCATGCGTTGGAAGAACGAGGCAGATGAAAATAGGGGGAAAAGAAATGACAAGACTTTTTAAGATTGTATTTGCTCTTGCTGTTGTGGCGTTGGTTCCGACCACTGTTACCGCAAAGAGCGGCACTATCCGAGGACCCTATGTTGGCTGCGTGACTGAAAGTGAACTGGATGAGTTTGTTGGTGCCGCAGGAGAAAAGGATTATCAGCAAATGAACGCGTTGTTAAACCGGGTTTGTTTCAACATCGATGGTCGGCGCTACTCTACAATCGATGTTAGCTGGACGATCTCAAAAATCCGTATTTATGCGGAGGGTGGGTCCGTAGTTCTGTTCACTGTCAACGAAGCATTACGCTAAACTCATGGCTGGTGTCCATCATAGCGAAACGCTCCCCCAGGTCTATCGCCGCAATCTGTGATCCACCTTCCCTAGAGTACGGGGACTCTGCGCGTCCGTAGAGCGATACCGATCCGACGATGACGCGCGGGGATATTGAGAGCGCCAGATGGGGCCAAAACTTTACTAGGGCACCTCGAAAAATGCTTTCCCACGCTCAATCGGGTAGAATCCTGGCGTTGTGACAATGGGATCAGGGGACCCAGCCATGGGCCAAATGGGTTTTTTTGACATCGCGAATCGGTATGCCGGCC
>JACZWN010000055.1 GCA_022572105.1 Pseudomonadota bacterium | reverse complement strand
CCGACCCAAGATCAGAACGAGTCATGGCCGACGACGTAAAACGAGAAGACCGGGAATCGCGCACGGGGCGGGAACAGCCGCGCGCCTTGGTGCTCCGTTCGGGGACCTTGCGCCTGGGCGATTGGGCGGTCGAGTGCGAGATCGTGAATGTCTCGGTCGAGGGCGCGAACGTCCGGGCCACGCAGGTGCTCGAGCCGGTGTCTCGGCTGATCTTGAACGTGCATTCCTGCGGCGAATTCGAATGCGATGTCATCTGGCAGGATGCGGAGACCTTGGGGCTCACGTTCCGCGAGCAAGGGCCGAAAACCGAGAAGCTTTACCAGACCCTGCTGCAAGACTCGGAGGGCGCAACGGGCGCGCGGCGGGCGACCCGGGTCCAGGTGCTGTGGGCGGGCATCCTGCGCTCCGGGCACAGATCGAGTGAGTGCCGGATCGTCAACGTCTCGCTGAGCGGCGCGAAAGCGCATGTTTCGAACCCCTCGGAACTGGCCTCGCCGGTGATCCTGACGATCGATCGTTTCGGCGAATTCTCTTGCGAGATCGTCTGGCGGGAGGGGGATTACCTGGGGCTCAAATTCCTGGCCGATCAGCAAACGATCGAGGAGACGATCGGGGAGGCGGTGCCGCAGATCCGCCGGAACCAAGCGTGAGGCGCGCGCGATCGCCCGTATCAACGAGACTTGGTATTATTACCAACGACCTTTTTAGCCGTTCACGAACCTGACGCCGAGTTTCTTGCCGAGCTGCCAGCAGACCTCGCAGTGGTAGGTCGCTCCGTGGCGCACCTTGAGCACGAAGGTGGTGGGAACGTCGAAGAAGTCGGCCGCCTGGAGCGCGGCGCCGCCTTTGGAGAGGTTCAGGATCAGGCAGTCCGCGACGCAGTGGGCGTTGTTGTAGACGATCTGGCCGGACTTCAGCGTCCTTGTGCGACCGTGCTGCCGGCGGCTCTCTTCATCGTCGCTACGCGGTCCGACGCGGCGATCGGACTCGTCCGGGCGCGACGTGCGCGTTGCCGGCTCGGCGTCGTCGGGGCGCTGGAGCGCGGTCTCCATGCGCTCGGCGAGCTCGCTCCTGGTGAACGGCTTGACCAGATAATCGTCGACCCCGAACCCGGCGCCCTTTTCCATTTCGTTCCGCCCGATGATGCCGGACTGGATCAGCACGGGCGTGTGCACCTGCGCCTCCCGTAGCCGGCGCAGAACCTCGTAGCCGTCGATGTCGGGAAGCATGATGTCGAGAAGGATGATGTCGTAGTCGTTTTGGGTGGCCAGCTCCACCGCCTGTTCTCCATAGGCGGTGGTCTCGCAAGCGTAACCCTTTGATTCCAACATCTGTTCGACGGCCTGGGCCGCCGTCGGATCGTCTTCTACTTGTAGCACCCGCATGGGAATTTCCCGGAATCAAACCTTAACCGGCCGGTAACTATCGGGGATCATGGGCCAAAATTGTTAACAAATACGAACCTTATACCAAGGAGCGCTGATAATGACCCATAGAGATCGGGCGCGCGGGCCGCCACCCGGTATTAATCTTGCCCAGAGGCGGCGGGTGTAGGATAAGCGACCTCTTGCAGACCACCTTGAAGCGATGGCGATTCTTCCGACCCCGATCACTCAGGGCGTTTCCGGCTTCTTCCGTTGGTGGGGGCGCGAAATGGCCGCCTGCCTGCCCGTGCGGCTGCGCGAGCGCTTCGGGCGGACGCGCCAGCGGCTGGTGATCGAGGTTTCCGAGGCGGCTGCGGCCTTCACCTACGAAAAGGGGCGGGAGTCGCAGCCGCTCGGCGAGATCTCGATTTCCTCCGCCGATCTGGCCGGCCAGCGCGACGCCGGCCAGCGCGAAGCGGTCGCGCGCATTCTGCGCGAGGCGGGCCTGGGCGCGGCCGAGGTGATCCTGCGGGTGCCGCGTGAGAAGGTGCTGCGCCGCCTGGTCGACCTGCCGTCGGCGGCGGCCGAGAACCTGCGCGAGGTGCTCGGCTTCGAGATGGACCGGCACACCCCGTTCAAGGCCGAGGAGGTCTATTTCGATTACCGTCTCGAGGGTAGCGACCCCGAGCGCAAGCGGATCAAGGTCGACCTCGTGGTGATTCCCAGGACGGTCGCCGATCAGGCCGTGCAGCTTGCCACCTCCTGGGGGATCGCGCCCGATCAACTGGCCGCCGGCGACGAGCCGGACGACGGGGCCCGGCCCTTCAATCTGCTGCCGCCGGGCGCGGCCCGGCCCCGGACCGGGTTCGGCCGGCGGCTGGCGGCGAAGTTGGCGGTGTTGGCCTTGGTTCTGCTGGCGGCCGCGCTGTATCTGCCGCTGAAGCACGACTGGGAAGTGCTGGCCGTGCTCGAGGCGCGGCTCGCCCAGGTCCGGGCCGAGGCCATCCAGGCGGACGGCTTGAAGACGCAGATCGAGAAGATACTGGAGCGCAGCCGCTTCGTCGTCGAGCGCAAACGCGACGAACACGGCATCACCGAGTTGCTCGACGAGGTGACTCGTGTATTGCCCGACCATACCTGGGTGCTGAAGTTCGGCCTGCGCGATGGGCGCCTTACGCTCTCCGGCTACTCGGCCAAGCCGTCGTCGTTGATCGGACTTCTCGAGCGGTCGGAGATGCTGAGCGAGGTGCGGTTCAGCTCGCCGGTCACCATGGACCGGAAGATCGGGCTCGAGCGCTTCAACCTGACGGCCGTACTTAGCGGATGGTATAAGCCATGAGGTTGTCACCCCGGATCAGCCGTTTTGCCGCGATCGCGCTCTCGCTCGGCGTGCTGGTCGGCCTCTACGCCTTCGCGCTGGCGCCGCTGGCCGCAAGCTATGGCGAGACCGAGCAGGCGATTTCCCAGGCCCGTGACCTGCTCGACCGCTACCGGCGCATCGCGGCCGCGCGCCCGGCGCTCCAGGCCCGCCTGGACGAATTGACGGCGCGGCAGTCCGAGATCGGCATTTATCTGGGCGGCGGCACCGACGCGCTGGCCGGCGCCGATCTGCAGGAGCTGGTCAACAAGACGGTCGAGGCCGGCGGCGGCCGGCTGCGCAGCATCCAAATCCTGCCGGTCAAGACCGACGGCGAGTTCCGCCGCGTCGGCGTCCGGGTCCAGATGACCGCGACCGTAACCCAGTTGGTCAAGGTCCTTTACGCGCTCGAGGCCGGTCGCACCTTTCTCTTTGTCGACAACCTGGAGGTCAGCAACCGGCGCGCCCGGCGGCGGCGCAACCGGCCGGTCGATATGGACCCGACGCTGCTCGTCCGCCTCGATCTCTCCGGGTATCTGCGGCCGGAGGCGGGATGATCGCGCGCCGCGGATCGGGATGGCTCGCGCCGGCCCTTATGCTGGGGGTCTGCGCCGCCTTGGCCTGGACCGTCTATCGGGAGATTCGGCTGGGGCGGGAGATTCAGCTGGGGGCGCCGGTGCCGGTCGAGGTGGCCGGCGGCCAGGCGGCGCCGCTCCCGGACCTTCCGGCCGAGCCGAGCTTCGTCATGGCGCCGGCCGAGAGTTTCTCCGCCATCCTCGAACGGCCGCTATTTTCCCCGACGCGCCGGCCGCCCGCCGAAGGCACGGTGACGATCGAGAGCGCGGAACCCGAGCTCGAGGTCACCGTGGTCGGGATCATCATTTCGTCCGAAGAGCAGATCGCCATCATCAAGCCCAAGGGCGAGTCCCGGTTCGTGCGCTTGAGCGAGGGCGACAGCTTCCAGGGCTGGACCCTGGAAACGATCGAGCCCGATCGGCTCACCTTCCAGCGCGGCGACATCGAGGAGCGCATCGAGCTGACCTATGACGAGCCGCCGCCGGTTCAGAAGCCGCGGCGCAGGCAACGCAAGACCAGGGAGGCGCCGCCCCTGAACCAGAACCAGAACCGGACCCAGCCCCAGACGCGGGAATAAAATTAATGAGTGCCGGGCCGCGGCTCAAAAATTCGATCGCCTAGGTTTTAAGCGCGGTAGGTTGCGAAAGACCCGTCGAAGACGAAGCTTGCCGCGATCTATGATCGGCGCAAGACTCGCGGCCGGAAGGCCTCGTCGCCTTCAAAGCTCGGTTGACCAATTCCACCTACGTTCTTTTAACTCTTGCATTTTGTCTTGTTAGAGATTTGAATCTCACCTTGGACGGTGCGGGGAAATTTCGGCATCGCAAAGGATGCCGCCGGGCACTGGGCTCTGGGTACTGGGGAGAACTTCAAGGGTGCGACGAGAGGAGGCGCCTTCCGGCTCATGGGCGTGCAGGATCGGTCTCGGCTTTGCCGGGACGCTCCTGGTGGCGCTTTTGGCCGGCTGCGAGACGGTCTCGCTGGACCAGCCGTCGGAGGTCGCGCCCGAGGTCGCGGCGCGCTCCGACGAGCCGTCGGCCGCGCCCGAGGCACAGGCCGCCGAGGCGCCGGCGACGGCCGGTGCGCTGGACGACCTCTCGCCCCTCAGCTCTAACGCCGGCGCGCTCGTGGCGCCGGAAATCTATCGTGGCACCGGCGTGCTGGCCCGCCGTCCGGCGCGCCGCGCGTCCGACGTCGCGATCGAGAGCGACGGCCGGGTCACCCTCAACTTCGCCAACGCCGATATCCGCGAGGTCGTGGACGTCGTGCTCGGCGAGACGCTGGGCGTCAGCTATATCATCGACCCGAAGGTCCAGGGCCAGGTGACCGCGCGCACCAGCCGCCCGATCCCGCGCGCGGCGGTCATTCCGGCGCTCGAGAACATCCTGGCCATGAACGGCGCCGCGCTGACGCTCGATGACGGCATCTACAAGGTGGTCACCCTGCAGCAGGCGGCGACCTCGCTGACCACCCCCGTGTTCGCGCCCACGCGCGCGGACCTGGCGCGCGGTTTCGCCATCCACGTGATCCCGCTCCGCTTCGCCGCCGCCCAAGCGATGGCCGACATCCTCAAGCCCTTCGTCGGGCCGGGCCGGGTGCTGCGCGTGGACGCGGCGCGCAACCTGCTCATCTTCGCCGGCACCGGGACCGAGGCGGCCGACCTCTTGGACATGGTGACGGTCTTCGACGTCGACTGGATGGCCGGGATGTCGTTCGCCCTGTTCCCGGTCCAGGTCGCCGACGCCAAGAGCCTGGTCGCCGACCTGGAGACGGTCTTCCTCGAGGGCGACAGCCCGCTCGCCGGCGTCATCCGTTTCGTGCCCATCGAGCGCCTCAACGCCGTGCTCGTGATCTCGTCGCAGCCGGCCTACCTGGAGCGGGCCGAGACCTGGATCGACCGGCTCGACCGCGGCGCCGAGGGCACCGGGCGGCGCATCTTCGTCTATCACGTGCAGAACAGCCGCGCCGCCGACCTCGCCGAGGTCCTGACCCGCATCTTCGAGACCGAGATCTCCGAGCCGCGCAGGGCGGCGCCTCCAGAACTCGCGCCGGGCCTGAGCCCGGTCTCGATCGCGCCGAGCGAGCCGGCGCCGCGACCGGCGCAGGCCGCGGCGGACCAAGGCCAGGCCGCGCCACCCGCGTCCGTCGAGACGGTGAGCGCGGCGCGCCCTGCGGGAGGGCGGCGCAACGACCTGGGTTCGATCGCGACGATCCAGGAGAGCGGCAACATCCGCATCGTCGCCGATGAAAAGAACAACGCGCTCGTGATCCTGGCCACCTCGGCCGAGTACCGCATGATCGAAGCGACGCTGAAGCGCCTCGACATCACGCCGCTCCAGGTGCTCATCGAGGTGACCATCGCCGAGGTCACGCTCAACGATACGCTGAAGTACGGGCTTCAGTGGTTCTTCGACAAGGGCGACAGCAGCGTCACCTTCAGCACCCTGTCCACCGGCGCCGTCGCCTCCGCCTTCCCGGGTTTCTCCTACTTCTTCAACAGCGGCGATGCGCGCGTGGTCTTGAACGCGCTCACCGAGATCACCGACGTGCGCGTGATCTCCTCGCCGCAGCTCATGGTGCTGGACAATCAGACGGCGCGCCTCCAGATCGGCGACGAGGTGCCGATCGCGACCCAGTCCGCGGTCTCGATCACCGACCCCAACGCGCCCATCGTAAACACGATCCAGTTCCGCGACACCGGCGTCATCCTGGAGGTGACCCCGCGGGTCAACGCCAGCGGCCTGGTCGTGCTCGAGGTGCTCCAGGAGGTCAGCAGCGTCAAGGAGACCGATACCTCGGGCATCGACTCGCCAACCATCTCGCAGCGCAGTATCCAGACCACGGTCGCGGTGCAGAGCGGCGATACCATCGCGCTCGGCGGGCTCATCAGCGACCGCGAGGAGGACGGGGTGAGCGGGATCCCGATCCTCTCGGCGATTCCAATTCTGGGCAATCTGTTCAAAACGACGGAGAACGTCGTGCGCCGGACCGAGCTCCTGGTGCTGATCACCCCGCGCGTGGTGCGCGACCGCGGCGAGGCTCTGGCCGTGACCGAGGAGCTGCGCCGGCGCCTGAGCACCCTCGGGCCGCTCGAGAAACGGATCGAGGCGCCCGAGTAAGGTGGCTCCTTGAACGATCGATAATCTTCGGACTTCGATGGCGCGCCGCGCTTCAGGCAGCCGCCCTTGTCGCGGACCGAGAATCCCCGGCCGTCGGCGCTCGCATTCATGTAAACGAGCGAGTCGCAGCCGGCGATGCGGAGCCAGAGCTCCTTGGTATAAGGCACCTGCGATAAACCCCGGCGGTGGCTTCGAGGCCCGGGTTACCTGACCCGCACCAGGCGCGGCGCGGCCGGCAGGAAGGGCAGGGGATCGACCGCCCGGCCGTTCATGCGCACCTCGTAGTGCAGGTGCGGCCCGGTCGACAGGCCGCTCGAGCCCACGTAGCCGATGACCTCGCCCCGGCGCACCCGGGTGCCGCGGCGCAGGTCCCTGGCGTAGCCCCTCAGGTGGCCGTAAGCGGTCTCCAGCCCGAAGCCGTGATCGAGGCGGATGAAGCGGCCGTAATTGCCGTTGCGGCCGCGGAAGCGGATGGTGCCGTCGGCCGCCGCGCGCACCGGCGTGCCGGACGGCGCGGGCAGGTCGACGCCCCGGTGCGGACGCGGCCCGCCCAGGATCGGATGCTCGCGCATGCCGAAGCCGGAACCGATCACCGTGCCCGCGACCGGCCAGCCGAGCGGGCGCATGCCGGGCTTGAGCCGGGTCGGGCCCCGATCCGGCAGCTTGGTGTCCAAGGTGAAGGCGGCGCGAATCGGTTTGGCCCGCGGCGCCGGCGGCGGCTGTTTCGGCCCCAGGATGATGACGCGCAAGATTTCGCCGTTGGGCCCATAGGCCACGGTGTGGTTGAAGCGCTTGAGATCGTCGATGCGCTGGCGCCAGTCGCCGGGCGCGGTGACGTGGCTTATGGATCCGCCCAGGCCTTCGATTTCGGCGCCTTTGGGCGCCGAAATGCGCTTGATCGTGCTCGATGCCGACGGCCGGTCGGCGGTGGCCGCCCGGGCGCCGCTGTCCGGCAGCGCCGTAGCGGCGAGCGCCACCGATATCATCAAAATCGCGGATCGGCGCACGGCCGTTCCGCATCCGCTACCTGCGTCCTTCCCCATGCTCCGGCCCTCCCTTGCCGCGCACACGAGCCCGCTTCGTCCCCGTGCGGGCAGCCCCGATAAGGACATTTTCCCTGGCCGGGGAGTCCCTGTCAATGATCCGGCGCGAAGCCGCTTAAGAGCGGGCTTTCGCGACCCATTCCACCGCGATCCATGGTAGTTTCGGTCCGAATCGCAATCCTGCAGCGGTTCGGGGCGCACGCGCGTTAACCATGATTATTTACGGCCTCCACGGCTTCAACCATGGCGGCGCCAAGGCGCTCGCCGCCGGCGCCGACATCATCACCAACGCCGGCGCGAGGCGGCTCATCGATTACCTATTACCTGGAAAAGCGCGCCGGCGCGCTTGTGCGCTGATCGAAGCAGGCTTGCCGGCATGGCGACCCCCGCCATCCCGGCGTGTATCCGGGCGCCGGCGTACGCGGTCCGAGCCTTCCGGCCGACAGAATTTGCTCGATTAGGCGGCGGCGCGTTGGTACCGTAGCGGCCGTTGTCCCCAGGCGCAGCGGCCTGCCTCCGGACGCAGGGTCCGGCCTTGGGGTGGGTTATTTCTTCGGAAGGGGAGGCCCATGCAAAAATCGCTGCTGATCGACCCGGCCAAGTGCACGAGCTGTCTGCAATGCGAGATGGCCTGCTCGTTCGAGCACGAGGGCGTGTTCAACCCGGCCAAGTCGCGCATCAAGGTGTTCGAGTTCGAGCACGGCCTGCGGGCCATCCCCTACACCTGCACCCAATGCGCCGAGGCCTGGTGCATGCAGGCCTGCCCGGTCGAGGCGATCACCAAGAACCTGGCGACCGGCGCCATGGAGGTGAACGAGGCCACCTGCGTCGGCTGCAAGGTGTGCACCATCGCCTGCCCCTTCGGCACCATCAACTACAACCAGAGCACCGGCAAGGTCATCAAATGCGATCTCTGCGGCGGCGATCCCGAGTGCGCCAAGGCCTGTCCCACGGGCGCCATCACCTACGTCGACGCCGACTGGACCGGATATGGGCGTATGGAGGCCTGGGCCGTGAAGACCCACGCCGAAGCCACCGCCGGGCCGGGAGGCTAGCGCCATGGGATGGCAAAAGAAGGTCCTGCGGGTCGACCTGACCAAGGGCAGCTGCGAACCCGAGCCGCTGAACATGGACTGGGCCGCGGCCTACCTGGGCGAGCGCGGCCTGGCCACCAAGTACCTCTGGGAGAACATGGACCCCAAGGCCGACCCCATGGGGCCGGACAACGTGCTGATCTTCGCGACCGGGCCGCTGACCGGGACCATGGCCTCGACCAGCGGACGCTACGCGGTGATCACCAAGGGGCCGCTGACCGGCGCCATCGCCTGCTCCAACTCCGGCGGCAAGTTCGGCGCCGAGCTCAAGTTCGCCGGCTACGACCTGCTCATCATCCAGGGGGTCGCCTCCGAGCCGGTCTACCTGCACATCGTCGACGAGCAGGTCGAGATCGTCCCGGCCGGCGAGCTCTGGGGCAAGACGGTCTGGGAAACCGAGGAATGGATCAAGGCCAAGCACCAGAACCCCCTGCTCAAGGTCGCCTCGATCGGCGTCGCCGGCGAGCGCGGCGTGCGCTTCGCCTGCATCATCAACGACCTGCACCGCGCCGCCGGGCGCTCCGGCGTCGGCGCGGTCATGGGCTCGAAGAACCTCAAGGCGGTCGCGGTCTACGGCACCATCGGGGTTACGGTCGACGATCCCAAGCGCTTCATGGCGGTGGTGCGCGAGACCCATGCGCTGCTCGCCGAGAACGACGGCCGCAAGGAGCTGACCGAGCTCGGCACCAACGCCATGATCGACTCCATGCAGGCGTTCGGCTCGCTGCCGACCCGCAACTTCCACGAGGTCCAGTTCGAGGGCGTTAGTAAGATCAACCCCGAGGCGATGGAGAAAGTGACCCCCGGGGGGCACCGTAATCTCTTGGCCAACAAGGCTTGTTTCGGCTGCACCATTGCCTGCGGCCGCATCGCCCATATCGACGAGACGCACTTCACCATCGTCAACCGGCCCAAGTACCGCCACGCCTCGGGCGGGCTCGAGTACGAGACCGCTTACGCCTTCGGGCCGCTGCTCGGCATCGACGATATCGACGCGCTGACCTTCGCCAGCTTCCTGATGAACGAGCACGGCATGGACCCGATCTCGTTCGGCGGCACGCTCGCCTCCGCCATGGAGCTCTATGAGATGGGCGTCATCACCGATAAGGACACCGACGGCGTCGCGCTCAAGTTCGGCAACGCCGAGGCGCTGACCGTGATGGCGGAGAAGACCGGCAAATACGAGGGCTTCGGCCAGGTGCTGGGCCTCGGCTCGAAGCTGCTGTGCGAGAAGTACGGCCACCCGGAGCTGTCCATGACGGTCAAGGGCCAGGAGTTCGCGGGCTACGATTCGCGCGCGCTCCAGGGCATGGGCCTGGGCTTTGCGACCAGCAACCGCGGCGCCTGCCACCTCAAGCACGACGTCTTCACCCAGGACATGGAGGACCAGACCGGCCAGGGCAAGGCCAAGCCGTGCAAGGACTCCCAGGACCTGATCTCCATGGTCGACTCCACGGGGCTGTGCCTGTTCACCATGGCGGCCTGGGGCGTCGAGGAGTTCCAGCAGCAGATCGACGCCGCCTGCGCGGGCGACTGGACGGTCGAGCGCCTGCTCGAGATCGGCGAGCGGGTCTGGAACCTGGAGCGGCTGTTCAACCTGCGCGCCGGGCTGACCGCCGCCGACGACAGCCTGCCCAAACGCCTGCTCGAGGTGCCGGCGCCCAGCGGCACCGCCAAGGGCCAAGTGGCCGAGCTCGACATCATGCTGCCCGAGTACTATCAGCTGCGCGGCTGGACGCCCGAGGGCGTGCCCAGCAGCGAGACGCTCGACCGGCTCCAGTTGCAGGGCTAGGCGCCAAGGAGGCCAGGGAGGAAAGGCGTGGACTACGTCATCCTCGGCGCCGGCCCGGCCGGCGTGATCGCCGCCGAGACCCTGCGCAAGGCCGACCCGGCGGGCTCGGTCACCGTTGTCGGCGACGAGCCCGAGCCGCCCTATTCGCGCATGGCGATCCCCTATCTGCTGATCGAGGACATCGGCGAGGACGGCACCTATCTGCGCCACGGCGAGGGCCATTACGCGGACCTGGGCATCGAGGTCCGCCGGGACCGCGCGACCGCCGTTTCGCCGGCCGAGCGGACGGTCGCCTTGGCCGGCGGCGCCAGTCTCTCCTACGACCGGCTGTTGATCGCCACCGGCTCGCGGGCGGCCGTGCCGCCGATACCGGGCATGGACCTGCCCGGCGTGGAGACCTGCTGGACCCTCGAGGACGCACGCAAGATCGCGGCGCGCATGCACCCCGGCGCGCGCGTGGTGCTCATGGGCGCCGGCTTCATCGGCTGCATCGTCCTGCAGGCCCTGGCCGCGCGCCGCCTCGAGGTGACCGTGGTCGAGATGGCCGAGCGCATGCTGCCGCGCATGATGGACGAGACCGGCGGCGAGATGATCGCGCGCTGGTGCGAAGGCCAGGGTGTCGCCGTGCGCACCGGGGCCGAAGTCACGGGGATCGAGGCGGCCGGGGACGGCCTGCGGCTTAGTCTGGCCAGTGGCGAGGCGCTGGAAGTCGAGCTGGTCATCTGCGCGACCGGGGTCAGGCCGAACATCGGGTTCCTGGACGCCAGCGGGGTCGCGCTCGACGCGGGCGTTCTGGTCGACCATCACTTGGCGACCAATGTGGACGGCGTCTACGCCGCCGGCGACGTCGCCCAGGGCCCCGACTTCTCGACCGGGGGCCAGGCGATCCACGCGATCCAGCCGACCGCCGCCGAGCACGGCCGCATCGCCGCGCTCAACATGGCCGGGCAACGGACCCATTATCGCGGCAGCCTGGCCATGAACGTGCTCAATACGCTCGGCCTGGTGTCCAGCTCCTTCGGGCTGTGGATGGGCGCGGACGGCGGCCAGCGCGCGGTCGCCGTCGATGCCGCCGGCTTCAAGTACTTACGCCTGGAGTTCCAGGACGACGTTCTGGTCGGCGCGCTGGCGCTCGGCCTGACCCGGCACGTCGGCGTGATCCGCGGCCTGATCCAGACCCGGATCCGGCTCGGCCCCTGGAAGGAGCGTCTGATCGCGGACCCTCACGGGATCATGGCGGCCTATCTCGAATGCGCCCCGGGCGGGGCGGCGAGGGGCTAGCGGCGGAAGGCTCACCACGAGGACTAAAAAGGGGAACCACAGAGACACGGGAGGCACAGAGAAACAAGAAAGACGCACCACAAAGACATAAAAATCACGAAGGATTTCTGGTTGTGCGCTTGGCGCGCATGAAACTTCTTCGTGACGTCGTGGTTCGCCCTTTTGTTTTTCGGTTCTCTGTGCCTCTGTGTCTCTGTGGTGAACCCTATTTTCGGAGCGGCGTGATGCGGATCGCGGTCAAGACGGGTGGCCTTCTGGGCCGATACCTGCCCGAGGGCAGCGCCAAGAACTCGGCGGAGCTGGAGGTGGCGGAGGGCGCGAGCGTGGGTGACGTGATCGCGCAGCTCGCCATGCCGCCCGAGGGCGGCTACCTGGTCATCCACAACGGCGCCGCCGTGCCCAAGGCCGCGCGCGCGGCCTGCCCCCTGAGCGCGGGCGACGAGCTCGCCATCATGCCGCCGCTCAAGGGCGGTTGAGCCGCGGTTTCGTTTGCGCCCGGGTTCACCACAGAGACACAGAGAACCCAAAGACCAGAAGAGATTCACCACCAAGACACAAAGACCACGAAGGTTTTTTGTTGCGCGCCTCGCGCGCTCACATTTACTTCGTGGTCTTCCTGGTCTTCGTGCCTTCGCGGTCCTTCTTTCTGGTTTCTCTGTGCCTCTGCGCCTCCGTGGTTCATAATTCCCGGCCATGAACCGACGCGCGCCATGCGAACGCTCCGGCTCTCCGCGCCGCGCCCGCGGCCTGGCGCTGGTGACCGTGCTCTGGGTCTTGATGCTGCTGGCGCTGATTGCCGCCAGCTTCACCCGCACGACCCGCACCGAGGTCAACCTGACCCGCAACCTGATCGAGAACGCCGAGGCCGAGGCCTTGGCCGATGCCGGCGTCTACCGGGCGGTGCTGGCCCTGCTGGCGCCGCAAACCGAGGGCCTGATCGACGAGGGCATGGAGAGCCTGATCCGGCTCGGTTCCGAGAACCCGGCCGTGGCGCGCCGGCGCATCGAGCAAGACCTGCGCGCCGAGCTCGAGGCCGGAAATCTGGCCCCGGAGGCCGCGGCGATGTTCACAGAGGGCTGGCGCAGCGACGGCACGGTCTACGCCTGGGCCTTCGGCGGCGGCGAGGTGCGCATTTCGATCCAGGACGAGGGCGGCAAGATCGACTTGAACGGCGCGCCGGACGAGCTCCTGCGCGGCCTGTTTCTGGCCGCGGCCTGGACCGGGCCGGACGGGGAGATCCTGGGCCTGGACCCATCGGAGGCGGACGCCCTGGTGGACGCGATCCGCGACTTCGCCGATGCGGACGACCTCAAGCGCCTGAACGGCGCCGAGGACCGGGACTACGAGGCCGCCGGGTTGCCCTGGGGCGCCAAGGACGCGGCCTTCACCGCGGTCGAGGAGTTGCAGCAGGTGCTCGGCGTGACCGCGCCGCTCTACCAGGCGGTGGCGCCGGCGCTCACCGTGCATACCGGGAGCCGGGGCATCGACGCCAAAAGCGCGCCGCGCGAGGTGCTGATGGCTTTGCCCGGGAGCGAGGCGGCGGCCGTGGACGCGCACCTGGCCGCGCGCGCCGAGGCGCCCGAGGGCGCCGGACCGGCCTTCCTCGGCGCCGAGGGCCCGAGCGCGCGCTCGCGCCGGCGCGTTTACACGATCCACGCCGAGGCGCGCGCCCCCGGCGGCGCGGTCTTCGCGCGCGAGGCGGTGGTGCGCCTGGGCGGCGCGCGGGGCTACCGGATCGAGGCCTGGAAGCAGGGGCGCCGCGCGTTGTTCGTGGAAACCGAAGCGACCGTGGACGGGGAACGGTAATTCGCCCCGGCGGACAGGCGGTGTCTCCGTGGTTCGACCCGCGCGGGTTCGGGATTAGCGCGCGCACCACGTGGCGGCGGGCTGTGAAAAAAGACCCCGCCGCGAAGACGGGGCCGAAACAAGGGACTCAGGGGAGTCATGCCTCCCTGGCAAAACGACACGGTTACTTCGGGGTCCGGCCCAGACAAGAGCCGAGCCCGTCGCCATTCTTATAAAGGACATGTGGATTGCCCCGCGTCTTGATCCGAGGTTACGTCCGTTATTGACGGTTTGCAACCGTTTGGATCGTTTTGCTTGCGTTCGTGTCGCGGCCTATCTTGCGGATATGGGTCGGGGTGTTATCAGCTTCGCTCGATCCGCCCCGGGGCGGTTCCGGGTACCCGGACTCGATACCAACGATCTTTGGGTATTAGCAGGTGTTGGCGCCGCCCTCACCAGTGCCCCCATCGCCGCCGGTCCCGTCGCCACTGCCGTCGTTACCGCAAGTATCCTCGCCGAACAGCGCGGCCGTATCGATCATCTCGTTGGAGACGGCGCTCGCCAACAGGTCCACCGATATGATGATGCCGCCGGAGATCATGGCCAGGAGCAAGGCGTACTCGACCGACGAGATGCCGTGCTCGGCGCTCCATAGCCTGGCGAGAAGCCGCCGTGTCCTCTGCATGGTTGCCGTCCTTCGCCCCCACGCGAGCCGTGCCCGCCCGGCATCCTGCCAGGCGGTCAGTTTGAAACGATTCTAGTTCGTAATGCAAGCCGAAGGCGCGCGCCGAAGAGGGATAAGATCGCGATTTTGCGGAGGAAATACCCGGCGTCCGGGACGGAGCGCCAGGCTCTACCCGCACCGCGTGCCGGGCGCGGGGGCGCGGGGCTTTTCTTTGCCGGGGGCGGACTAAAGCGTTTACTTGCCGAGGCCGGGCGGGAGTTCTGTTCGATTAGCCAGGCCCGGTGGGATTGGGTGATCCTTGGCAAGCCCCGGCGGCAGGTTGCCAACGCCTCTCTTTGCCAGGCCGTGCGGCAGGTTGCCGTGCCGCTTTCCCAATCCCGGCGGCAGGCCATGGAAGCCATCGGTGGCAAAGAGGCCATTATCAAGAATGCGTACGACGCGACGATCGTCGCCTCCGTTTCTCCGGATCACGCGAATGGTCGTTCCATCTCGGCGCCCGCTGTTCCCAATTCCCGGCGCCGAGATAGCGCCATGGGCCTTGCCCACGGCCTTGATCTGGCCCTTGCCCCGAGGCCCCGCCGAGGCGGGCTGCGCGAGCACCGCCGCGACGGCGAGGGCCACGATCGGCAAAACCCGGAGTCCGCCCATTGCACACCTCCGCTTCAAGCGTTCGTTGGCTGGCAAGTATGGCCCCCGCGCCGGGTCTTGCCTAGAAATACTTCGTTAACCCATATGGTTAACGGCGGGCGCGCTGGCGGTCATTCCCGGGCGAGACAGCCGGACCGCCCTGGTTTAGGCTGGTCCCATGCTTCGGCGACTGAGGCACCTTCGCGCGCGCGATCGAGGCCCGGCCGCCCGGCGCGGCCTGGCGCCGAGGCGGAGTGAAAGAAAACGCCCGGGAGCGGTAAAGGCCCCCGGGCGCGGTGTTGTCAGCTTTATCTTTCTCAGTCGGCGTCGAAGGCGGTGACGAAGCCGGTCGGGGTGCCCGCGTCGTAGGACTCGTTGATCAGCCCCAGGATGTCGGTCACGTCGTCGCGGGTCAGCAAAACGCCGTTCACCGTGATGCTCGGATCGCCCGATGAAATCAGGCTATCCGCCGCATCGAGGATCTCCTGCACCGTCGTGCCCGCGATATCCAGGTCCTCGACCTTTTCGCCGAGCGCCGTCAGCGTCACGGTGCTGGTATCGCAGACCCCGTCGGCGGGCGTGGTGTCGGTGCAACTGCCGAGCTCACCACCCGTCGTCAGGATGGGATCGAAGAAGGTCCCCGAGGGGCTGCCGCCCACGACATCCTCCACCGGGTCGATGTTGATGAAGTAGCCGGCTTGAATCGGGATGTCGTCGACCATCAGGATCGCATCCAGGTTCAAGTTGATCAGCAGCGTGATCTTCTGCGCCCCGATGTTTTCGCCCGGGTTGAGGCCCGACGGCAGGAAGCCGTCCGGATCTTCCGGCCCCGGCCCGACTTCGCCGGTTAGGAACAAGGCCAGGTCGTCGATGTCTTCGGTATCGGTGCAGTCGATATCGCCGTCGCCGATGGCGTCGTCGTCATGCCCGAGGAAGGTCAGGATCGCGACGATCTCATTGCACAGGCCCTCGGAATCGCCTGCCCCCTGGAGGATGTCGTCGACCTTGGCCTCGCCGTTTTGTGAGCTGCCATAGTGGCCCTGCGAGAAGGTTACCGTGTCGTCGGGCAGGGGATCTTCCGCGCCGCAGACC
>JACZWN010000054.1 GCA_022572105.1 Pseudomonadota bacterium | reverse complement strand
GCGCGGTTCGGCGAACGTCGGACGCCATGCGTCGGTGGTTCCTATCCGTCCCCACCGGCCGGCTTGCGCGTCGGCAACGCCCCCGCCCTGGGCCGAACAGCGATAGTCCTGCCGGCGCGTGGCGCGCAGTCCGTGCAAGCCGTGCTCGTCGAGCAGGCGCTGCCAGGACAGGAACTCCTCGATCGTGATGCCGTAGCGCGTGCAGGCCTCGTCCAGACCGATCAGGCCGGCGCGGCCTGTTGGTTTGCTCTGACATCGAAAACCGATCCCCCGTGCAGGCTATTCGATAATTTTATTATGGGTATTAGAGTCGTAGGGTTAACAGGCGGTTAAGCGGGCGGGAGCCACGGCAAGAATTCCGCGATTCGCGCGCGGCTGGGCGATGCACGAGTGAAGCGGGTTTGTCGATGGTGGGCGATGACGGGATCGAACCGCCGACCTTCTCGGTGTAAACGAGACGCTCTTCCAGCTGAGCTAATCGCCCGCGCTAATCGCCGAACGCAGATCGCGTGATGCCCAGGTACGTAGAAACACCGGACCGCCTAATACCAAGGAGCGTTCCTGATCCGGCCATAAATGGACGTGCCAGGATCACTCCGCAAGCCCTTAAGAGTTTGGCAGGTTTTGCGACGCCCGCCCACGCGCAGGTAGTGGCCCGAGATTCGAAAACCTGCCTAGGCCGCCGACCCAGAGTCGGGTCATGCACACGCGACCTAACAGACCATGCACCCCCCTCACCGCCGATGCCGAACCGAGTCACTTGGCGCCGGGCATCACCAACGAGAACGCGCAGGTGCATGACGGTTAGAGAATAAAAAGCATCGGCCGCCCCGCTGTCAACGCGAAGCGGCCGGGCGTCGACGGCTCGTAGGTGCCGTCTATTTGTTGACCGAATCCTTCAGGCTCTTGCCAGCCTTGAACTTCGGCTGCTTGGACGCCGGTATCTGAATGCGCTCGCCGGTCCGCGGATTGCGTCCTTGCGTGGCGCGCCGATTGGTGACGCTGAACGTCCCGAAGCCGACGAGGCGAACGTCGTCACCTCCCGTAAGGGCATCGGTAATCGCGTCGAGCACGCTATCGACGGCGCTGGCGCTGTCCGCCTTGGATAAACCGGTCTTGCCGGCAACGACGGATATGAGATCATTCTTGTTCACGTCAAGCCCCCCTCGATGGACGAAAACGGGATGGTGGAATCCGGAAAAATAAATTTAAAGCCGCGCCAATTGTAAATCGGCGCATTTACCCGCGTCAACGTGAGAACGCCGGGAATCCCAGGGTTTGTCGAAGTTTCCGGTGGACAACCGGGCAACGTGCCGGCGAACGTGCCGGTCGGTTGCCGAGGCGTATTTCAGTTTATGCGGAAATACCCTAATGTGTGACCAGGCCGCTGCGCTCGCCCTTGTCCCGCACCGAGCGCACCGCCTCCACCTCGGACGGCTCGGCCCATTCGATGGGCGTCGGCTCGGTAACCAGCGCCAGACGCAGGATCTCATCGACCGTGCCGAGCGGAATGATTTCGAGCCCGCGCCTTACGTTGTCCGGAATTTCGGACAGGTCCTTCTCGTTCTCTTTCGGGATAAGCACGGTCTTGATGCCCGCGCGCAATGCGGCCAGGAGCTTTTCCTTGAGGCCGCCGATCGGGAGGATGCGGCCGCGCAGCGTCACCTCGCCGGTCATCGCCACGTCGCGGCGCACCGCGATGCCGGTCAGCGCCGAGACGATGGCGGTCACCATGGCCACGCCCGCCGAAGGACCGTCCTTCGGCGTGGCGCCATCGGGCACGTGAACGTGAATGTCCTTCTTCTCGAACCTGATCGGCTCGATGCCGAATTGGGTCGAGCGGCTCTTGACGTAGGACTCGGCGGCCTGGATCGACTCCTTCATCACGTCGCCGAGCTTGCCGGTCGAGGTCACCTTACCCTTGCCGGGCACGGTGACCGCCTCGATCGAGAGCAGCTCGCCGCCGACCTCGGTCCAAGCCAGACCGGTCGCGAGGCCGACCAGGTCCTCCATCTCGGTCTCGCTGTGGCGATAGCGCGGCACGCCCGTGTACTTTTCGAGATTGCGCCGCGTGAGGTGCACCTTCTCGGTCTTGCCGAGCGCGATTTCCTTGACCGTCTTGCGGATCAGGTTGGCGATCTCGCGCTCCAGGTTGCGCACGCCGGCCTCGCGCGTGTGCAGGCGGATGAGATCGCGCAACGCCGGTTCCGAGATCGACCACTCCGCCTTCTTGACCCCGTGGCTCTTCATCTGCTTGGCGATCAGGTGGCGCCTCGCGATCTGGACCTTTTCGTCCTCAGTGTAACCCGGCAGGCGGATCACCTCCATGCGGTCGAGCAGCGGCGGATGCATGCGCAAGGTGTTCGCCGTGGTCACGAACATCACGTCGGAAAGGTCGTAGTCGACCTCCAGGTAATGGTCGTTGAAGGTGTGGTTCTGCTCCGGATCCAGGACCTCGAGCAAGGCCGAGGATGGATCGCCGCGCCAGTCGGCGCCCAGCTTGTCGACCTCGTCGAGCAGGAACAACGGGTTCGAGGCCTTCGCCTTCTTCATGCTCTGGATGACCTTGCCGGGCATCGAGCCGATGTAGGTCCGGCGGTGACCGCGGATCTCCGCCTCGTCGCGCACGCCGCCCAGGCTCATGCGCACGAAATTGCGCCCGGTCGCCCGCGCGATCGACTTGCCGAGCGAGGTCTTGCCGACGCCAGGCGGCCCGACCAGGCAGAGGATCGGGCCCTTGACCTTGCGCATGCGCTGCTGCACGGCCAGGTACTCGAGGATCCGCTCCTTGACCTTTTCCAGGCCGTAGTGGTCGGCGTTGAGCACCTTCTCCGCTTGCCTGATGTCCTTGTTGATCCGGGTGCGCTTTTTCCAGGGAATCCCGAGCAACCAATCGAGGTAGTTGCGCACCACCGTGGCCTCGGCCGACATCGGGCTCATGGAGCGCAGCTTCTTGAGCTCGGCCTGCGCCTTCTCGCGCGCTTCCTTGCTGAGCTTGGTCTTGGTGATCTTCTCGTCGATCTCCGCAAGCTCGTCGCGGCCGTCCTCGCCCTCGCCGAGCTCCTTCTGGATCGCCCTGAGCTGTTCGTTCAGGTAGTACTCGCGCTGCGTCTTCTCCATCTGCCGCTTGACGCGGCTGCGGATGCGCTTCTCGACCTGGAGAACGCCGATTTCGCCCTCCATCAGGCCGTAGACCTTCTCGAGGCGCTCGGAGACGCCTTGGCACTCGAGCAGTTCCTGCTTCTCCGGAATCTTGAGCGACAGGTGCGAGGCGACCGTGTCGGCGAGCTTGCTGGCCTCGTCGATCTGGTTGATCGAGACCAGGACCTCCGGCGGGATCTTCTTGTTGAGCTTGATGTACTGCTCGAATTGCGAGATGACCGTGCGCGTGAGCGCGTCGATCTCGCGGTCGTCGCCGACACTGTCTTCCATGACCTGGGCATAGGCCTGGAAGAAATCCTCGAGATCGGTGAACTTGAGGATGGTGGCGCGCTGAACGCCCTCGACCAGGACCTTGACGGTTCCATCGGGCAGCTTGAGCAACTGCAACACCGTGCCGACCGTGCCGACCGTAAAGATGTCGGCGGGCGTGGGATCGTCCTGCGCCGCGTTCTTCTGGGTCACCAGCAGGATCTGCTTGTCGTCCTTCATGACATCCTCGAGGGCGCGCACGGACTTCTCGCGGCCCACGAAGAGCGGCACGATCATGTGGGGAAAGACCACGATGTCGCGCAGCGGAAGGACTGGATACAGGTTGCCACCCGGGATCTCGATCATGATACCTCTTCAATTATTTCCCGCCGGCGCCCACCCGCAACGCCGAACCGTGACCGGCACCCGCACGCGGCGGCGCTGCCCGTCGACCATCAAAATCGGAAGCCGCGCGGGCAAGTTCAAGGGCAAAGCCAGAGCCGTCCGGCCACCCTAGGCGCTGCTTCCCAGGTCTTCGCGCCGGTCGCCGTAGATGTAAAGCGGCTGCGCCCGGCCCTCGACGACCTCTGAACTGATGACGATCTCCTCGATTCCATCGAGGTCGGGAAGCTCGAACATCGGCTCCAGCAAAATGGCTTCCATGATCGAGCGCAAGCCCCTGGCGCCGGTCTTGCGCGCGATCGCCTTCTCGGCGATCGTCTTGAACGAGTCCTCTGAGAATTCGAGGGTCACGTCCTCCATCTCGAACAGGAGTTTGTACTGCTTGACCAGGGCGTTCTTCGGCTTGGTCAGAATTTCGATGAGCGACTTCTCGTCCAGGTCGTCCAGCGTGGCGACCACGGGAAGCCGTCCGACGAACTCGGGGATCAGGCCGAACTTGAGCAGATCCTCCGGCTCCACGTCCTTCAGGATCTCGCCGGTGCCGCGATCCTCCGGGCCGCGCACGTCGGCGCCGAAGCCGATGGAGGTGCCCCGGTCGCGCCGCGCGATGATCTTGTCGAGCCCGGAGAACGCGCCGCCGCAGATGAACAGAATGTCGGTCGTGTCGACCTGGAGGAACTCCTGCTGGGGGTGCTTGCGCCCGCCCTGCGGCGGCACCGAGGCAGTGGTGCCCTCCATGATCTTGAGCAGCGCCTGCTGCACGCCCTCGCCGGAAACGTCGCGGGTGATCGAGGGGTTGTCCGTCTTGCGGCTGATCTTGTCGACCTCGTCGATGTAGACGATGCCGCGCTGGGCCCGCTCGACGTTGTAGTCGGCCGACTGCAACAGCTTGAGAATGATGTTCTCGACGTCCTCGCCGACGTAGCCCGCCTCGGTCAGCGTCGTGGCGTCGGCCATGGTGAAGGGGACATCCAGGACCCGGGCCAGCGTCTGGGCCAGGAGCGTCTTGCCGCAGCCGGTCGGTCCGACCAGCAGGATGTTCGACTTGGACAACTCGACATCCGACGACTTCGCGCCGTGCGCCAAGCGTTTGTAATGGTTGTGGACGGCGACCGAGAGAACCCGCTTGGCGTGGTCCTGGCCGATCACGTAGTCGTCCAGCACGGTGCAGATGTCGAGTGGCGTCGGCACCCCGTCGCGCGACTTGACCAGCGTGGTCTTGTGCTCCTCGCGGATGATGTCCATGCACAACTCGACGCATTCGTCGCAGATGAACACCGTCGGCCCGGCGATGAGCTTGCGCACCTCGTGCTGGCTCTTGCCGCAAAACGAGCAGTAAAGAGTGTTTTTGGAGTCGCTGCCGCTGGATTTGCTCATACCCTGACCGTCTCGAAATCCGGATTCAGCCGGATCATGTTAGACACACGCGCGACCGGTGCACAACGCTTAAATCGGCCAAAAACCGCGCCTTTTCCGGCCCCTTCCGGCCCTGTCCGGGCCCTCGGGAAAGAGCCGATTCGACTCTAGACGCCACGCTTCAACATTGTCTTAACGGCACCCAGCGTCAAGGCCGAGACAATCTTATGATTTAACCATGGTTACGATTTGGTTAACCCGACGGTCGCCGGTTCGGGCCTTCATCCGATCGGGTCGCTCCGGGCCACCCCGGTGGCCCACCTCGGTGGAAAACGCATTACTTCCGCCCGTTTCCGGATTTCTCGTCCCCGTCCCCCTGGTCCTTGAGCGCGGGCGGGCGACTGACCACGACATGATCGATAAGACCGAATTCCTGCGCCTCCTCGGGCGACATGAACTTGTCCCGATCCATCGCGTCCTCGATGACCGCCAGGTCCTGGCCGGTGTGCTTGGCGTAAATCTCGTTGAGCCGGCCCCGGGTATTGAGGATCTCGCGGGCGTGGATCTCGATATCCGCGGCCTGGCCCTCGAAGCCGCCGGATGGCTGGTGGACCATGATCTTGGAGTTGGGCAGGGAGTAGCGCTTGTCCTTGGTCCCGGCCATGAGCAACAAAGAGCCGGCCGAGGCCGCCTGGCCGATGCAGACCGTGGAGATGTCCGGCCGGATGTACTGCATCGTGTCATAGATCGCGAGCCCGGAGGTCACCACCCCGCCCGGGGAATTGATGTAGAAGGCGATGTCCTTGGCCGGATTCTCGGACTCCAGATAGAGCAACTGGGCGCAGATCAGGCTGGCCACGAAATCGTGGATCGGCCCGGTCAGGAAAATGATCCGCTCCTTCAGGAGGCGCGAAAAGATGTCATAGGCGCGTTCGCCCCGGTTGGTCTGCTCGACCACCATCGGGACCAGGGTGTTCATCGAGATATCGCGTGCGTCGGTCATGGGCTCGGTCTTTTCCTCAATCGTTACCGAAGCCTCCCCTCGTGGCGCGGCTCAGGAACTCTTCTTGGCCGCCTTCTTCTTGGCGCCCGATTGCGTCTTCTTGGCACCCGGCTCCTTGACGGGCTCCTTGGCGGGCTTGGCCATTTTCGGCTTGGCCGGCTTTTTCTTCGCCTCCGAAGCGCCCTCTTCGGTCTCGCTTTCCATTTCCTTGCGCAGCGCTTCGGGCGTGATGCTGCGGTCCGTCACCTGGGCCAAGTCGATGATGAAGTCAACGACCTTGTCCTCGAAGATCGGCGCGCGCAGGTTGGCCATGACCTCGGGCGCCTTCTGGTAGAACTCGAAGACCTCGCGCTCCTTGCCCGGGTAGCGCTGCGCCTCGCGGAGCAGGGCCATGTTGGCCTCCTCCTGGGTGACCTCGATGCCGTTACGCTGTCCGACCTCCGATATCAGCAGCCCCAGGCGGACCCGCCGCTCGGCGATCTCCCGGTAGTCGGACTTGAGATCTTCCTCGGCTTTTGCCGCGTCCTCCGGATCCAGATTGCCGGCCTCCCGGTCCTGCTCGACCTGCTTCCAGATGGTCTCGAACTCGACCTTCACCATGCTATCGGGAACCGGAAAATCGTGCCCTTCGGCCAAGCGGTCGAGCAGCTGCCGCTTCAGCCGGGTCCGGGCGAAGTCCTTGTATTCCGCCGCTATGCGCTCCCGGACACGGGCCTTGAGCGCCGCCAGGTCGGTCTCTCCCAGCGTGGCCGCGAGCTCGTCGTCGATGGCAAGCGGCACGGATTGCAGGATGTTCTTGATCGTCACCATGAAGATCGCGTCCTGCCCGGCCAGGCGGTCGTTGGCATAGGCTTCGGGGAAGGTCACCTTGACTTCCCGGGTGTCGCCGATCTCGGCGCCGATGAGTTGCTCCTCGAAGCCCTCGATGAAGCTGCTCGAGCCCAGCTCCATATGGTGGTCCTCGGCGGCCATGCCGGGATAGGCCTCGCCGTCGACGGTGCCCGAGAAGTCGATCACCAGGACGTCACCGGTCTGAGATTTGCGCGGCGCGTCCAGCGGCTCGGTCTTCTTGTGCGCCTTGGCCAGATCCTCGATCGCTTCCTGGACCGCGCTGTCCTCGATCTCGATATTGCCGCGCTCCAGTTCGATCTTGGAAAAATCCATCGGCTCGATGTCCGGAAGCAGCTCGAGCTCCATGGTGTACTCGAGGTCCTTGCCTTCGTCGAAGGAGGAGATCTCGATTTTGGGCTGTATGGCGGGACGCAGGCCGCGTTCGCTGAGCGCCTGGTTCGAACTGTCGCTGACCGCCCGCTCCAGGACCTCGCCCATCACCGACTTGCCGAAACGCTGCTTGAGGATTTGCAGCGGCACCTTGCCCGGGCGGAAGCCGGGGACTTTCACGGTGTTGCCGAGCTCCTCCAGCCGCGCCACCATCTTCTCGTCGATCTCCGTGGCGGCGATCTGAACCTTGTATTCCCGCTTTAGGCCCTCGGCCTGCGTCTCGGTCACCTGCATCGACAGCTCGGCCTTTCTTCACGTCGTCTCGGGCTGCGTCGCGTCGCCCCGGTGCCGCTCGCCGTCCGATAAGGCGACTCCGGTCGACGCGTGGTGCGGGCGGAGGGACTCGAACCCCCACGGATTGCTCCACTGGCACCTAAAGCCAGCGCGTCTACCAGTTCCGCCACGCCCGCGCCCATGGCGGTGCGCCCGTTTATAACATAGTGCCCATAGGCGCAAGCCCACACGAGAGACCAGCGAAACTCCTCGGCTAGGCGGCGCCCCCGACTACCTGCGGCAGCGCGCGCGCCAGGCAGGCGGCGGCGCAGGCGTCCAAAATCGCGTCCGCGTCGATGCGGTAGTGCCGGTACAGATCGGCCAGGTCGCCCGATTGACCGAAGTGCTCGACGCCGAGCGCCTGAACGAGCTGGCCGCGCACCCCGCCGAGCCAGCTGAGCGCCGCCGGATGGCCGTCGATCACCGTGACCAGGCCGGCATCCGGCGCCAGGGGGCCGAGCAGGCGCTCGACCGCGGCGCAGGCACTCGGATCGCCGGCCCGACGAGCCTGCTTGGCGGCGTGCCAGCCGGCGTTCAGCCGGTCCGCCGAGGTGACCGCGAGCAGGCCGGCGCCGGGAACATCGTCCAGAATGTCCCGGTATGCGGCCATCGCCTCGGGCGCCACCGCGCCGCTGTAGACGATCGCCAGCTCGGCGCCCGGCGCCGGTTCCCGTAACCAGTAGCCACCGGTGATGATGTCCCGCTCGAGCGCGGGCGAGAGCGCGCGTTCGGGCTGCGTCACGGGCCGCGTCGAGAGCCGCAGGTAGACCGCCCCGCCGGCCGCGTCGCGCAGCCAGTTCGTCTCGGAGCCCGCGCCGGCGGTCGGGTCGCCGCCACGCTGCATGTAATCGAAGGCCCAGGCCATGATCGCGGACAGTTCGTCCACGAAGGCGGGCTCGAAGCTGGCCAGGCCGTCCTGGGCCATGCCGATGAGCGGCGTCGAGATCGACTGGTGCGCGCCGCCCTCGGGCCCCAGCGTGATGCCCGAGGGGGTCGCCACGACCATGAAGCGGGCATCCTGGTAGCAAGCGTAGTTGAGGGCGTCCAGGCCGCGCTGGATGAAGGGGTCGTAGAGGGTCCCGACCGGCAGCAGCCGGACGCCGAACAGTGCGTGCGACAGGCCGAGCGCGCCGAGCAGGATGAACAGGTTGTTCTCGGCGATGCCCAGCTCGATGTGCTGGCCCTCGGGCGACATGCCCCAGCGTTGCGCCGAAACCACCTTCTGCTCCTTGAAGACGTCCGCGCGCGGGTGCCGGTCGAAGATGCCCCGCCGGTTGACCCAGCCGCCCAGGTTGGTCGAAACGGTGACGTCGGGCGAGGCGGTGACGATGCGCTCGGCCAGCGCGCCGCCGTCGCGCGCCAGCTCGGTCATGATCCGGCCGAAGCCGTCCTGGGTCGACATGGTCTCGGCCCTGGGCACCGGGAAGTCGGCCGGCACCGGAACCCGTGCGGCCTCGTAGCGGCGTGGGCTTCGGGCGGCGAAGGGCACCCCTTCGAGGAATCCCTGGAGGGTTTCCGCCGGCAGGTCGAGCCCGGCGAAACGGTCCCACTCGGCACCGTCCGGGATCCGGTTGCGGCGCTTGAACTCGGCCATCTGCTCCAGGTTCATGAGCCCGGCGTGGTTGTCCTTGTGCCCGGCGAAGGGCAGGCCGAGCCCCTTGATCGTGTAGGCGATGAAGCAGGTCGGAATCTCGTCCGGAACGGCGTGGAAGGCCTCCAGGACGGTCTCCAGGTCGTGCCCGCCCAGGTTGGTCATGAGCGCCGCCAGCGCCTCGTCGTCGTGGGCCTCCAGAAGCGCGGCCACGCCGGGCACGGCGCCGATATCGGCCTCGAGCTGCCGGCGCCAGGCGGCGCCGCCCTTGAAGACCAGCGCCGAATAGAGCGAGTTGGGGCAGTCGTCGATCCACTGGCGCAGCGCCTGGCCGCCCGGCCGCCCGAAGGCCGCGCGCAGGCGTTTGCCGTATTTGATGGTCACGACCCGCCAGCCGAAGTTGGTGAACATCTTGTCGATGCGCCCGAACAGGCGGTCGGTCACCACGGCGTCCAGGCTTTGACGGTTGTAGTCGATGATCCACCAGACGTTGCGCAGGTCGTGCTTCCAGCCCTCGAACAGGGCCTCGTAGATGTTGCCCTCGTCGAGCTCGGCGTCGCCGACCAGCGCGACCATGCGCCCCTCGGGCAGGTCCTTGGGCGCCCAGCCCTTGAGCCGCACGTAGTCCTGGGCGAGGCTGGCGAAGCTGGTCATGGCGACGCCGAGGCCGACCGAACCGGTCGAGAAATCGACGTCGTCCACGTCCTTGGTGCGCGACGGGTAGGACTGCGCCCCGCCGAACGAACGGAAGCGTTCCAGGTTGTCCCGGCTTTGCTGCCCCAGCAGGTACTGGATCGCATGGAACACCGGGCTCGCGTGCGGCTTGACCGCGACCCGGTCGTGCGGCTCGAGCACGTCGAAATAGAGCGCCGCCATCACGGTGACCAGAGAGGCGCTCGAGGCCTGGTGCCCGCCGACCTTCAGGCCGTCTCGGTTTTCGCGCAGGTGGTTGGCGTTGTGGATCATCCAGCTGGACAGCCAGAGGACCTTCTTTTCCAACTCGCGAAGACACGCCAGCCGGCTATCGGCCGGGCCGGCCCGCCCGGCTTCCGATTGCGCTGCCGAGGATTCGCTCATGGCCGTCTTGGACATCGCTCCGGACGACGCCCAGGCCGGCGCGCGGGAATTGCCGCGACCAAAGCGCCGCCGGTACTATCCACGAGCTTCGGCGCCACCTCAAGCCCCGGGGGTCGGCCCTTCGAGGGGTCTCGAAACGGACCTGCTGGCGATCGCCCCGCGCGCCACCGGGGTTTGAGGAATCGCGTCCGCGCGGCACCCGATGGGATCGCGGTCCGGGTTCGAGCCGCGGCTCGAAGGCCGCGCCGGCCCTGGAGCAATGCTCGGGTATCCAGTTAGATAAACCTTCTAAGTAATTGTGATTGCGCGAAATAACACGCGCGTGGTCCTGTCGCGGCTCGGCGTTCGAGCCGGACAGGGACGTCACCATGCCGCACCCGCGAGCGCGCCGCCGCGGGGTCGATAATGGGTCGTTCTCTACGGTCCGTGGCGGCTGTCAGGCCGTCGTCGGGCTTGGAAACCGCTCCGAGAAAGTCGCCAGGCCCAGGGTCCGCTGCTCCCGAAAACACTCGTGATGAGCGTTTCGGATCGAGACCGTGAAATGAACGTGCGGAACACCCATGGGATCCGGGACGATATCGATGACCTTTGCGGTCTCGACGATGTCGCCCCTGAGGATGTTCCGGAACACGCCGCCAACCTTGACTTCCTGTCGTCGGACGCCGCCGGACTTGAACCACTGACCAATCTGTTGCGCAAACATAATGAATACCTTTCACCGATCCCGGCTTCGCACGAACTGCCCACACCGAGCTTGCGCCAATCGCTGTCCATAGTATGCAGATTAGCGCTTAAGGTCCGGTTAACAGTGTAAGGCGCCGAAACTTCAATCAAACTCGAGGCGAGTCGACGGCGCGCGCCGGGGCCGCCGCGCGCAGGCGCCGCAGAATCGCGGGCAGGGCCTCGGGCAGATCCTCGGCGATCAGGCCGGGCCCGAGCGCCGCGCCCGTCTCGCCGTGCAGCCAAGCCGCGGCGCAGGCCGCGTCGAAGGATGTCATTCCTTGGGCCAGGAGTCCTACGATCAGGCCGGCGAGCACGTCGCCGGTCCCGGCGGTCGCGAGCTCGGGCGGGGCGTTGGCGTTGATCGCGGCCCGGCCGTCGGGCGCGGCGATCACGCTGTCGGCGCCCTTGAGCAGGACCACCGCGCCGCTCAGCGCGGCCGCGGCGCGCGCGCGCGCCAGCTTGTCGCCGTCCCGATCGGCGAACAACCTCCCGAACTCGCCCTCGTGGGGGGTCAACACACAGTCCCCCTCGATCGCCTCGAAGAGGTCGGACGGGCGCGCCTCGAACGAGGTCAGCGCGTCGGCGTCCAGCACCACCGCCTTGCCCGCGCCCAGCGCCGCCAAGGCGCGGCCACGGGTTTGCGGACCGACGCCGTTGCCGGGGCCGAGGAGGACCGCGTTCTTGCGCCGATCGGCAAGTAGGGCCTGGTAGTCGGCCTCGGTCGCCACGGGGGCGGTGATCACGCTGGGTGCGAGGGCATAGATCGGCAGGGTCTCGCGGGTGCAGGCGACCGTCACCAACCCCGCGCCGACCCTGAGCGCGGCGCGCGCCGCAAGGCGCCCGGCCCCGGTCATCACCGCCCCGCCCAGGATCAGAGCATGACCGAAGTGGTACTTGTGGCTGTCCGGGCGCCGCCAGGGATAGCGCGCCGACCAGAGCGCCGAACCATTTTCGAAAGTCTGTGGCGCGATCCCGGTCAGGACCGTCTCCGGGATGCCGATGTCGGCGACCACGACTTCGCCGCACAGCAAGCGCCCGGGCAAGAGCAGATGGCCCGGCTTCTTGCGCAAGAAGGTGACCGTCAGCGCGGCCCGGACCGCGACCTCGCCGACGAGCGCGCCGCTGTCGCCGGAGACGCCGCTCGGCACGTCGACGGCGGCGACCGGCAGGCCGTCCGCGTTGACGGCTTCGACCGCGGCGCGCGCGGCACCCTCCAGCGGGCGCGACAGGCCGGCCCCGAACAAGGCGTCGATGACCAGCCCCGCACCCCCATACAGGCCGGGGACGGCCGACTCGTCCAAGGCCTCGACCACGCCGTCCCAGAGGCCGGCGTGGTGCGCGGCATCGCCGCTCAACCGATCGCGGGCGCCGAGCAGGGCCAGGCGCACCGACCAGCCCGCGGCGACCAGATGGCGGGCCGCCACGAAGCCGTCGCCGCCGTTGTTTCCGGGCCCACAGAGCACCACGACCGGGCACGGCTCGTGGCGGGCGCGGACCGCCTCGGCGACGGCGCGCCCGGCGTTCTCCATAAGCGCGATCCCGGACACGCCGTGCTCCGTCGCCGCCTTATCGGCGCGGTACATCTCGGCGACGCTCAAGACCGCGGACATGGCAACCGGTCCCCTCGCTAACCGGCCGACGCGGCTAGAGCGCGATCGTTTCAAATTGCATCAATTTGAAACGTGAATCGCCCTCTAACCCATATAGTTAGGGGCTTATTCACGTCTTAGATCGTTTCGATCTAAGACGATAAGACCCTAGGGCGGCGCCGGCCGACTCCGCTGCTCCGGCGCCCAGGATAACCCCTGCGGCGCGTCCTGTCCCTTGCTTCGCGCCCGCGGCATGCCCCCGCGCCGCCGGGCGAGGACGTGTTCTACCTGTGCCAGGCCTGCCACTCGCTCAAGACCGTGCTGCAGCAGCGCCTGAGCCGCGAGGTCTGGGACGAAACCCTGGTCTGGATGATCGAGGAGCAGGGCATGCCCGCGCCCGAGCCCGCGGACTACGCCCGCCTGCTCGATTATCTCGGCACCTACCTTTCGCCCGAAACGCCGCGCTGAGCGCGGGGCTCGGTCGCTCCGTGTCAAGACCGCCGGGTCGTGCTTATACCAAGGTGCGTCGGTATCAGTCGGTGATCGGGGCGTCGCCGACGCGCGGGTGCGGCCGCCCCCCGTCGGCGACCGCCATGCAGAGCACGATCTCGTCGGGCCGCGGCGCGTCGGCGACCATCACCGTGATGGTGTCGAAATGGTCGAACGACCAGGCCTCGTCCTTGTGGCCGAGCGGCAGGTCGATGGCCGCGCCGATCGCCGCCACCTTGGCATTGGAGGGAATCAGCGCCTTGCCGCCGCCGACCGCGGCGCGCATCGGCTTGCCGAGCTTCGGATGGATCATCGCCGCGCCGTGCTCCAGGTCGCCGGCCGTGCCGACGATGGCCGCCTTGCCGTAGCTGACCGGCGGGCGGGCGAGCAGGGCCACGGCTTCGCCCATCAAGCGCTCGCCGAGCCGGCCGCCCAGGTCGAAGAGCGGCGAAAGGTCCTCGACGAAGCGGCCCGCGAAGGGGTTGCGCACCACGGCCATGGCGACGACCCGTGCAATCGGATCGCAGGCCTCGCCGAGGCCGTCGGCCTCGATTACTTCCTTCACGATAACGATCTTGCGAACCTCCATGACGCGCCCTTCCCTCCTCCTGAATCCTGGCCTCCCGAATCCTGGCCTCCCGAATCCTGGAACGCTATTTCTCAGCGCGCAGTTTCGCCAGGCTGGCGCGGGCCGCATCGCGCAGCAGCAGCACGTCGGCATCGACCATGATCAGGCCGTAGCCGGCCGCGACCAGCTCCTCGACCGAGCGCCCCGGCGTCGGGATCGCGCCCAGGCGCTTCCCCGCCGCCTGGGCCGCGGCCTCGACCCGGGCGATCATGGCGCGCACCTCCGGGTGGTCGGGCTTGCCGACATGGCCGACGCCGGCCGAGAGGTCGAAGGGCCCGACGAACAGCAGGTCGACGCCCTCGACGGCGGCCACCCCGATGTCGAGCGCGCGCTTGAGCGCGACCTCGCCGTTGGACGGCACCCGCAGGAGCGGCGCGCAAGCCCGGCCCTGGACCGCGTGCATCAACGCGACCGCGTCCAGATCGGAGCCCGGGCCGTGCTCCGGGTCGATGAGCACGCAGTCGTAGTCCGCTTGCGCCACGACCTCGGCCGCGATCGGGCTGAACATCTCGAGCCAGCAACCGAACAGCGGCCCGCGCCCGGCGATCCGCTGCATCAGGGTCGGCGTCTCGGTCATGGGCCGGGATTAATTCGCGAGAACCTTGCAGAACGCGCCCGGTTCCTCGGCGCGTAGACGCCGGCACAGGTCGCGCGCGGCCTGCCGGCTGGACAGCCCGCCCGCCACCACCCGGTGGACCACCCCCGCCTTGCCGAGATCGCTGCGCGCGACGGCGCCCGGCGCCTGGGCGAAGATCTCCGGGTGCTTGGCTTGCGCGGCCCGCAGATAGCGGCCCGCCTCGGCCTGGTCCTTCAGGGAGATCAGCCAGATACGGTAAGGCCCGGGCGCCGGAGGGCCCGGCGCCGGCGGCGTCGCGGCCACCTGAGTCCGCGCCGGGGCGGGCCGCGGCTCCGGTTCGGGCTTGGGCTTGGCGAGGACGGCGGCCTGAACGGCAGGCTCCGGCTTTTCGATGACCGCAAGCTCGGGCGCGGGGGGCTCGGGTGCAGGGAGCGCGGCCTTAGGTTGCTTGGCCGCCGCCTGCACCGCCGCGGGTTGCTTGGCCGGATCCCGCTTCGGCTTGGCGGCCGGCTTGGGCGGCGGCGGGGCCGGCGCCTTGGCTGCCACCACCCCCGTCTTGGCCGCCGTCTTGACCCCGGGCGCCCTCGGCTTGATGCCCGTCTTGCGCAACTCCTCGGCCTGGGCCTGGGCCTTCTTGTCGCCCTGGGCCGCGGCCATCTCGTACCAACCCAGTGCCTCGGCCTCGTTCGCCCCGGAGACCAAGCCCATGCGGATGACCTGACCCATGGCGTATTGGGCCGACGCCAGGCCGAGCTCGCCGGCGCGCCGGAACCAGTCCGTCGCCTGGTTTTGGTTCTTCGCAACGCCCTCGCCGCGGAAATAAGCCAGGCCCAGGTTGAACTGCGCGATGGGGTGGTCCTTTTTGGCGGCGGCGAGCCACAACTGGGCCGAGCGCGCCACGTCGCGCGCCACGCCGCGCCCTTGCGCGTACATGAGCCCGAGGTTGTTCTGCGCCGCCGACACGCCGTGGTCGGCCGCGCGCTGGTACCACTTGGCCGCCTCGGCGAGGTCCTGCTGGACCCGGCCGCCGCCGATTTCCAGCAGCTTTCCAAGACTGTATTGCGCCTTCCCATCCTCGCCCTCGGCGAGCGGACCCCAGATCTCCAGCGCCTTGGCGTGATCGCCCGCGTCGTAGGCGCGCATGCCCGCGTCGTAGGTCTCCGCCGCGTAGCCCGGGGCGAACGGCGCGCCGAGGAGGGCCGCGAACAACAGTGCGAACAGACAGCGTCGTAGGTGGGAAGCGGTCATAACCTTACACGGCCGCGCGACTCGAATTGATTGGCGGCTCACCATAGTCGGGAGAGAAAATGGCGGCAAGCGGTCCGTTGGCCACGGGTGATGGACGGGTGGACGGGTGATGGACGGGGGCACGCGCGGGCTTGGCGGGCGCCGCGCGCGCGCGTATGACAAGAGTATGACGAGTGGAAAATGGGGTGGCTGATGGGGATT
>JACZWN010000245.1 GCA_022572105.1 Pseudomonadota bacterium | reverse complement strand
GGTGGCCGCGCTCGGCGGCGACGCGGGCCGCCTCGAGGCCGGCCGGGCCGCCGCCCACGACCAGCACCGAGCGCGGCCGCTCGGCCGGCGTGAAGCGGTCGCCGTCCCATTCGAACTCGCGCCCCGCGGAGGGGTTGACCAGGCAGGAGATCCAGTAGTCCCGGTCGCGCCGGCCCCAGCACAGCTGGTTGCAGGAGATGCACGGCCGGATGTCCTCGGGCCGGCCGGCCATGGCCTTGTTGGCGAGGTGCGGGTCGGCGATCTGGCCGCGCACGATGCTGACCATGTCGGCCTGGCCCGCGGCGATCACGGTGTCGGCGTTCTCCGGCGTGCGGATATGGCTTTCGGCCTGGACGCGGGCGTGCGTGACCACCTGCTTGAGCGCCGCGGCGTAGGGCGGTCCCAGCTGGTCGGGATAGGGGAAGGCCGGGATCAGGTCGTGAGGATCGAAATAGCTGCCGGTGCCGCAGGTGACGTAGTCGATCAGCCCCCGCGTGTCGTGATAGGCCACGGCCTCCTGCAGGGCCTCCATGGTCAGCGCCGCGCTGGCGTCCTCGTCCATGCTGACCGCCAGGCCGATGATGAAGTCCTCGCCGACGAGCTTGCGGATGCGCCGTATGATCTCGGTGGAGAAGCGCATGCGGTTCTCGAGACTGCCGCCCCAACGGTCGTCGCGCCGGTTCGACCACGGGGTCCAGAACTGGTCGATCAGCGCGTGGTAGGCGGCGAACAGCTCGACCCCGTCGAAGCCCGACTCCCAGGCCCGGCGCGCGGCCTGGGCGAAGGCCTCGACGATCTCGTCGATCTCGGCCTCGGTCATGGCGTGGCTGCCGTCGCAGTCGTGGTACGAGGGCAGGCCCGAGGGCGACCAGTTGGGCTCGAAGGAGTTGTCCTGATCGCCGTGCTGGCCGACGTGATAGATCTGGTGGATCATCACCGTGCCGAACGCGTGGCAGGCCTCGGTGATCTTGCGGAAGTGGGGGATGATCGAATCGTCCTGGTGGCGGAAGTTGCCGCGGGTCAGCACCGCGGTGCGGTGCACCGGCACCGGCTCGACCACGATCATGGCCGCCCCGCCGCGCGCGCGCTCGGTGTAGTAGCCGAGGTGGCGCGCCGCCGGCAGGCCGTCCTCGGCCATGTTGGTCGTGTGCGCGCCCATGTTGAGCCGGTGCTTGAGCGTCTTGTGGCGCAGCTCGAGCGGGGCGAAGAGGTGCGGGAAGGCTTGCGGCATGGGTGGGGCTCCGGGCCGGCTCGATCCAGTTACCCGCCCGCCGTCTCGCCGCCCGCCATCTCGCCGCCCGCCGTCTCGCCGTCCGCCGTCTCGCCACTCAGCGCCTCGGCGAGCGCGGTGCCGTAGGCGAAGAGCGCGGGGGTGCCGCCGGTGTGCACGAACAGCAAGGATCGCCCGGGTCCGGCTTGGCGCGCGCGCCGGATGAACCCGGCCATGGCCTTGCCGGTGTAGATCGGGTCCAGGATCAGGGCTTCGGTCCGCGCCGCCGTCTCGATGGCCTCGATGGTGGGCGCGTTCAGTTGGCCGTAGCCGGGGGCGAGCACGTCGTCGAGCAGGCGGATGTCGCCGTCCTCGACCATCGGCTTGACGCCCAGGAGCTCGGCGATCTCGCGGCAGCGCGATACGATGCGTTCGCGTTGCGGCTCGGCCGGGCGGCGCACGCAGATCCCGGTCACGGTCACCGGGCAGCCGAGCGCGCGGAAGCCGAACAGCAGGCCGGCGTGGGTGTTGCCGCTGCCCGAGGCGACCACGACCTCGTCGATGGCGAGAGAATCCGCCTCCATCTGCGCCACGATCTCGCGCGCCGCGACCACGTAGCCGAGGGCGCCCAGGGGCGCGTGGCCGGGCGCCAGCGGGATGACGTAGGGGCGGCGCCCTTCGGCCTCCAACTCGGCGGCGATCTCGCGGATGCGCCGGTCGGCGCCGGCCTCGTCCTCGCCGTGCGCGTAGGAATGCAGCGTCGCGCCCAGGATCCGGTCGAGCAGCACATTGCCCGAGTTGCGGTACAGGGGGTCGGTCTTGGGGACCCGTTCCTCGAGCTGGATGTGGCAGTCCATGGCGAGCTTGCGCGCCGCCGCCGCGGCCAGGCGCACGAAGTTCGACTGCACGGCGCCGGTGATCAGCACGGTGTCGGCGTTCCGGGCCACGGCCTCGCCCAGGTAGAACTCGAGCTGGCGCACCTTGTTGCCGCCGAAGGCGAGCCCGGTGCAATCGTCGCGCTTGACGTAAAGGCGCGCGCGTCCGAGCCGGGCGCCCAGGTTGGGCATGGCATCGATGGGCGTCGGCGCGTGGCCGAGCCGCGCGCGCGGCAGTTCGTCGAGGCGGCCGAGCGCTTCGGTCTTGGTTGAGTCGGCCAGCGACATGGCGGTCCCCCCGGTGCCCTACGGCGCCATGAGCGCCACGACACTCTGTCACTAACGGATTTGCCTTGTCTAACGGATTTGCGAGGTCCTGGCGAGGTGCCACCCGACGCCTGGGCCTGTCATGCCCGAGCGTGGCGTCGCAGGCGCTTTAGGTTGTGAATATCGTATGTGGCATAAGTTAGGTAACTGGGCTAAAGATATTGGATGACGTAAAGATTGTGAACTCGTCGGACGGTGGCGATCTCGGCGGTCGTCAATTGGAGTATTTGAATGACAGAAGTTAAACCCGCCCAAGATCACGCGGAAGAGGTCGAGCGGATCAAAGCTCGCATAACCGCCCTAGTTAATGATCGGTTCTCGCGTGGTTCGGAGATGTATTACCTATCTCAATTGGGGACCGATCTTGGCGCAGACCGAGGGGCGCTTGAGCGCCTTTCGCATAGGAAACTCCGCCAATTTGTCGAAGAGGCGCTCACCTTTACGATCAAGGTAACGGGTCAGAATCAAAACGTCTTCTATATTGCGCGAGACGCCACCACAACGTCAGCATCCGGGACTCCTCGACGATACAACCGAAGCTTTTGGTTAGCCTTTGCTGTATCTCTAATGGAGGACGACCGACGTTTTCTCAATCTTGATACCCAAAGATTTGGACCCGATGAAGCCTCATTGCGTAAGGTCGGTGGAGATGTCCGCGAGATTGTTGCCGACTATTTGCGGCAACCAGGCGAACCGGGAGATCCCCAAAGCATTGCCGAGAAAATTAGCCGTTGGCTGTCGGATCAAGAACTTGATCCGGCCCCATTCTTGATGACCCAGAAGCAGCGCGCAGTATTTAGTGCCCAGCGAAGCGCGCTCGACGTGCTAATAGACTCGCTTGATAATGACCAGCTTAAACGCGTAAATCTTCCGCTCGACATCGTTCAAGCTTTGAAGGCGCGTACGGTGCGTTGATTGTGAGGACGCTTGTCTGTATCGCCGGCCTACCCATGCATGTCGTCGACGAAATCCATCGTCGACCAGCAAAGCGCTTCACGGGGGATGGCACCAACCCACCTATCGTCTTTCCACTGCGGGCTCCATATACGTATCGTGCAGGTATGAGCGACCCCTATCTAGATCAGTTGTCTCAGCGGTTGCAGACCGTTCCCCACACCCAGGACGCCGCAATACTGATCGCCTATGTCAACTATGGAGGAAATGAGACGACTCGCTTTGTCAAGAATTTCTCGCCATTTGCACTGACCGCCCCGATCGAACCCTTCTACCCCGACCAGGCTCCGAGAACGGAGCGACGCAGCAATCTCATACGATTTGTCGATGACGTGGTGGGAATTGTCGACAATCTGACCAAGCGGGTTCGGTGCGTTCGCGACGCCCTAAGTGGTGCGAATTTTTCGCCCCTTCTGTTGCCTGTCAGGAACTTTCGCTCGTCCGTTGTACGACAGATCATCGTCGATCTGTTCAATGATTTAGGAACGGCAGAGGAACCGCACACAATGATTAGCGACGCCGTTCAAGCGATGCTTGCTCAACATCCTGTCAGACAGATAATTGGGACACACAGAAACCACTACAAATATTTCGAAGACGACCACAGGCTTAGGTTCATAAGTCCCGGTAGCAATAGGCATGGAATGGCGCGGCCGGGTGGCGACGGCCATCAACCGTCATGTTTTCTTGGATCGCGCGTTAGGTTCGGGGGGCCG
>JACZWN010000244.1 GCA_022572105.1 Pseudomonadota bacterium | reverse complement strand
TCGCCGGCGGCCCAGGCGGTGGCGGCGGCATGGGTCAGGCGCAGCTTTGCGCTCGGCTCGGGCGCCGCCAAGACCGCGACCGCGGCTTCGCCGAGGCTGGTGAAAAAAGGGGCCATTCTATTTTATTTCGCTGTTTTTCGCGTAATATCAGTTGTTTAGAGCCTACCACCGTTACGCGGCCGGCGCCCAGTGTACCACCGCGGCGGGATCGGGGGTAACCGGAGCGCGGCGCGGGACGCCGGTTACCCGCGCGCGGCGACGCAGTAGGCCTGGTTGTCCATGCGAAGCTTGCCGTCCGGCGCCTCGAAGTCCCTGGCCGCCTCGGTCAGGGCGCGCCAGGCGGCCTCCTGTTCCGCCTCGGGGAAGTCGGCGATCTGCCGCTTCAGCGGCCCGGAGCGGTCGCGGCGGAACCGGGTGAATTCCTCGGCCGAATCGAAGACGAAAGGAACCGTCACCCACTCGCCCCGGACCGCCGTGAAGCCGGCCGCCTCGAGCCGGCGCTCGAAGGCCCCGACGTCGGAGAACGCGAAGGGCGTGCCCGCGCCTTCCTCCGGCGGCGCCATGCCGAGGTGGGCGCGAATCACCCGCGCGCCGAGGCCGATGCCGGGCGCCCCCTCGGCCGGGCCCCAGATCGCGGTGACGAAGCGCCCGCCGGGCTCGAGGCAGCGCCGGATGCCGGCCAGCGCCGCCTCCAGATCGGGCAGGAACATCAGGCCCCAGCGGCACAGGGCCGCGTCGAAGGCGGCCTCGGGCACCGCCAGCGCCTGGGCGTCCATCTTCTCGAAGGCGATGTTGCCGAGGCCCAGCGTCTGCGCCCTTTGGCGGCCGTAGCCGAGCATCTCGGCCGAGAGATCGGTCGCCAGCACCGAGCCCGTCGGGCCGACCCGGCGCGCGGCGGTCACCGCCGGCTCGCCCAGGCCGGTCGCGATGTCGAGGACCCGGCTGCCGGGCGCGATGGCGGCGCGCTCGACCATGCGCTCGCTCAAGCCCCGCGCGCCGTCCTCGATGACGTGAAACCACTTGTCCCAGGACGCGGCGTGGGCGGCGTCCCAGTGACTCCCGGAGGTGTCGTTCATGCGATCGTTGCCCCCCTGTCTTTATCGGCCCGCGCCCCCTCCGCACGGCCCGCGAACCGCGACGGCTACCTTGAAGTATACGCCGCGGGAGCATACGCCGCGTGCGACGAGGGCACGACCCGTTTCCGTCGGCCGCGCGCCGGCCGGGCGACGATCAGCTTGATGATGTCCTTGTACAGGAACCGG
Organism: Pseudomonadota bacterium; assembly: GCA_022572105.1. Taxonomy (GTDB): domain Bacteria; phylum Pseudomonadota; class Alphaproteobacteria; order Kiloniellales; family J153; genus JACZWN01. The sequence continues at coordinate 2,846 of JACZWN010000244.1, read as the reverse complement.
GTCTCGAGAGTTTCGAGCCCGGCTTCGGGCAGATAGCGCTCGGTGTCGCGGTCGAAGGCGGCGCCGTAGACCCGGCGCACCCAGGGCGTCCACAGCCTCATGATGAAGCGCCGGAGCGGGTCCTGGGAATAGGCGTATTCCAGGATCCGGATCTGGCCGCCGGGCTTGCAGATCCGGCCGAGCTCCGTGAGCGCGGGGGCCTGCCGGTCGGGTTCCAGGACGCAGAACAGGAAGCTGGCGACGACGGCGTCGAAGGTGTCGTCGGGAAACGTGGTGCGGAGCACGTCCATCTCCAGGAGCCCGACCTCCGTGCCGAGGCGCTCGCGCCGCCGCGCGGCCCGGACCAGCATGGCCGGGCTCAGGTCGATGCCGACGACCGTTGCGCCCGTGGGATAGAACGGCATGTTGCGGCCGGTGCCGACGCCGGCGTCCAGGATGGCCCCGGACAGGCCCTCGAACATGCGCCGCCGCAGCGCCCGGTAGCGGCCGTACTCGAACGGCAGATCGAGCAGGTCGTAGAGCGGCGCGACGTGCTGATAGCGCGCGAATTCACCCCTCCGGCCGTCGGGCCGCTGCACCCTCTCTTGCGAGGCGTGCTTCCGCGCGCGCATGTCGCATCGACCTCCAACCGCCCCCCGTGCCCCCCCCCGGCGGTCCCACCCGCGCCCCGGGGCAAAGCATCCCGCCGTTCGGACCGGGAACCCGCGATACCATGGGCCTCGGCGCGCCCCGTTTGCATTGATCCAGGTCAACGACCGGCCCAGGCCGCGCCTCGATGGCGAAAGCGGGCCGTGGCCAGGCGCGCGCATCTCTGATATGGACTATCGCTATGTCCGGTGCCGCAGCGCGGCGCCGGAAACGGGGAGGACGGGCAGATGGCGCCATCCGAAGACGAAACCGCGGCCCGATCCGCGCGCGGCGGGTCGGCGTCACTCGACGCGCTGGCCGATTTCCTGCGCGACGGCCGGTTGTTTCAGCGGGCCGACGCCGCCGGGCAGCGGGTCCAGACCGCGCTTTACCGCCTGGTCGCCGAGGGCGCGCCGGTCGCCCTCGACCGGCTGGCGGCCGCGGTCGGCCTCGGCCGGGACCAGGTCGCGGAGATCCTCGAGGCCATCCCGCCGTCCGACTTCCAGCGCGACGACACCGATCGCATCCTCGGTTTCCGCGGCCTCGGCCAGGTGCCGTCGCGCCATCGCCTGACGCTCGCCGATCCGACGCTCGCCGGGCACAAGCTCTACGCCTGGTGCGCCTTCGACTGCCTGTTCCTGCCGGCGCTGCTGGACGGCGCCATGGAGGTCGCCTCGACCTGCCCGGTCACGCGCGCCGAGATCCGCCTCACCGTTACGCCCACGGGCGTGGCGCAGGTGCGGCCCGAAAGCGTGGTCATGTCCTTCGTCACGCCGGAGACCGCAAGCATGCGCGCCGACCTGCGCGGCACTTTTTGCTGCCACGTCAACTTCTTCGCCAGCGCGGCGGCGGCCGAGGCCTGGCGCGCGGACCACGAGGGCGCGGCCATCGTCTCGCTCGACGAGGGCTTCGAGCTCGGTCGCATCCGCAACCAGGCGGGCGTCGGGGCGGCGCCGGCGGGCGGGAGCTAACCCACCCCCGGCTCGGCCTCGGCGCGGGCCCAGTCGGGCTGGAAGCCGAGCACGCGCACGCCGCCGGGCAGCGCCGGGTTGAACAGGGCGTTGTGCCAGTAGGTGGCCTGGAACGCCGGCTCGTCCTCGCCCAGGTTGCGCGCCGCGCACGGCAGCCGGTAACGCTGGCTGTACTGCGCGAAGTCGAGCACGCAGCGGCCCGCCGCCAGGAGTCGGTCCGCCAGGCCCGGCGCCGGGCCGAACAGCGCGGTCAGTTCGTCGGAGAACTCCCGGGGCCGCTGGTAGTAGGCCGCGGCCAGCGTCTCGAGCGCGGCGTCGTGGCGCTCGGCGGGATCTTGCGTCTTGCGCACCAGGTGGCGGAACTGGGCGGTCGCCTCGCGCGGCTCCCGGCGCACGATCAACGTCGTGATCGCGCCCAGCGGCGTATCGGCCTCGGCCAATCGCACCTCGGGGCGCATGCCCGAGGTCGGGCGGCCGCCGGCCTGGCGCACCGCCATCTGGCGCAGCCGGCACTGCCAGCCCAGGAAATGATCGCGCAGCGCCGCCTGGGCCGCCTCGGGGCGCACCACCGTGCCGTCCGCCGCGCCGCTTTGGGGTCCAGCCATTCTCTTGCACCCGTTGTTCGGCCCCCGGCACTCTAGCGTCCCGTCGCTGAAATTCCAGGCAAGGAATTTCAGCGTGAACGGGCCACTAACTTTTTAATGCCGTGGCCTGCTTATCCCTGAAGTTCATGAAATGAACTTCAAAGGTAGGATACCTAGGACGGAGGCCCCGGGAGCTTCAACCGGCGCCTGGTGAGCCTTTTGCCTCGCCGCTCCCGCCATATATGGTGACGCGACCGATTCGGCCGATCGTGCCGAAAGGCGGGGGACGCAGGCCACGATGAATCCGGCCCTTTGGGGACTCATGACCGCGCTCGGCTGGGGCGGCGCCGATTTCATCGCGCGCTTCACCGGCCGCGCCCTGGGCCACCGGAGCGCGCTTTTCGGCATGCTCGGGGTGAGCGCGGTGGTCCTCACCCTCATCGTCTGGCTGGGCGGCCTGCCGCTGGTGTGGGACCCATCGGGTTGGTGGCTGGTGGCGCTGACGGGCCTCGGCATCATGGTCGCGACCCTGCTGCTTTACCGGGCTCTGGCGCGCGGGCCGGTTACCGTGGTGGCGCCCATCGCCGGCAGCTACCCGGCGCTCAACGTGGCGCTCGCGGTCGCCCTCGGCGCGCGCCCGGCGGCGCTCGACTGGGCGGCCATG
>JACZWN010000053.1 GCA_022572105.1 Pseudomonadota bacterium | reverse complement strand
CAACGGCGCCGCCGCCGAGGCGGCGGTGGCCGCGATCGAGGCCGCGCTCAGCAAGCTGGCCGCGGCGTAAAGCCGACGCGCAGCCAGCGCCGTTCGGGGCTTAATTCTTGTCCTGGATTAGGTGCACGTCGCGCTGCGGGAAGGGGATGGTGATGCCCTCGGCGTCGAGGCGCTGCTTGATCGCCTTGGTCAGGTCGAAGCGCAGGCTCCAGTAGTCCCCGGGGGCGATCCAGCAGCGCAGGTTGAGGTTGACCGCGCTGTCGCCCAGTTCCTTGACCATGACCTGCGGCGCGGGGTCGTCGTTGACCCGCTCGTCCTTGACCAGGAGGTCCATCATCGCCGCCAGCGCCTTGTCGATGTCGTCCTGGTAGCCGATGCCGACCACCAGATCCAGGCGCCGCGCCTCGACACGCGAGTAGTTCGTGATCGCGCGGTTCCAGATCTTGGCGTTGGGCACCTCCAAATAGATGCCGTCGTAGGTGCGCATCTGGGTGGTGAACAGGCCGATCTCGTTGACCGTGCCGGCCAGGCCCTCGGCGTCGATGTAGTCGCCGACCCGGAACGGGCGCAGGAACAGAAACATGATGCCGGCGGCGATGTTCTGTAGGGTGCCCTGGAGCGCCAGGCCGATGGCCAGGCCGCCGGCGGCGAGCAGGGCGATGATGCTCGTGGTCTGGACCCCGAACTGCGCCAGGACCGCGATCAGGACGAAGACCAGGATGACGTAGCGCACGACGCTGGCGATGACCGGGCGCAGGGTCTGGTCGACGCGCGGCGCCCGCTCCAGCACGCGCAGCAGCTTTCGCCGCACCCAGCCGGCCGCCACCCAGCCGCCGATCAGAATGATCAGCGCGCCCACCACGTCGAGCCCGTATTGGACCGCGAGGTCCACTGTCTCGCTCAGAAGATCGAGACCTTGCCGGTCGTCACTCATAGCGCGTCCCCCAAAACCTTGGATCGCCGAACCGGCGCGCGTTCGCCCGGTTCACGCTTGGGCCGGGTCACTCCTCGATGTCGGCCAGCACCCGCAGGCGCAGGATCTTGTCCGGGTCGTCGACCTGGCCGCTCTGGCGCCCGGCCGGCGCCTTCTTGATCTGGTCCACGGCCTCCATGCCCTCGATCACCCGGCCCCAGACGGTGTACTTGTTGTCGAGGAAACGGGCCGGCGCGAGGGTGATGAAGAACTGGCTGTCGGCGCTGTCCGGACGGCTCGAGCGGGCCATGCCGGCGGTGCCGCGCAGATAGGGCTCGGACGAGAACTCGGCCTTGATGTTCTGCCCCGAGCCGCCGCTTCCGGTCCCGGTCGGGTCGCCGGTCTGGGCCATGAAGCCGTCCATGACCCGGTGGAACACCAGCCCGTCGTAAAAGCCCTGGCGGGTCAGCTCCTTGATCCGGGCGACGTGGTCGGGCGCCACCTCGGGCAGCATCTGGATCACCACTCGGCCGTGCCCCAGATCCATGACGAGCGTGTTCTCGGGATCCGGGCCGGCCTCCGATTCCGTCATCGACAGCGTCATAGCCAGTCCCATGATTATTAGTATTTTTAGAAGCTTAAGCATGATTCCGAATCCGTTGCGTTAACTCATGGCCCGGCGAAGACGGAACCCCGGCTCAGTCACCCCCGGTTCAGCCCATCGCCCGGCGCAGGTTCGCGTCCAGCTTAGCCATGAATTGTTCCGTGGTCAGCCATGTTTGTTCCGGGCTGATCAGGAGCGCCAGGTCCTTGGTCATGTCGCCGCCTTCCACGGTCTCGACGCAGACCCGCTCCACGGTCTCGGCGAAGCGCACGACCTCGGGCGTGGCGTCGAAGCTGCCGCGGTAATGGAGCCCGCGCGTCCAGGCGAAGATCGAGGCGATCGGGTTGGTCGAGGTCGGCTGACCCTGCTGATGCAGGCGGTAGTGGCGCGTCACCGTGCCGTGCGCCGCCTCGGCCTCGATGGTCTTGCCGTCCGGCGTCATCAGCACCGAGGTCATGAGGCCGAGCGAGCCGAAGCCCTGGGCCACGGTATCCGACTGCACGTCGCCGTCGTAGTTCTTGCAGGCCCAGAGGAAGCCGCCAGACCATTTGAGCGCGGCCGCCACCATGTCGTCGATCAGGCGGTGCTCGTAGGTGATGTCCTTCTCGTCGAAGCGGTCCTTGAACTCGGCCTCGAAGATCTCCTGGAACAGGTCCTTGAAGCGCCCGTCATAGACCTTGAGGATGGTGTTCTTGGTCGAGAGGTAGACCGGCCAGCCCAGGTCCAGGCCGTAGTTGAGGCAGGCGCGCGCGAAGCCGCGGATCGAGTCGTCCAGGTTGTACATGCCCATGGCCACGCCGGCGCCGGGGAAGTCGAAGATCTCGTAGGTGGTGGGCGCGCCACCCCCGGCCGGCTCGAAGGTCATGGTCAGCTTGCCCGGGCCGGGGACGAGAAAATCGGTGGCCCGGTATTGGTCGCCGAAGGCGTGACGGCCGATCACGATGGGCTCGGTCCAGCCGGGCACCAGGCGCGGCACGTTCTGCATCATGATCGGCTGGCGGAACACGGTGCCGCCCAGGATGTTGCGGATCGTGCCGTTGGGCGAGCGCCACATCTCCTTGAGGCCGAATTCCTCGACCCGGGCCTCGTCCGGGGTGATGGTCGCGCACTTGACGCCGACGCCGTGCGCCTTGATGGCGTTGGCGGCGTCGACGGTGATGCGGTCGTCGCTCGCGTCGCGGCTCTCGATCGAGAGGTCGAAGTAAATGAGGTCGACGTCGAGATAGGGCTCGATCAGCTTGTCCTTGATCATCGCCCAGATGATCCGGGTCATCTCGTCGCCGTCGAGCTCGACGATCGGATTCGCGACCTTGATCTTGGCCATGGAGGGCTCCAACGCGGGCTGCGAAGGCGGGCGCCGGCCGGCGCGCGGCGCGAACATAGCAGGCTTTCGCTCCGGCGCAAGACGAGGGGCGGTGGGGCGATGCAGTCCTTAGAGCAGCTCGCTATCGGCGGGAACGCTGGGCGCGGGCGCCCCGGCGACGGCGTCGAAGACCTCGTTCACGCGCCCGACCACGTCGAACAGATGCCAATGGCGCTCGTGCAGGTAGCCGGCCGCGAGCTGGTGCGCGAAGAGCACCAGCAGCGGCTCCCAGAAGCCCTCGACGTTGACCAGCACGATCGGCTTGTCGTGCAGTCCGAGTTGCTTCCAGGTGATGATCTCGAAAGCCTCGTCCAGGGTGCCGAGCCCGCCCGGCAGGATGCAGAAGGCATCGGCCCGCTCGAACATGCGGCGCTTGCGGGTGTGCATGGAATCGACGACGACCAGCTCGCTCACCCCGCGGTGACCGGCCTCGCGCGCCTGCAGGTGCTCGGGGATGATGCCGACGACGCGTCCGCCCTCGGCCAGTGCGCCGTCGGCGAGCGCGCCCATGAGCCCGACGTGGCCGCCGCCGAAGACGATCTCGACGCCGCGCCGCGCCGCCAGGCGCCCCAGTTCGGCCGCCGTTTCCAGGTGGCTCGCCGCGGCGCTGTTCGACGATCCGCAGTAGACGCAAAGGGCGCGAAGCTCGGTCATGGGCGGGGATCCTTCACTGTTTCGTGAGGTCACTGTTGCTTGAGATGGGGCTCGCGCCGACCGGGTTTCCCCTATCTTAGCGCGTCGCGGGCCGAACGCCCAAGAGCCGGACGCCGGGAAGGCGGCCGCGGCGCGCCCCGCTTGGGGGTGACACCTGGCCCGCCGACGCCCATTGAAACCGGGGCGTCTATCTGGTCGAGCGCCTGGGCCATTGCGGCGAGTGCCACACGCGGCGCGATTTCCCGGGCGCCAAGGGACGAGGACCGCAAGCTCGCCGATACCCCGAAAGGGCCGGACGGCGAGAAAGTGCCCAAACATCACGCCCGATCCCGAGGACGGCATCGGTCGCCGGCGCGCGGGCGACCTGACCTATTATCTGAAGACCGGCTTACCTGAAGACCGGCTTCCGGCCCGACGGCGACATGGCCGGCGGGGCCATGTCCGGGGTTATCGAGGACGTCACCGCTCACCTCGGCGACGCCGATCGGGCGGCGATCGCGGCCTACCTGTCGAGCCTTCGGCCGATCCCGCGACAGTGACCCGGAGCGATCCCAATCCGTCATGAATTGGAGGTTCGGGATCGTTCTGTAAGGCATTAATAATTTTATATATTCTATGAATAATGCCGAGGGATACCCTGACCATCCTCCGGAAACCCCGCCGGGGCCGAGGACGCGCGTTGCGGCGGCCCCCCGATTGCGCTACATGACCGCCCATACTAGGGTAACGGAGCCCGATTCGAGGATTCGAGCTTGAACCGAAACCGGATCATCATCGCCGTCGTCGCGGTCATCGTGCTCGCCGCGGTCGGCGTGGTTGTGCTGAGCGAGACCGAGCCGCCGGTGCCCACCAGCGCCAAGGTGGACCTGCCGAAGGAGCCGGCGGCCGAAACCGCGCAGCCGGTCCAGCCCGTGGCGTCGAGCGAGAGCGCCGAACCGGCGGAATCGACCCAGCCCGCGAAGGCCGAACCCAAGGCGGCCGAAGCCGAGACGCCTAGGGTGGCGGCCAAGCCCAAGGCGCCTCAGGTAGCGGCCAAGCCTAAGGCGGCCGAGCCGCCGCGCAAACAGGAGCCCGCCGCCCCGGCGGCTGTGCCCGAGCCGGTACCGCCTAGTTTCGACGTGGTCCGCGTGGAGCGTAGCGGCGAAGCGGTGATTGCCGGCCGCGCCGCCCCGGGCAGCGTGATCACCCTATTCGCCGGCACGCGGTTCCTGGGCCAGGTGACCGCCGATTTGCGCGGTCAATGGGTGCTGGTGTTGGACACGCCGCTCAGTCCCGGCAGTCACGAGTTGAGCCTGGAATCCCGCGGCGCCGAGGGCGGGGTGCTGCTCTCGGAAAACGTCGTCGTGGTCTCGGTGCCGCGCCTGCGGGTCGCCGCCGCCGAACCGGCCCAGGAGCCGGCGCAAACCGCCCAGCAGCCGGCGCAAACCGCCCAGGTGCAAACCGCCCAGGCGCAAACCGCCCAGGCGCCGGAGACCAGCAACGCGTCAGAGACCAGCCAGGCGCCCGAGCCCGAAGCGAGCGCGCCGAAGGTGGTCGCGCGGCAGCCGGCGCCGAGTGAAGCGGCGGCCACGGCGGCCACGGCGGCTCGGACCGAGACCGCTCAACAGACCGTTGCGAGCGAAACGCCCGCGCCGGTGGCTTCGAGCGCGCCGGTAGCGGAGGTCGAACAACCCAAATCGGTCGAGCAAGTCGCCCGCGCCGAGCCAACAAAGCCCGCCGCGCAGGCCGCAAGCACCCGGCAGGCGACTTCGGAAACCGAGCGGCCGCTAGCGGTTTTGATGCCGCGCAGCGGCCAGGGTCCGAGCCGGATCCTGCAGCAGCCCGAGTATTTGAGCGAGGGCCTGGGCGAGGGCGCCTTGGTCCTCGAGACGGTCGATTACGACGCCCGCGGCAGGACGGCCGTGGGCGGGCGCGCCGAAGCGGGGCGGCGGCTCATCATCTACCTGGACGACAAACCGGTCGCCCACGCTGCCGCCGGCGCGGACGGGCGCTGGTCGGCGACGCTCGCGCGCTCGATCTCGCCGGGGCTGCACCGGCTGCGCGTCGATCAATTGGGCGCCGACGGCCAGGTGACGGCGCGCGTCGAAACCCCATTCTCGCGCGCGGCCTTGGTGGCCACCCTGCCGGAGGAGATGGCGGTGATCGTTCAGCCCGGCAACAGCCTGTGGCGGATCGCGCGCCGGGTCTACGGCCAAGGCGTTCGCTATTCGGTCATCTATCGGGCGAACCAGGAGCGGATCGGCGATCCGGACCTGATCTATCCAGGCCAGATCTTCATCGTGCCCTCGACCAACTGATATCAACGAGACTTTTGTATCGAGTGGTCGGGATCAGCCGGGAGCCGCGTCGGTTCGCCGCGCGCCGTCCAGGACCCGCGCCACGAGATCCAGGTAGGGCCGAAGGTCGAGCAGCAACGCCGCCACGGCGGCCATGAGGCTGGCGGGCGTGAACGGCGCGGGCGGTGACGACTCCGCCTCGAGGCGCATGTCGTCGGAATCGGACAGGCCGATGCGGCCGTGGGGCAGCCGCGCGCTGGATACGAGGATGCGCCGAATGGTGTGCCGGCCGTGGCCGATTTCCATGCTGTAGGGCAGTTTGCCGAGCTCGGCGCTCAGCCTGACCCGCGGCTCCGCGCCGGTCGCGACCTCGGCCCCGAACTCGACCCCGCGATAGGCGAATGCGAAGCGTAGCGGCCCCTTGTCGGTGCGCGCGCGAATCCGACCTTGCCCGTCGATCTCGATATCGCCGACCCGGAGCGGAGAGCAGCGGCCGGCGATGAGTGCCGCGGTTGCGGTCAACCCGGCCTCGACCGGCCCTAGAGGAGTCTGGAATTCGGGTTCGTCGCTCATCCTGGCCAACCTGCCCTGTTTCGCCCCCCTTTGCGCCCCCGGGGCGCCAAGGCTCCCGAGGGTGCATCAAATCGATTAAGGTTGAGTAAAGCCTTTCCTATATAGGAAGGGCATGTGTAGGAAATGCCCGCGCGCCCGGGTCCGCCCCGGCGGGCCCGGGCGCGCGGAAGGTTCCATCTTGTGAAGGACAACGGTTTGCTGAAGAGCGTACTGGTTCCGATCCATCAAGCCGGCTGGCCGTTCATCGCGGCGGCGCTCGTCGCCGCGGGGCTGCTTTACCTGGCTTGGGCGCCGCTCGCCGGGGTCGGCTTGGTCGCGGCTTTGTTTTGCGTTTATTTTTTCAGGGACCCGGACCGCGTGGTCCCGTTGCGCCCCGGCCTCGTGGTCAGCCCGGCCGACGGCATGGTCACCGCCGTCGATTCGGCGCCGCCCCCGGAGGAGCTCGGCATGGGCGATCGTCCGCTGACCCGCGTCAGCATCTTTCTCAATGTCTTCGACGTGCACGTGAACCGCGTCCCGACCGATGGGACGATCACCGAGCTGGCCTATCGCAAGGGCAAGTTCGTCAACGCGGCCTCGGACAAAGCCTCCGAGGACAACGAGTGCCAGACGGTGCGCTTGACGACGGCGGACGGGCGCGATATCGCATTCGTTCAGATCGCCGGGCTGATCGCTCGGCGCATCGTGTGCAATCTGCGCCAAGGCCAAAGCGTGCGCACCGGCGAGCGCTTCGGGCTGATCCGTTTCGGCAGCCGGGCCGACGTTTACCTGCCTGACGGCGTCTCGGCGCTGGTCGCGCCGGGCCAACGTATGGTCGCGGGCGAAAGCGTGATCGCCGATCTCGCCTCCGACGAGGGACCGCGCCCGGGAGAGACGCGTTGAAGGGGAAACGCGCCGAATGAGCGGAGTCAAGCAACGCCGTCTACCCGGCCTCACGGTCAACCGGCTGATCCCGAACGCGCTCACCCTGCTCGGTTTGTGCGCCGGCATGACCGCGATCCGCCTCGCCTTGATGGAGCGCTGGGACCTGGCGATCGCGGCGGTGCTGGTCGCCATGGTGGCGGACGTCCTCGACGGGCGCATCGCGCGCCTGATGGGGGCGACCAGCGAGTTCGGCGCCCAGCTCGATTCGCTGGCCGACGTCATCAACTTCGGCGTCACCCCGGCGCTGATGGTGTATCTCTGGGCCTTGAGCGGCACCGGCGGGCTCGGCTGGGCGCTGATCCTGGTTTTCGCCATGTGCTGCGCGATGCGCCTGGCCCGCTTCAACGCGGCCTTGGGCATCGACGAGCCGGCACCCCCCTGGGCGAGCCGCTTCTTCACCGGCGTGCCGGCGCCCTGCGGCGCGGGCCTGGTGCTCCTGCCCATGGTGCTGAGCTTCGAGTTGGGCGAGGACATCCTGGCCTCGCCGGTCCTCAACGGCGTCATGTTGGTCGCCGTATCGGCCTTGATGGTCAGCAAGGTGCCGACCTTCTCGGCCAAGCGGATCAGGATGCGCCAGAGCTACGTCGGTCTCGTGCTCGTCGGGGTCGGCGCCTTCGCGGCCTTCCTGGTCAGCACCCCCTGGGTGACGCTCGGCCTCGTCGGCATCGCCTACATGGCCAGCATTCCGGTCTCGGTGTCGGTGCACCGCCGCCTTCAGGCCGGGCGACCGGGCAAGGAGCGCGCCAGGGACGAAGATTCGGCGGCCTGAGACGCGGGCGGCGTGTCCCGGATGAGCCCCTGTTCGCGCGACGAGGTATTAACCCTCCGGTAATCTGATCACCTCAAAAAGGTATCGAAAGTGTGTCTTTTTGTCGGCATGACCGCCGGAAACCCGGAGGCCATGCGACCGCCCCAATCCCCCGCCCGCCGCGCGCCGCGGGCGGGGCGGCATCCGGCGGGCGCGCGAGGATCCTGGACGTCGCGATGCACAAGCTGAAATGGGATCAAATCTGCGTCATGGTGGTGGACGATAACGCCTTCATGCTCAATCTGCTCGCCAGCACCATCAAGGCGTTCGGCATCACCGACACGGTGACCGAACCCGACTGCTCGACCGCCATCAAGAAGCTGAAGCTGAGTAAGACCGACCCCATCGCGGCCGGCATCGGAACCATCGACCTGATCGTTTCCGACTATCTCATGCCCGGCGTCGACGGCAACCTGTTTCTGCATTGGATCCGAACCAACCGGGACGTTCCCGACCGCTTCGTCCCCTTCATCATGGTCTCCGGCGCGGCCGATCAGTTCGTGGTCGAGCAGGCGCGCGATACCGGCGTGAACGAGTTCCTCGCGAAGCCGTTCTCGGCGCGCTCGGTCGCCGACCGGATTCTCGCCGTGGTCAATAACCAGCGGCCGTCCGTGCTGGCGCCGGGCTATTTCGGACCCGACCGGCGGCGCGTGAAACAGGCGGTGGTCGAGGAGCGGCGCAAGACCCGGCAGTCGGAGATCCAGGTGATCAAGACAGATTCAACCACCAGAACCCTGCGCGAGGACGTTCGGGCCATCTATTTCCTGGCCAACAACCGGCTGCGCGAAAAGCTCGGATCGAACGGGCGGGAGCCGGCGCATTTCGATCCCTTGATCATCGAGGCCGCCCAAGAGCGGATCAGGAGGCTGGTCGGCGACTACGCCGACTGGGCCAAGCGTTACATCAACTCCATGGCCGAGTCGCTTAAAGCCCTCGAGGCCGGCGGCTGGCCCGAGGGCGGCAACGCCAAGCACGTCGCCAATATCAACCGCATCGCCCACGAGTTGCGCGGGCAAAGCGGGACCTTCGACTACCAATTGGTCACCTCCTTCGGGAAGTCGCTGTACAAGGCGACCTTGGACAGCGACATGGAGATCACCGAGGATCGCCTCAAGCTCATAGCGGCGCACATCGACGCCATCCGCACGGTGTTCCGCAACCGGGTCCAGGGCGACGGCGGGCAGGTCGGCAAGGCGCTCCTGCGCGAGATCGATCTCGCGGTCAAGAAATATAAGTAATCACGCCCCGGGTGACCGTGTTGCGAACCTCGAACTGGACCCTGCGGGGGCCGTATGGCGGCCTCGGGCCGGGCCGTCGGCGGCGTCGAGAATGTATCTAAAATTCTTCCAAAAAGTCATTTAAAAACAATTAGTTGCAATCTTTTCCTCAGACCAGTACTATATTCATGATGCGCAGCTTGAAAGGGCTCTCATGAGTTCCGTCTTCGATGTCGCCGTCTCGGGTCTGCGGGCCCAAAGCCGACGTCTGGAGGTGTCGGCCGACAATATCGCCAACGTGCTGAGCCTGGGCGTCCATCCGGACCCGGCGCTGGCCAAGCCGGAGGCGTTCACGCCCCAGCGTGCGGTCTTCGTCGCCAATGCGTACGGCGGGGTCGAGGCCAAGGCGGTGCCGGTAACGCCGCCCGCGTACCTGTCCCAGCAGCCGAACCATCCCGACGCGGACGCGGACGGCCTGGTGCCGCTGCCCAACGTCTCGCTGGAGCGGGAAATGGTCGACCAGATCCTGGCGCTCCGGATGTTCGAGGCCAACGTCAAGGTCATCCAGACCCAGGACCGGATGCTGGGCGCGCTGCTCGACATCGTCTCCTAGTTTTTCCCGATACCGGCCTTGAGTTCGAACCGCGGCCCTGGCACCGCGGTTTTTGCGTTGGGCCGGTTCTGTTAGGGCTTCGACCCACACGCTCCGTAGATGCGCGTCAGTCGCAAGGAGGCACGGTGAAGTCGGGCGGCAGGCGCGTGGTCTCGTCGCCGCGCAGGTCGGTTTCGCTCGGGAAGACGTCGCGCAGGCTCGCCCCGGCCAGGTCGGCGCCGCTCAGGTCGCAGGCCGGGCACAATCCGGTGCGGCGAAGGCGGCGGCGCTGCCCATGGTCGCAAAGGTCGCGATAACGGTGAGGACCGCGCGTGTGCGCACCGGCGTTCTCCTTGCCGGGCGTGGGCGTCGGGCGTGGGCCGGGCCACGCCCCTGCCGGCCCATGCTAGCGCGCGGCCGGGCCGTGGGGCAGCGTGGCGCCGGCGCGCGAAGACGGGCGGGGAGGGAACGAGGTCGAGCGCGGCCCTGGAGAGCGCCCCTTTAAAAATCGGTGCGGGTGTGGTCCTCGGGGGGAAGCCGGGCTCAAACCTGCGGATCGAGGGCGTGGTCGTCGAACCGTAGGTTGCGCCAGCCTTCGCCGGCCGCGATCAGGCAGGAGGTTCCGTTCGGATCGGACAGGATGATGGTCCAGGTCTCGCCGTCGCCCGTTGTCAGGACCTCGACGATGCCGCCCGAGCTGGTCACGCCGACGGCGATCGGCGCCTCGTGATACTTCTGGGCGAGATGGCCGAGCACCTTGGCGCGCTGGTCGCACTGCTGCGCCTGGGTTTGGGTCTGAGCCAGCGCTCCCAGGGGTCCCAGGAGCACGACCGCGGCGATCGTCGTCGCCAGAATCCAGGTCGGCTTGCTCATCGCACGGGTCTCCACTTCCTCGAATCTTGCACGAATTTCACGAACCCATGGGCCCGGACGATCCGGGCCGTTAACCAAGGTTAAGCGGAATGCTTAACAAATAGTTAAATTCGCATAAGAAATTTGTTCCGTGTTTACACCAACGATCTTTGAATTCCGGGGGCGACTCGACAGGGAACGAGCCTTCGGAACAGGGTGCGCAAAAATGTCGCCGGCGAACGGCAAATTCGGGTCGGGGTGGCCGCGATACGGCGCGCGCACCGGCGTTCAGGCGCGCCCAGCGCGGCAGGCGGCAGCCACAGGGACCAGCGGTTACGCCGGTCTCGGAGCTTCTCGGCGCTCGCTCCGAGCTCGGGCGAAAACCAGCGCAGCCGATTTTGGCGGCTCGGCTAAGCGATTCCACGTGAGACGGGAATCTTGGCTGGGGCGCAGGGATTCGAACCCCGATTACTCGGTCCAGAGCCGAGTGTAATGCCCTTATACGACGCCCCAACGGCGATGCGGAACGGCCCGCGCGGCTCACACGCGGCTCACAACAGACGTCTGCGCCGGGCCGGGCCTTGACACGGCCTTATGTAGGCGATGCGCGCGGGCCATTTCAACCGTTTTCGGGCAAAACCCGGGACCGGGCGCCACCCGGGCGCCGCTGGGCCCCCTGCGCCGCGCGCCCCTCGGGGAGCCTACTGGCGCGCGGTGGCGGAATACGTCTAAGATAATCCGGATATGGGAAAGCACCCCGCGCCCCGCGGTCGGGAAGCCGACGCCCGGCAAACGGACAAGGCCGGCAAACGGACAAGGAAGGACTCCGGGTGAGCGATGCCGCCCCTGCGCGCGGTGCCGGGTCCCGCCTCGGGCGGGACGGTGCCGCGAACCCGCGCCATGTTTACGCAGCCCTCGATTTGGGCACCAACAACTGCCGCCTGCTGGTCGCCCGCCCGCTGGCCCAGGGTTTCCGCGTCATCGACGCCTTCTCGCGCATCGTGCGCCTGGGCGAGGGCCTGAGCGCGAGCGGGCGCCTGTCCGACGCGGCCATGGCGCGCACGCTCGACGCGCTCAGGGTCTGCGCCGCCAAGATGCGCCGGCGCGGCGTGACCCGGGCGCGCGCGGTGGCGACCGAGGCCTGCCGGCGCGCCGGCAACTGCGACGCCTTCCTGGCCCGGGTCCGGCGCGAGACCGGGATCGAGCTGGAGATCATCTCCAACGACGAGGAGGCGAACCTGGCGATCTACGGCTGTGCGCCGCTGCTCGACCGCCGGACCTCCCACGCACTGGTCTTCGACATCGGCGGCGGCAGTACCGAGCTCGGCTGCATGGAAGTGCCCAGCGCGCCGGACCGCCACGGCCGCATCGTCGAGCCGCGGCCCTGCGGCTGGTATTCGATTCCAATCGGTGTGGTGACGCTGACCGAGCGCCACGGCGGGCGCCGGGTGACGCCCCGGGTTTACGACACCATGGTCGAGGAGGTGGCGGCCGCGATCGCGCCCTTCGAGGCCAAGCATCGCCTGAGCGCGCTGGTCGCGGACCACCAGCTTCAGATGCTCGGCACCTCGGGCACGGTGACCACGCTGTGCGGCATGCACCAGAAACTGCGGCGCTACGACCGGGCGCGGGTCGATGGTCGCTACCTCGACTTCGAGTCCGCGCGCCGGATCAGCCAGCGCCTGGTTTCCATGAGCCACGAGGCGCGCGCCGCCGAACCCTGCATCGGGCCGGAGCGCGCGGACCTGATGATCGCCGGTTGCGCCATCCTCGAGGCGCTGTGCAGCACCTGGCCGGTCGGGCGCCTCAGGGTCGCCGACCGCGGCCTGCGCGAGGGCATCCTGTTCATGCTGATGCACGGCGCCGACGCCATCCCGGCCGGCCCGACATGAGCGGTCCCGGGCGCGGCGGGCGTCACGGGGGCCAGGGCGGCGCAGGCAAGGGCGGTGGAGATAAGGGCGGCGGCCCAAAAACCGGCCGGGGCCAGGTCGGCGCGACCCGGGGCGGGCCGGGGGGCGGGCCAGGGGGCGGATCGGGCCGCGGCTTGAAGATCAAGGCCGGGACCGTCAAGGGGCGCTCGGCCTCGTCGACCCGTTGGCTCCGGCGTCAGCACGCCGACCCTTACGTCGCCGAGGCCAAGGCGCAGGGCTACCGTTCGCGCGCGGCCTTCAAGCTCGCGCAGATGGACGAGCGCTTCGGGTTGCTGAAGCGCGGCGCGCGCGTCGTCGACCTGGGCGCGGCGCCGGGCGGCTGGACCCAGGTGGCGGTCGAGCGCTGCGGCCGTAGCGCCCGGGTGGTGGCCCTCGACCTCATCGAGATGGCGCCTATCGAGGGCGCGGTCCTGCTTACCGGCGACTTCCGCGAGGCCGAGGTCCGGGCCCGGGTCGCGGCGGCGCTCGACGGGCCGGCCTCGCTGGTGCTCTCCGACATGGCGGCGCCGGCGACCGGCCACGCGGACACCGATCACCTGCGCGTCATGGCGCTGGCCGAGGCGGCCTTCGACTTCGCCGGGGAGGTGCTCGGCCCCGGCGGGGCTTTCGTGGTCAAGGTCCTCCACGGCGGCACCGAGCCGGCGTTGCTGAACCGCCTGAAGCTGGCCTTCGCCAAGCTGCGCCACGTCAAGCCGCCGGCCAGCCGGGCCGATTCGGCCGAGATGTACCTGGTGGCCACCGGGTTCCGGGACCGGCCCAAGGCAGGGGGCGGGCCAGGGGGCGGGCCAGGGGGCGGGACGTGAGGTTTGAACGCGCCCGAAGATCCGGGAATTCCCGTGTCCCGCCGGCCCCTTAATGCGCTTGGCTTTGCGGGTGCAATGTGTATCATGCGGCGCCATTCACCGACCCGGGGAGTGGCATGGATATTCGCGAAGCTCTGACGTTCGACGACGTTCTGCTCGAGCCTGCGGAATCCGCCGTCCTGCCCCATCAAGCCAGCACCGCGAGCCGCGTGACCCGGACCATCGAGCTGGGCATCCCGCTGCTCTCCTCGGCCATGGACACGGTCACCGAAAGCCGCATGGCGATCGTCATGGCCCAGGTCGGCGGCATGGGCGTGGTCCACAAGAACCTGGACGTGGCGCGCCAGGCCGACGAGGTGCGCGCGGTCAAGAAGTTCGAGAGCGGCATGGTGATCAACCCGGTCACCATCGAACCCGCACGGCCGCTGGCCGACGCCCTCGATCTCATGGCCCGCTACAGCATCTCGGGCATCCCGGTGGTCGAGCGCGACAGCGGTAAGCTGGTCGGCATCCTGACCAACCGCGACGTGCGCTTCGCCGAGAACACCCAGCAGCCGGTCAGCGAGTTGATGACCCACGAGGGCCTGGTGACCGTGCGCGAGGGCGTCGATCTGGGCGAGGCCAAGCGGCTGCTGCACCAGCACCGGATCGAGAGGCTTATCGTGGTCGACGACGACTACCGCTGCATCGGGCTGGTCACGGTCAAGGACATGGAGAAGGCCCAGGCCTACCCGGATGCCTGCAAGGACGAGCAGGGGCGCCTGCGCGTGGCGGCGGCCACCGGCGTCGGCGCGGACGGCCTGGCCCGCGCCGAGGCCCTGCTCGAGGCCGAGGTCGACGTGATCGTGGTCGATACCGCCCACGGCCACTCCAGGGGCGTGCTCGACGTGGTCAGGGCGATCAAGCGCCTGTCCAACAAGGCCCAGGTCGTGGGCGGCAACGTGGCGACCCGCGACGGCGCCAAGGCGCTGCTCGATGCCGGGGCGGACGCGATCAAGGTGGGCATCGGTCCGGGCACGGTCTGCACCACGCGGGTCGTGGCCGGGGTCGGCGTGCCGCAATTGACCGCGGTCCTGGACGCGGTCGAGGCCTGCCGCGACTCCGGTACCCCGGTCATCGCCGACGGCGGCATCAAATACTCCGGTGACGTGGCCAAGGCCATGGCCGCCGGCGCCGACTGCGTCATGGTCGGCGCGCTCTTGGCCGGCACCGAGGAGAGCCCGGGCGAGGTGTTCCTGTACCAGGGCCGGTCCTACAAGGCCTACCGCGGCATGGGCTCGATCGGCGCCATGGCGCGCGGCTCGGCCGACCGCTACTTCCAGGAGGAGGTCGCCGATCAACTCAAGCTGGTGCCCGAAGGCGTCGAGGGCCGGGTGCCCTACAAGGGCCCGGCGGGCGCGGTCATTCACCAACTGGTCGGCGGCCTGCGCGCGGCCATGGGCTACACCGGCAACGCCGACATCGCCGAGATGCAGCGCAACTGCCGCTTCCTCAAGGTCACCAGCGCCGGTTTGCGCGAAAGCCACGTGCACGACGTCTCGATCACCCGCGAGGCGCCCAACTACCGGCCCGATATGTAAGGCGGTGCGGGCGCCCTGCCACGCCCTTCCAACGACCTTTGGTATTATGACTCCCGCCGCGCGCATCGAGGCCGCGATCGAGCTCTTGGGCCGCATCGACGCCGAGGTGGCGCCGGCCGAGCGCGTCATGGCGCGCTACCTCCGGGAGCGGCGCTACATCGGGTCCAAGGACCGGCGCGCGCTCGGCGACCTGGCGTACCGGGTGCTGCGCGCCCGGGCGCGTCTCGACTGGTGGCTGGAGCGCATCGGCCCGGGCCCCGGCGACGGGCTCGTCCGGCCGCGCCGCTCGGTGCTCGCGGCCTTGCTCCTGATCGACGGCCGGACGCCGGAAACGCTAGCCGCGCTGTTCGACGGCGGGACCTATCATCCCGCGCCGCTCGATCCGGACGAGCGCGTGCTCGCCGATGCCCTGGCGGGCCGGAGCTTGACCGACCTCGAACAGCCCGCGTGGGTGGCGGCCGAATGTCCCGAGTGGCTATGGCCCGAGTTCGTCGAGGCCTTCGGCGCGGGCGCCGAGGCGGAGCTTGGGGCGCTCATGGGCGAGGCGTCGCTCGATCTTAGGGTCAACACGCTGAAGGGCGAGCGCGCGGCGGCGCGGACGGCGCTCGCCGAGGAGGGGATCGAGACCGCGCCGACGCCGCTCTCGCCGCTCGGCCTGCGCGCCGCCGGGCGCCCCGGGTTGAGCGCCGGGCGGGCCTACGAGACCGGCTTGGTGGAGATCCAGGACGAAGGCTCGCAAGTGGTCGCGTTGGTCACCGATGCGCGGCCGGGCATGGTGGTCCTCGACTTCTGCGCCGGCGCCGGCGGCAAGACCGCGCGCGAGTACCTCGCCGCGCGCGGCGTCGATGACGCCACGATCGCGGCGTTTCGCCTCGGCTGGGCGCCCGATTCGCGAACCGCGCTCAAGGAGGCGCTGGCGCGCCAGGACATCTCCGGACAAATGATGGTCACCGGTGGGTTGCTCAAGCAGCCCGAGGGCGGCGGCGCGGCCTACGACCGCTTCCGCGGCCGGATCATTTTCCCCATCACCGACCGCGGCGGGCGCGTCGTCGGCTTCGGCGGCCGCGCGCTCGGCGACCGCGAGCCCAAGTACCTCAACTCGCCCGAGACGCCGCTGT
>JACZWN010000243.1 GCA_022572105.1 Pseudomonadota bacterium | reverse complement strand
TTGGGAAGCCGCCTTCCGGTCGCGCGGGCGAACCGCCGGGGGCGTCGGAAAGCCTTGACGATGTCCCGCATCGCCCGCGGCTTCCCTCCTGCCCGGCGGATCGCCCGCGCGATCTCTATGGGTCAATATCAAGGACCTTTGGTATGACCCTTCGAATCGGCGTCAATCCCATCGGCTGGTCGAACGACGACCTGCGCGAGCTGGGCGGCCACATTTCCCTTGAGACCTGCCTCGGCGAGGCCCGCGGCGCCGGCTTTATTGGCGTCGAACTGGGCCACAAGTTCCCGCGAGAGGCGGCCCAGCTCCGTCCCATCCTGGAGGCCCACGACATCGGCCTGGTCGGCGGCTGGTATTCCACCGAGCTGCTGAGGCGCGATGTTCGGGCGGAGATCGTTGCGGCCCAAGATCACCTCAGCCTGCTGCGCGACATGGGCTGCACCGTGTACATCATCGCCGAAACCTCCAACGCCATTCACGGCGACAAGTCCGCGCCCCTGTCGAAAAGCCCGCGCCTGGGTGCCGGAGACTGGCCGGGTTTCGCCGCGCGAATGACCGAATTCTGCAAGTTCCTCCGCGATCAGGGCTTCGCGCCGGCCTATCACCACCACATGGGCACGGTGGTCGAGACCACGGTCGAGATCGCCCGTTTCATGGACTCGGTGGGTGAGGAAGTAGGCTTGCTTCTCGATACCGGGCACGCCGTCTTCGCCAAGGCCGACCCGGTGTTGCTGGCCAGGACCTATGGCCCGCGCATCACCCACGTGCATTGCAAGGACCTGCGATCGAGCGTGCGCGATGCGGCGCTGGCGCGCGACGCCAGCTTCCTCGATGCGGTGGTCGACGGGGTGTTCACCGTGCCGGGCGACGGCGACATTGATTTCCCCGCCGTGCTTTCCGAGATGTCCCGGGTGGACTACGCGGGCTGGCTGGTCGTCGAAGCCGAACAGGATCCCGCCAAGGCGAACCCGAAGACCTATGCCGAGATGGGTTACGCCAACCTCAACCGCATGGCCGCCGAGGCCGGACTTCACTAAAGGAGCGATAAGCAGATGGCCGATCTTCTGGTGCGCCCCACCGACCCCGACAATGAGGGGCGGGTCACACATATCACGCCGCGGACCGCCGGCTGGGGCCATGTGGGTTTCGATCTCTACAAGCTCAAGGCCGGGCAGAGGCTGTCGCGCGAGACCGGCGCGGACGAACACTGTCTGGTGCTGGTCGCCGGCTCCGGCGACGTGACCGTCGGCGGCGAAACCTTCGCCGGCCTGGGCGGCCGCGCCACGCCGTTCGAGGACCAGGCGCCGGGCGCCGTCTACGTACCGGCGCGCGCGCGCTATGCCGTGGCGGCGACCAGTGATATGGAACTGGCCGTCTGCACGGCGCCGGGCGGTGGCGAGCATCCGGCGCGGGTCATCGGGGAAGCGGAAATGAGCCGGGAAACACGCGGCAAGGGGGCGAATACCCGCCATGTGCGCAACATCCTGCCGGACAGCGATCCGCGGGCGGAAAGCCTGCTGGTCGTCGAGGTGATCACCCCGCAGGGCAACTGGTCCTCCTATCCCCCGCACAAGCACGACACGGAAGCGCTGCCCGTGGAGAGCCTGCTAGAGGAGACCTACTATCACCGCCTCAATCCCTCGCAGGGCTTCGCCTTCCAGCGCGTCTACACGGACGACCGCTCCCTGGACGAAACCGTGTGCGTCCAGGATGGCGATGTGGTCATGGTGCCGAGGGGCTACCATCCGGTTGGCACGCCTTATGGCTACGAGCTCTATTACCTCAACGTCATGGCCGGGCCGACCCGTAAATGGGTGTTCCGCAACGACCCGGACCATGAATGGATGCTGAAGTAGGCGCCTGGCGACGCGCGAGCATGGCGGCCTGAACTTGGATCCTAATACCAAGGGGCGTCGATAATGACCCAAAGGGACGGTTTCCCAAGGCTTTCGGCCAGGAGCGCGTGGCGCGGCGATGCCGGGCATCGCAAGCCCTGCGCCCCGTCCTCCGCAGCAGCGGCGCTGCCGCTGCGGAGGGTGGATGTCCCGCATCGCCCGCGGCTTCCCTGCTACCCGCCCGGTGGCCCGCCCGGTGGCCCGCCCGGTGGCCCGTCCGATCGCCTGCCCGATCTCTATGGGTCATAATTAACGCTCCTTGATATCACTCGTCACCGTTGACGCCTGGGCCGCCGCCATGGCGCCCGGCGCCTCCAGCCAGCCGAGCCAGAGGCCCCAGGCGATCCACAGCAATTCTCGCCCGCGCCTAATGAGCGCGACCGCGAAACCGAGCGAGGGACGCCCGACGAGCGCGTCGTAAAGGAGCACCATGGCGACCTCGGTGGCGCCCAGGCTGGCCGGTATGAAGAAGGTGCCGACGCGCACCAGCTGGGCCACGGTCTCGATCAGCCAGGCCTCGGCGAGCGTCACGGGCGCCCCCAGGAACCACATGATGACCACGATCTCGCCCATCCCGATCAGCCAGTTGGCGAGCGCCAGGGCCAAGGCCGCGGCGAAGCGCGCCGGCTGGCGCGCGTAGAAGCGCTCGAAGTGGTCGTCGACCTCGTGGAGGTGCTCGAGCAGCCCCCCGAGTCGCCGGCCGAAGCGCCAGGCGGCCAGGCGGCGCACCAGATAGCTGGCCGCGCCCCAGCGCTGCACGGCGTAGAATCCGATGATGCCGAAGCCGAGGGCGGCCAGCCCGGCGGCGGCCGCCAGCACATAGGCGCCGGGCAACGCCTCGACTTGCAGCATGAGCGCCAAGCCGACGGCCGAGAAGGCGACCAGCGCCAGAAGATTGACCGTCTTGGCGATGAACAGCGAGGCCGCGCCCTCGCGGTAGCCGATGGCGTGCGCGCGCTTCAAAAGCACCGCCTTAACCGGTTCCCCGCCGAGCGAGCCGACGGGGACCACCAGGTTGAGCGCCTCGCCGACCATGCGCACCTTCCACAGGCGGTACAGCCAAGGGGCGTCCAGGCGCACGCTGGGCAGCATGAGCTGCCAGGACGCGGTATCGACCAGGAAGGCGGTGAAATAGACCGCGCAGACGGCCAGTGCGCCCCAGGTCCCCAGATCCAGCAGGCGGTTCCAGACCTCGGTCAGATCGATCCAACTGGCGATGTAGGCCAGAAGCCCGATCCCGGCGAAGAGGGTCAGCAGGCGCCCCAAACCGGGCATCCGCAAACCGGGCAGGCGCAAGATCGCCGCGGGCCGGGACGGGCGGGTCAGCAGGGCGGGCAGGACGACCAGCGTGCACGCCATGGTCAGCGTGATCGCGATGGTCAGCAGCACGCCCATGCTGGACGTCCCGCGGTGGCTGGACAGCGCCAGCGCACAGAACGAACCGATGGTGGTCAGCGCGCTGAACAGCACCGCGCGCGGCGTGCTGGTCGCCATCAGGCCGGCGGCGCCCCCCGCGTGCCTGGCCCGGACCACCATGTGGATGCCGCTGGCCACGCCCAGTCCGAACAACAGCGGCAGCACGACCACGTTGGCGAAATTGAAGGGAACGCCGAACGCGACCGTGGCGCCGACGGTCAAGAGCGCGGCGAGCATCAGCGGAGCGAGCACCATCATGCTGTCCCGCAGGCTGCGCAGGCGCACCACCAGCAGCACGACGATCAGCGCCAGCGCATAGGCCGCCGCCTCGCCGAAGGCCCGCACCACGGCGCGTCCCGCCTCGGTGATCGTGACCGGCGCGCCGGCGGCCTCGGGCGCGACCGTGCGAATGGCGTCGACGAAGCGGCGGCGCGCGGCCGGGTCGCGCAGGTCGTCTTGCGGTACGATCTCGACCCGCGCCCGGCCGTCGGCGCTCAGGTAGCGCGCGCGCAAGGCCTCGGGCAGGTCGTCGAGGGTCACGGTGTCGGCCTCCAGCGCCGCGCCGAGCGCGTCCAGGCGCCCGGGCAGGGTGCCGAGCCAGACCCGCTCCAACTCGCCAAGGGTCTCTTCGCTCATCCCGCCATCGCCCGAGGCCAGCGAGTCGAGCGCGGCGGCCAGGCGCCGCGCGCCGCCGTCGTCGGCCGTCTGGGCGGCCCGGCCGCGCGCGTGCAGCCAGCGCAGTTCGCCGCTGGGGAGGACCACGCGATACTCGACGTCGTAGTCGGCGCCGTCGCGGATGGCGCTGTCGATCGCCGCCAGGACGCGGGGGCGGTCGTCGGGATGCAGGGTCGCGATCAGGTCGGCGAAGGTGAACGGCTC
>JACZWN010000242.1 GCA_022572105.1 Pseudomonadota bacterium | reverse complement strand
TCCTCTCTCCGGTCTTCCACCAGGGCCAGTAGCGCCGCTCCTGCCTTGGGGTCTGCCTCTGCGGCCTCCCTGGCTCGCTGAGCGATGGCCCAACCCCCGGCCAGGGCCTCAAGGCAGCCGTAGTTTCCGCAGCGACACGGTGGCCCGTTTCGGTCGATGATGGTGTGGCCGAACTCGGCGGCACTGCCGCTGCACCCGACCAGCAGGTGTCCTCCGGCGATCACCCCGCCGCCGTAATAGATGTCGCTGCCGATCTCGCCGTGCTGCTCGGCCCGCGGCACGGCGTGGCAGTCGAGGCCGACCTCGCGGCGCAGGGTCTCGAAATCGCGCGCCAGCGTCTCGTAGTGGCCCGGCCGGTGGGCGCCGATGAAACGGCCCGGGCGCGCGAAGCGGCACGCGATGCGCTCGCGTTCGACCACCTCGGCGAGGTACTCGAGCGCGGCCCGCGCCTCGCGGTACATGGCCAGGGCGCGCGCCTTGCCGTAGCGCGCGCTCAACCCGTCGAAGCCCGGCTTGAGCTCGCCGCCGCACTGGCCGCCGTTGCGCGAACTGCAGCCGTGGCCCGCCGCCTCGGCGTCGAAGACGACCACGCCGCGGCCCTCGCGCGCCAGGGTCAGCGCCGCCGTCAACCCGGTGTAGCCCGAACCGACCACGGCGACGTCGGCCGAGCCTGGCGGATCGGGCGTGCCGAGCGCCGGCGCGGGCGTATCGTCGAGCCAGAAGGGCTCGAGCTTGTGGCGCGCGGCGAACAGCGGATGGGCCATCTCGTGTCGATCTCCGGACTCGATTTCCTCGCGCCGCCCTCCCGGGCGTGAAGTTTTTCCAGTATGTCGACCGCCTATCCAAACCGCGCGTCGCGGGACCCCCGGGGCGAACTGATACAGTTTCGCCAATGTGCCGGCAACTGTCCGATGGCGCCGGCGAGGCCCGGCGGGATTCGCGGCTGGTGCAGCATGGTTGTCTTGCGTGCCGGCCTTCGCTACCTTGCTCTCGGTCGTTTTTCGGCGCGCGGGGGCTCCCGCCGATCCGAAAACAGTCCCCTGGAGCCCGACATCGCCATAACTGCGAGGCATGATCGAGCAAGGCCGAATTTCCCGGTTCGCGAGACGGATTAACCGATGACGGACGATGGTGATTGGGAATTCCCGGCGGAGATGCAGCCCGACCCCGAGGCGGTTGCATTCGATCTGGAACGGACCCTGTCTTCGGTAATGTCCCTTCGCTCCGAGGTCCCCGAGGACGCCTTTTCCGCACCCACTCTGGGCACCGAGCGCGGCGGCAACGGCGTCGTGATCGGTGACGACGGCTTGGTGCTCACCATCGGCTATCTGATTACCGAAGCCGAGACGGTGTGGCTGGTGTCCGGCGAAGGAACGGCGACCCCGGCCCATGTCGTCGGCTACGACCAGACGACCGGGTTCGGCCTGGTGCAAGCCTTGGGACGCCTCGGCGCGCCGGCGATGGAGCTTGGCACGTCCCTGGATTCGCGGGTCGGGGACGAGGTCATCGTCGCCGGGTGCGGCGGCCGTCAGCACGCGCTGGTAACCCGCATTATCTCCAAGCGCGAATTCGCGGGATACTGGGAATACGTCCTCGACGAGGCGATATTCACCGCGCCGCCGCACCCGAGCTGGGGTGGCGCGGCCCTCATCGGGGCGGACGGCAGGCTGCAGGGCGTCGGTTCGCTGCTCGTCCAGGAGGCGCAGGAGGAAGGCGAGCCGCGCGACGGCAACATGTTCGTTCCGATCGATCTGCTCCCACCGATCCTCGATGACCTCCTGAAGTTCGGCAGGGTCGACAAACCGCCGCGGCCGTGGCTCGGTATGTTCACGGCGGAGGCGGAGGGAAACCTGGTCGTGGCGGGACTGGCCAACGGTGCCCCGGCCGCTCGGGCGGACCTCCAGGTCGGCGACGTGGTGCTGAAGGTCGCCGACGCGCCGGTCACCGACATGGCGGACATGTTTCGCCGGATTTGGGCGCTCGGGCGCGCCGGCACGGTCATCCCGTTGACGGTCTCGCGCGACGGCGACGAGTTGAGCATTACCGTGCACTCGGCCGATCGTAACGCCTTTCTCAAGTCGCCCGGCCTGCATTAGCCCTCGTATTCCAACGCAATCGCCCGACCAGCGGGCGAATCTCCCGGCCCGACGACCATATCCGGTCGTGCGCTTGACAAGAGAACGAGAGGAACCGGATCCATGTACATCGTGCTCTATGTATTTGCCGCCGCCGCGATCGCCGGCGCGGTCGGTCTTTCCTACCAAGACATGGGCGTGGGCCAAGGCATGGACGCGGGCGCCGTCGCCGGGATGGACGCACTGACAGCCGGGGTCCGCGATAACGGCCTCCTGCTCGTCGGCGGTCTCATACTGGCCGGGCTCGGCCGCGTTCTCCAGCACATGGGAGGCATCAATGCCGGCCTTCGCCGTGTCGCCGAGGCCGCGGAAGAAGCCACCCGGCTCGATGGTTAGCGAGGCCGGGCTAGCGATGCCGGTTCCCCGCATCGAGCTTTATAGCGATACCCAGACCCGGCCGTCGCCGGCCATGCGCCGGGCGATCGCCGAGGCCGAGGTCGGCGACGAGCAACGCGGCGAGGACCCGACGGTCAATCGGCTCCAGGACATGGTCGCCGATTTGCTCGGCAAGGAACGCGCCCTGTTCCTGCCGTCCGGGACCATGTGCAACGAGATCGCCTACCGGGTCTGGGCGCGCCCCGGCGAGGAGATCATTCTCGACCGGACGGCGCACGCCCTGCACTTCGAAACCGGCGGGCCGGCCGCGCTATCGGGCCTGATGACGCGGCCCTTGGAGGGGACGCGCGGCGTCTTCGATGCCGAGATGGTGCACGCCGCGGTCAGGCCCAGGGACAGCCGCCACGCGCCGCGCTCGGCCCTGGTCTCGATCGAGCAGACCAGCAATCTGGGCGGCGGCCGGGTTTGGCCGAGGGCGCGGATCGAGGAGGTGGCCGAAGCCGCCCGCGACCACGGCCTCTCGGTTCACATGGACGGCGCGCGCCTGCTCAACGCGGTCGTGGCCAGCAACGTTTCGGCGCGCGACTACGCCGCGCCCTGCGACAGCGTCTGGATCGATCTCTCCAAGGGGCTCGGCTGTCCCGTCGGCGCGGTGCTGGCCGGGGGCGAGGAATTCATCGAGGAGGCGTTCCGCTGCAAGCACCAGTTCGGCGGCGCCATGCGCCAGGCCGGGATCATCGCCGCGGCCGGCGTCTACGCGCTGGAGCATAACGTCGAAAGGCTGGCCGAGGACCACGTCAACGCCAAGCGGCTTGCCGAGGGTCTCGCGCAAATCGCCGGCCTTCAACTGGACCCGGCGGAGGTCGAGACGAACATGATCTACTTCGACGTGGCGCCCGCGCGCATGACGGCGCGTGAACTGTCCGAGCGACTGCTCGCGCGCCACGGCGTGCGAATCGGCGCCGTCGGCGCGCAACGCCTGCGCGCCGTCACCCATCTGGACGTGACCGGCCCCGACATCGACGACGCCGTCCAAGCCGTGAGGGCCGCCCTGACGGCGTGATACCAAGGAGCGCTGATAATGACCCACCCGCGAGGGCCCGGCGCTTTTTACCGCCATCGGCGTTGCTCCCCACGGCGAATAGGGTGATAAACGAAACTCAGTACTATCCCGTATTGCGCCGGGCGGTCCTGGCGGTGAACATATGAGCCAGGGTGCGCGTAATGCCACCCTGATCGTTATCACCCCACTTTAATACCTTGGCGCGATGCCGTTGGATGTCTCTCCGTCGGCATCGCGCTTTTCCTTTGCGAAAACACTAAAGGCTTCGCAGAGCGACGGCGCCACCGTGCGGGATGCAGTCGGATACATGCAGTCGGCTACAGGCAGACGGCTACATGCAGTCGAAGGTGTAGAGGAACACCTTGGTGCCCGTCGCCCAGCCCCTGACCAGGTTGCCCGCCACCGATTCGGTATCGTGCAGGACGGCTTGCTTTTGATACTGCGCGCAGTACGCCTCCGCGAGCGGTCGGGGACTCGTGTGTAGATCGGCGAGGATCGAGACTTGGCTGTCCGAGCCGCTGACGATCTCCGGCGCTTCCGGCCGATTGGCGCAGGCGGTCAGTCCCACGGCAATGGCCCCGGCCGCCATAATACCAAAGGTCCTTGATAATGACCCATAGAGACGGTTTCCCAAGGTTTTCGGCCAGGAGCGCATGGCGCGGCGATGCGGGACATCGGTAGCCATGCGCGACGCCGT
>JACZWN010000241.1 GCA_022572105.1 Pseudomonadota bacterium | reverse complement strand
ACGCGGCCTTCGCCGAGCACGGCGTGACCCACCTGTGCGGCGCGCCGATCATCATGCAGACGATCCTGGGGGCGCGCGAGGACGAGCGCCGTCCGTTCGACCAGCAGGTCCGCATGATGACCGCGGCCGCGCCGCCGCCGGCCGCGGTCTTGGCCGCCATGGCCGAGCAGGGCATCGAAGTGACCCACGTCTACGGCCTGACCGAGGTCTATGGGCCCGCCGTGGTCTGCGCCTGGCACCGCGAGTGGGACGCGCTGCCGGGCGACCGGCAGGCCGCGCTCAAGGCGCGCCAGGGGGTCAAGTACCCGGTGCTCGAGGGCCTCATGGTGGCCGATCCGAAGACCCTCGAGCCGGTGCCCAAGGACGGGGCGACCATGGGTGAGGTGTTCCTGCGCGGCAACATCGTCATGAAGGGCTACCTCAAGAACCCGAGCGCGACCAAGGCGGCCTTCGACGGCGGCTGGTTCCACAGCGGCGACCTGGGCGTCTGGCACGCGGACGGCTACATCGAGCTCAAGGACCGCTCCAAGGACATCATCATCTCGGGCGGCGAGAACATCTCGTCGATCGAAGTGGAGGGGGTGCTGTACCGCCATCCGGCCGTGGCGGCGGCCGCGGTCGTGGCCAAGCCGGACCGGAAGTGGGGCGAGACCCCTTGCGCCTTTATCGAGGTGAAGCCCGGGGCCGAGGCCGAGGCGGCCGAGATCATCGCCTTCTGCCGCGACAACATGGCCCACTTCAAGGCGCCCAAGCACGTGGTCTTCGGGCCGCTCCCCAAGACCTCGACCGGCAAGATCCAGAAGTACGTTCTGCGCGAGCGGGCGAAGGAGATATGACCCCGGTCCGGAAACACGAAAGCCGCGCCTTGGATGGCCAAGACGCGGCTTCGATCCTCCCATCCACCCGGCTGCCGGCGCACGGGGTGGACATGGCTTCCGAGGCCCGGGGGTCAGTCCCCGTGCTGGAAAATTTGATCCTTGATTCGGAGTTTCTCGCGCTTCAGCTGGGATAGTCGGAAATCGTCGGGGTAAGGGCGTTCGCTCTCTTCTTCGATCGCCCGCTCCAGGGAGGCATGTTTGTCACGTAATGAGTAGATTTGCTCATCCGCCTGCATCGGCTCCTCCATTCACCAAGTGGTGCCTACTATGCTAAACTGGATTCGAGCGCATTGCAACGAAAACCAGAAAAAACGGCAGAAAACATAAGGTTATGAGCACGCCCGAAGGCCTACCCGAACGCCTCATCGTCGGCATCAGCGGCGCCAGCGGCGTGATCTACGGAATCCGCCTGCTGGAGACGCTGAAAAGCCTGCGGGTCGAGACCCACCTGGTAATCACCAAGGCCGCCGAGATGACGCTGGCCTACGAGACCGAGCTCAAGACCGCCCAGGTCCGGGCCCTCGCCGAGCGCAGCTATGCAATCGCCGATGTCGGCGCGGCCATTGCCAGCGGCTCCTTCGCCACGCTCGGCATGGTGGTCGCGCCCTGCTCGATCCGCTCCATGTCGGAGATCGCGACCGGCGTCACCTCGAACCTGCTGACCCGCGCCGCCGACGTGACGCTCAAGGAGCGCCGGCGCCTGGTGCTAATGCTGCGCGAGACGCCGCTGCACAGCGGCCACCTGCGCAACCTCTTGGCGCTCTCGGAGATGGGCGCGGTGATCGCCCCGCCGGTGCCGGCCTTCTACGCCCGGCCCGAGAGCGTGGACGACATCGTCGACCAGTCGGTCGGGCGCGTGCTCGACCTGTTCGGCCTCGACAGCGGCAAGGTGACCCGCTGGGGCGAGACCGGACGCGGGCGCGTGCGCGCGCTCCCGGGCGGCGCGGACCCGAAGGCCGGTTAGCCCGCTTTGCGTTCGGTCGGGACCGGTCCACCAACACCATCAACGGTTGGTATTAATTCGCGGCGAGTCTGGTATAACCCGGTTCCCGTCATGACCGAACCGCACGCCGAGCTCGACTTCCTGTTCAACGGACCCGCTAGCGCACCGTTGACCCTGGCGCTTGCCCATGGCGCCGGCGGCCCCATGGACTCGCACTTCATGGACGCCTTCGCCGAGGGCCTGGCGGCCCAAGGCCGCGGCCGCTGGCGGATCGTACGCTTCGAGTTCCCCTATATGGTCGCGCGGCGCGCGGATGGCCGCAAGCGGCCGCCGAATCCGGAATCCATGCTGCTCGCGGCCTGGCGCGGCGCGATCGCCACGCTCGGGCCGGAGCGGCTGGTTATCGGCGGCAAGTCGCTCGGCGGACGCATGGCCAGCATGGTCGCCGACGAAAGCGGCGTCGCCGGCCTGGTGTGCCTCGGCTATCCCTTCCACCCGACCGGCAAGCCGGAGAAACTGCGCGTCGCCACCCTCGCCGGCCTGAAGACGCCGACGCTGATCGTGCAAGGCACGCGCGACCCCTTCGGCAACGAGGTCGAGGTCCAGCGCTATCCCCTGTCGCCGGCCGTCACCGTGCATTGGATCGAGGACGGCGATCACAACCTGGCGCCGCGCAAATCGACCGGGCGCAGTGTGGCCCGGACCTGGACCGAGGCGATCTCGGCGGTCGGCGATTTCCTGAGCCGACTGCAAGGCGGCCCGTGAGCGGGCGCACCGAATTCGTCGATCGCGCGCTGGCGTGCCTGCTGCCCATGGGCCCGGTCCGGGCGCGCGCCATGTTCGGCAGCTGGGGCCTGTTCTTGGACGACGTCATGTTCGCCCTGATCGCCGGCGAGCATCTTTATTTCAAGGTCGACGCCGAGACCGAGGCCCGCTTCGTTGGCGCCGGCTCGCAGGCCTTCACCTATGCGCGCCGCGGCGCGCGCGTCGCCATGTCGTACCGGGAGGCCCCGGCGGGCGCACTGGAGGCGGCCGAAGCGCTCCTGCCCTGGGCCGAGCTCGGCCTGGGCGCCGCCCGGCGCGCACGGCGGCGCAAGCGCTAAGAAACCGCCCGGTGAGACAGACCGTGAGCCAGACGGTCAAGAAGCGCTCGGTCGAGATCGCTGGGCACCGGACCAGCCTGAGCCTGGAAGAGGCCTTCTGGCGGGCGCTGAAACGAATCGCGGCCCGGGACGGCGTTTCCATCAACAAGCTGATCGAGCAGATCGACCGCGTGCGCGGCGGCAACCTGTCGAGCGCGGTACGGATCTACGTCCTGGAGCGACTCGAGGCCGAGGCAGAGTCCTAGTTCCCGAACAGGCCCTTGAGGGCCTTTTCCAGGCTCTTCTTGAACAGATCCTCGGGCTGGGTCTGCTGCGGCGCCGGCTCGGGCGCGGGCGCGGTCCGGCTGGTGCCCGAGGGTTGCGGCCCGGTCGCCGGCGCCGGCGCCCGTTGCTGCCGCGGCTGGAACGCAGCCCCGCGCACGCGCGGGTTGGGCGCGTCCAGTGGGCCGCGCAGATCGAGCGTCAAATAGGGCGTATTCGGGTCTTCGGCGCGGTAGAGGTCGGTCCGCGTGTCGAGTCGCCAATTGGGCAGGTCGGCCGATCCCGCGGTGAGCGCGGTGGCCTGGCGCCCGTCGACCCGCAGGTCGGTGGTTCGGACCACGCCGCGCTCGACGGTGAAGGTACCGCTGACCGCGGCCGGGGCATCGGCGAAAGCATTGAACAGGACGTTGGCGGCGCCGGTGATTTTGGTGACGTTGCGGAGTTCCTTGACCTTCTGGCCCAACAGCTGGCCCGCTAGGCCGAGCAGTGCGGAGCCGATCTTCTCCTCGGCCTTGGCCTTGATCTTGAGCGTGCCCTCGAGGTCGCCCTTGCCGGTGAGCGCCGAGACCAGTTCGGCCTCGCTGCGGCCCCGGGTCGAGAGCGAGGCGTTCACGCTGAGCGGTCCGCTCACGCGATCGCTCTCGGCCAGATCGCGCAGCAGCCGGGCCAGGTCGAGCTCGATCGCGGTGACGGCCAGGCCCACCTCCAGGGTTTTCCGGGCATCGACCTTGCCGATGACCGAGAGCGCCCCGCCGTAGACCGTTGCGTTCAGCTTGCGCAGGTCCAGGACCCCGTCGACGAGCGAGGCCTCGATCACCGCGTTGTCGAGGCGCAGTTTATCCAGCAGCCAGGCCTTCGACGTAAGCTTGATCTCGGCGTTGACCTGGTTGAGGAAGGCGATACCCGCTCCCCGGGTGGCAGCGAGCACGCGGGCTCGCGCCTCGACCAGAACCCGAGGCATCCCCCCGCGGCCTACGTCGAACGACATCCTCATGTCGCCGGGGCCCCATTCGGCGAACCCCACACCCGGCACGGCCGTGGTCGCCTCGGCG
>JACZWN010000240.1 GCA_022572105.1 Pseudomonadota bacterium | reverse complement strand
ATCTTCGCCGAGCCGATGCCGCGCTGCTCGCGCACCAGGACATGGCGGCCCTGCCGGCGCCAGGGCTCGAGCGCGATGCCGAAGGACTCCCAGCGCTCCGGCCCGCCCGGGGGCCAGCGGCCGGCGCCGTTGTGGTCGCAGAGCGCGAGCGCGAAGTGCCGCTCGCCGTTGACCTCGCGGAAGTAGGCCTCCTCGCACACCAGCACGCGCCCGCCGGCGGCCTCGAAGGCGCGCGCCGCGCGCTCCTTGTGGCCGCGGTGCACGGTCCAGGTGACCAGCAGGTCCTCGGGCCCGCGCGGCATGCCGGGGCCGCGCTTGACCCGCCAGCCCGCCGCCTCCAGTCCGCGCTCGATGGTGCCGTGCCGGTCATCGGCGAAGCGGTCCGGCAGGATGCTGTAGGCAATCGGCAAGGGCTTGCTCCAGGGGAACCTTGGCAAAGACGTCGAGCGCGCTACCCGGGGTGCAGTTGACGACCGCGACGCCGAGCGCCTCGAGCTCGGTGGCGAGCCTGGCGAACTGCGGCAGCATGACGCCGGAAAAGACGCTGGCCCGGGTCGGCCAGTCGGTGTGGTCGCCGAACCAGTGGGTGCGGCCCGCCGCGTCCGCCTTCATGTCGTAGCCGAGCAGCAGGATCCGCTTCGCGCCCAGGTGAACGGCCAGGTTGATCGCCTGGTAGCCGCCGTTCCTGCCGGTGCGCAGGCCCCCAGGGTCGCGCTCCAGGCCCTCGGTGCCGGTGTTCTCGACGACCTCGATGTCCGGGTAGGCGTCCAGGTGGCCGCGGGAGTTGGAGAGCGTCACCTTCAGGCCCTCGAAGCCGGGTACGCCGCCGTGCTTCAGCCACCAGCGCCAGTCGCAGGCGTAGAGCACCTCGGCCCAGGGCGCGAGCCGGTAGGCGTCGTTGACCGCAATCACGCGGGCGCGCCCGCGCAGGCGGTCGACCTGGTGCCGGCTCAGGCTAGGCCCACCGCCCAGGCAGGCGATCGTCGACCCGGGCCAGAGCCGCGGCACGGACCAGGGGGCGGGCATCGGAAGACTGATGGCGGAAGTCGGGCGTCAGAGCCTCGGATGACAGGCGCGGCATCGCCTTCGGCGGATCGCTCGGACGGAACCTCAGCGTGCCCCGAAGGCGCGGGCGATGCTGCCGCCGCGGCGCCGGCTGTCGAGCACGGCGCTAAGCGCGACCGGCCTGATCATGCGGCGCGTATCCATCCCCTCGCGCCGCACGGCCTGGATCAGGGCCATGACTTCGCGCAGGCCCTCGCGGTCGGCGCCGCGCGCGTCGATGGTGAACTCGTTGATCACGACCGACCGCGGTGCGGACGACGCTTCGGGCAGGCGCGTCATGGCGGCCTTGACGCCGAGCTCGCCGGAGGCCATGCGCGCCAGCGGCAGGATGGCCTCGGGGCCGGCCTCGCCGGCCAGGCCGACGCCGCGGGCGCCTTACACCGCGAAGTATTGCGGCGTGCCGTGGGAGTTGAGGGTCAGCGAATAGGTCTCGGCGTTGTCGTGGTCGCCCGAGCGTTCGTAGTTGGAGATCTGGAACCGGCACTCCAGGCGGTCGCCGTTCTCGAAGGTGATCTGGTACCAGTTGATGGTCTGATCGAAGGCCCAGCCGCGTATCGTTTCTTCGATCACGGAGTCCTGGAAGACGCCGGTCGCCGAGATGCTGATCGAACGCACGCCCGCGCCCGAGAGGCGCTGCTGCCAGCCGTCGTTGTCCTTGGTGGTGACGTCCACGTCCTCGCCGTTGACGGTCCAGGTGTTGGTCCTCAAGCCCGCGACCGTGGTGTAGACCTGCGGACTGCCGCCGGCGGTGTCCGCCTTCAAGAGCACCAACTTGCCTTTTTGCGCTGCCATGTCGTTCTCCTTTTCAGATGTCAGAAGTCAGAAGTCAGAAGTCAGAAATCAGAGCCCCGGTCTCATTCCGGAGCCGGGGGGTCGCACGACCCCTACTGACTTCTGACTTCTGAATGGGATGGCGCTTTGCGCCTGGCGAAGCGCGGCGCGCCAGTCCTCGGCGTAGGCCGCGTCCTCGTGGCCCGCCATGTCGGGCGTGCCGCGGGTGAAGTGGACCACCTTGGGTGTGATCCCCGGGTCGGACCAGCCCTCGAGCCAGTTCCAGGCCTCGGGCAGGCCCTTGAGCGAACTTTCGTCGATCCAGCACAGGCCGTGCAGCCAGTCGCGCGGCATGTTGTTGACCGCGTAGGGCGTGAGGGCGGCGCAGCGCCCGGGCCGCATCACCATCAGGCTCGACCAGTTCTTGCGCGCGTAGACGGTCTGGATGTTGCCGGTCATCTTCTCGCGCTCGGGCGGCCGGTGCTGGTGTTTCACGCAGGCCAGCGGCGCGCCGCCGGCAAGCTCCACGAGCTCGGCCACGTCGGCCCGCCACAGCATGTCGGCGTCGCAGAACACGACCGGCCCGGGCCCATAATCCTCCAAAAGCGGCACGCAGAACCGGGTATAGCTGAAATTGGTCGAGAACGGCTTGCCGTCGCGCGCGTCCCACATCTGGCCGCGCTCGTCGACCTGGTAGGGGCGCCAGTACAGGCCCCTGGCCCGAAGCTCCCAGTCCTTGAGCGCCACGATATCGAGGGGAATCGAGGCGTGCTCGAGCAGCGTGTGGCGGCAGACCTCGAAGGCCAGCGCGCCGCGCTGGTCCCAGCCGATGTAGACTTTCAGCATTTCAGATACCCGATCCCCGTCATCTGAACATCACCACCCCATGATCCAGTCGCCGCTCAGCACCTGGAGCGGTTTCATGCCCCAGGATTTGAGCCGCACGAGCGCGGCGTCGCGGGGCTCGCCGTAGGCGGCCTCGTTGCCCTTCTGCTCGACCACGATGTTGGGGCGCCAAGTGCGGATCGTCCGCTCGCCGCCCTCGATCACTTGGCGCTCGAAGCCCTCGACGTCGATCTTGATGAAGTCCACCTCCTCGAAGCCGAAGGAATCGAGCGTTCGCATGGGCACGGCGTGCCAGAGGTCGATCTCCTCGCGGTTTCCGTAACGGGTGCCGGGATGGCGGCCGGCGACGCTCACGTGGGCGTTGCCGGTCTGATCGAGCGGCACGGTGATGCTGACCGACCTTGCCTCCTTGCCGAGCGCCACGCGGTGCAGGCGCGCGCGGGTCATATCGACGTTGAAGGGATAGATCTCGGCGAAGGCCGGCACCGGCTCGAAGGATCGGACCAGCGCGAAGGCGCGGGTCAGCCACATGGCCCAGAGGCCCACGTGGGCGCCGATGTCGAGCGCGACCCGGCGGCGCTCCGGCGGCTGGTGGGCAAGCGCGGCCTCCAGCTTGTGGTACTGATAGGTGCGCTTGCCGTCGACCACGCGCGCGCGCTTCGAGGTCATCATCCACTCGACGAAATGGGTCTCGGTCGCGGGCAGCCAGACCCCGCCGACCAGCTTGGCCCCAGGTGGCGTAGAGGGGGGCGGCGTTCCCGGACGTGTTCGCGCTTCGCTCACAACAGCTGCTCCAGGTGAGAGGCCACGGTTTCCGGCTCGATGCGCGCCATGGCGCGGGCGCAATGGCCGCAAGGCACCCGCATGCCGCAGGGCGACGTGCCGTCCGCCGGTTCGTAGAGGTTCACGTGCAGGTCGTAGCCGGTGTTGGCCGGGCTGGTCATGGCGCCGAAAATCACCACCGCGGGCACGCCGAGCGCCGCCGCGGCGTGGTGCGGGCCGCCCTCGGGCAGCACCGCGGCGCGCGCGCCGGTCAGCGCCCGGCAGGCCGCGAGGAAGGTCGCCGTCTCGATATGCCGCACGCCGTCCAGGAGCCGCGTGCTTGGCGGTCCAAGCTGCACCCAGTCGAGGTCGAGGCGCCCGACCAGCGCCTGCCACCTCTCCCAGCCCCAGTCCTTGTTCGGTGAGGCCTTGGCTTTGATGTGCGGCTCGACGATCACGTAATCCTGTGGTTTCCGCCGTTCGATGTCGTACAGCTCGCCGGGCGTGGCGCGCCAATTCGTGTAGGCCCAGCACGTCGCGGTCGTGCGCCCGTAGTCGATGTAGGGCCGGCAGCCGGGGCCGTTGACGATGGTCTGGACGTCCAGGCCGCGCGCCACGGCTTCCGGCGTCGCGATGCGCGGGTTGCCGGCCCAGAGCGGGTGCCGGCGCGGCGTGCCGTGACGGTCGAGGACGGCGACCGGGCGCGGATCGCCGGCCTCCTGGCGGCGCCGCGCCTCACCCGTCACCATGATCTCGTCGCCGTAGCCCACGTTTCAGAGGTCAGGTATCAGAACGGGGATGACGGAAGAGGCGCTTCCGATACCCGATACC
>JACZWN010000239.1 GCA_022572105.1 Pseudomonadota bacterium | reverse complement strand
CGGGCGCGTGGTCGTGCTGGTCGATGCCGGCGCGCCGCCGCCGCCGGGCCTGGATGCCCGGGCCCACGCCGGCACCTCGGCGATCGAGGTCAGCATCGGGCGCGAGCGCCTGATCGTCGGTTGCGGCGCGCGCCCCGGGGACCCGGCGTGGCTTCAGGCGCAACGCGCGACGGCGGCCCACTCGACCCTGGTGCTGGGCGACACCAACTCCTCGGAGCTCCTGGCCGAGGCCGGGCTCGGCCGGCGCGCGCGGATCACCCGCACCCGGCGCGAGGAGACCGAGGGCAACATCTGGCTGGAGGTCGTCCACGACGGCTACCGGCACGGCTTCGGTATGATCCACCGGCGCCGCCTTTACCTGGCCGCGGACGGGGCCGACCTGCGCGGCGAGGACCGGCTCGACCCGTACCGGCGCAGCGCGCGCGGCGCGCCCTTCGCGGTCCGCTTCCATCTCCATCCCGAGGTCCGGGCCAGCCTGGCCCAGGGCGGCGACGCCGCGCTCCTGCGCCTGCCCAAGGGCGGCGGCTGGGAGCTGCGCGCGGGCGGCGCGCGCCTGAGCCTGGAGCCGAGCATCTACCTGGGCCGCGGCGGCGAGATCCGGCGCAGCCAGCAAGTGGTGCTCTCGGGTCACTGCGATGCGCAAGGAATGAAGGTGAAATGGGCCTTGCGGCGCATCGAGCGCAAACGTTCCTGAGCCGGATTTCGAGGTCCCGCCCATGAGCGCATTTCGGGGCAACACATAGGCTTCTTCAACGCCGATGTCCTGGCCAGTCCTCGTCCTTGCCTGCGCCGCGGCCGCCGCCCTCGCCTGGGCCGCGACCTGGGCCGTGCTGCGCAGCCTGATTCGCTTCGAGGTTTACGACCGGCCGAACCCGCGCAGCAGTCACGCCCGGCCGAAGCCGCGCGGCGGCGGTCTCGCGCTCATCCCGGTCGTGCTGCTCGCCTGGATCGCGGCGGCGTCCTGGCTCGACGCGGCCTCGCCCGGGTTCTGGCTCGCGCTGGCGGCGGCGGCGGGCCTGGCCGTGGTTTCCTGGTTCGACGACCTCAAGGGCCTGCCGGCCGGTCTGCGGCTCGCGGTCCAAGCGCTCGCCGTCGCGCTCGGGCTCGCCGCCATGGAGGGCGAGGGTGCGGTCTTTCAGGGGCTGCTGCCGCCGCTCCTCGACCGGGTGGCCGCCGGCCTGCTCTGGCTGTGGTTCGTCAACCTGTTCAACTTCATGGACGGCATCGACGGATTGAGCGGCGTCGAGGCGAGCTCGCTGGGCCTCGGCCTGGTGCTGGTCGGGGTATTGGCGGGGTGGCCGGACGCGCGCGTTGCCCTGCCCGCCTTGCTCGCCGCGGCGACGCTCGGCTTCCTGGTGTGGAACTGGGCGCCGGCCAAGCTGTTCCTGGGCGATGTCGGCAGCGTGGCGCTCGGCTACCTGCTCGGCTGGCTGCTGCTGGGTGCGGCGGTGGACGGCGACTGGGCGGCGGCGCTCATCCTGCCGCTCTATTATCTGGCGGACGCGACGATCACGCTGGTGCGGCGCGGCGTGCGCGGGGCGAAGGTGTGGCGCGCCCACCGGGAGCATTTCTATCAGCGCGCCGTGGACGGCGGGTCCTCGCATGGACGGGTCGCCCTCCACGTGCTCGCCTGCAACGCGGTCTTGATGGCCTGTGCCGGGGCCGCGGCGCTGGGTTACGTCTGGCCCGCCATGGCCGCCGCCGCGCTCGCCGTCGCCGTGCTGCTCGCGATCCTGGAACGGCGCGCCCGCCCGGCGGCGTAGCGCGCATGTTTAAGGTCCGCTTTAGCGCGCGTGAAGCGGGTCTCTCCTCGCATGAACGCCTGGCGCTTCCACTTGGTGATCAGGTTCGCATGTATCTTGTGACGCCCTGCCAACTCGGCCAGGGTCTGATCGCCCCGAAGGGCCTCAAGCGCGACCTTCGCCTTGAAGGCCGCTGAAAAATTCCGTCGATTCGCCATGTTCCGAGATCCTCCTCACATAGGTCGGATCCCACCTAATAATCGCCGCCAAACTGTCCAACGATTGGGGTCCACCTCTGTCTGCACCGTCTCGGGGCGCACGCCCTGGGATACAGGTGACAGTGGGCCTTTTAAAAAAAGCACGGAGGCCTGAGGGACCGACACCTTTTCAGGTGCCTATCCTGCATCACGAACTTCTGCTGTGGGGTCAGGCGCAATAAGTGCCGATGCCCCTGCGCCAAGGTCTGCCGTTGGGCGCAAGGCAGGCATGATCCGTTAGAAAGCCGACGTTCCGAGCGTTGGCGCGGCAGGATTTCAGACCGAGACACGACCTCCCGATCGGGCCGGCTTGACGCGGTGGCGGCGGGTGCCTAAACCCGGTTCGTTCACTATCGCGGCAACGATATAAACTCGGCATCGTCCAACGGGGGAGGCGGGCCATGTCCGCGCAGGCGCTCACGCCCATCCGACGCGCTCTGATTTCGGTTTCCGACAAGAGCGGGCTGGCCGAGCTCGGCCGGTTCCTGGCCGCGCGCGGGGTCGAGATCCTGTCCACCGGCGGCTCGGCGCGCGCGCTCGCCGAGGCCGATGTCGCCGTCATCGAGGTCTCCGCCCACACCGGCTTCCCCGAGATCATGGACGGCCGGGTCAAGACCCTGCACCCGAAGGTCCACGGCGGCATCCTGGCGCGCCGCGACCTGGATAGCCACCGCGCGGCCATGACCGAGCATGGCATCGCCGCCATCGACCTGGTGGTGGTCAACCTCTACCCCTTCGAGGCGACGCTGGCCGCGGGCGCGGACGCCGCCACCTGCGTCGAGAACATCGACATTGGCGGCCCGGCCATGGTGCGCGCCGCCGCCAAGAACCACGACTTCGTCACCGTGGTCACCGACCCGGCCGACTACGCGGCGCTGATGGAGGAGATGGCCGCCCACGAGGGCGCGACCTCGCAGGACCTGCGCGAGCGCCTGGCCACGGCGGCCTTCGCCCACACCGCCGCCTACGACGCGGCGATCGCGGCCTGGCTGCGGGGGCGGCGGGGCGAGGCCTTCCCGGCGCGTTTGGTCGTGAGCGCCGCGCGCCGCCAGGTCCTGCGCTACGGCGAGAACCCGCACCAGCAGGCGGCGCTCTACGCCGCCGGGCCGGCGCAGCCGGGCGTGGCGAGCGCCGAGCAGCTCCAGGGCAAGGAGCTCAGCTACAACAACCTGAACGACACCGAGGCCGCCTTCGAGCTGGTCTCGGAGTTCCAAGCGCCCGAATTCGAGCAACCCGCGGTGGCCATCATCAAGCACGCCAACCCCTGCGGCGTGGCGCTCGGGAACACGCTTACAGACGCCTACGCCCGGGCGCTGGCCTGCGACCCGGTGAGCGCCTTTGGCGGCATCATCGCAGCCAACCGGACGCTCGACGGCGCCACCGCGGCCGCGATCGCCGAGCTGTTCGCCGAGGTGGTGATCGCGCCCGGCTTCGAGCCCGAGGCGCGCGCGGCGCTCGTGGGCAAGAAGAACCTGCGCCTGCTCGCCACCGGCGCCATGGCCGACCCGGCCGCGCCCGGCATGACCTTCAAATCGCTGGCCGGCGGCATCCTGTTGCAGACCCGCGACGCCGGCCGGATCGGCCGCGCGGACCTCAAGGTGGTCACCAAGCGCGCCCCCGGCGACCGCGAGATGGCCGACCTCATGTTCGCCTTCCGCGTCGCCAAGCACGTGAAGTCGAACGCCATCGTCTATGTCCGCGACGGCGCCACGGTCGGCGTCGGCGCCGGCCAAATGTCCCGGGTGGACTCGGCGCGCATCGCCGCGCTCAAGGCGCGCGAGGTCACCATTGCGTAGACGGGCACAAGAGACGCCTCGATCTCGTCGGCCATCAACTGGGCGATGTCCACGCGTCCGCCTGTAGACGCCACGTCCAGGATCAGCACCGCGCCCGGTTGGGATGCCGCCGAGTGTAGGGCCGTGCTCATCAGCTCGCTGAGCTCTGGGCCGATGGACCCGACGGTGTGCACGCGGTACACCACCGGAGCCTGGGAGGTCGCGGTTGGGGGGTGAACAAGAGCCCATCCGGCCATTAGGATCGGAGCCAGCCGCGGCACAACGGGTCTAGTCATAGGACCGGTTATCCAAAGTGGTGATTCTCCGTCTCGAGGCTGGCCGCCACCGAGGGTACCCGTCGAATTCGGGGAGGGTCCTCGTAAGGCCAAGGTATTCTCGAGCTGTCGTCGCATCGGCGAGCCTTGCGATCAGGCGTGCGACACCTCGTTTGCCTCGATGGAATCTGTTATGCCAGCCACGTTCAAAGATGCACCGTTGGCA
>JACZWN010000052.1 GCA_022572105.1 Pseudomonadota bacterium | reverse complement strand
TGGCCGGATCGCCGAGGGTATTGAGCTCCAGCGTGATCCTGCCGAGCACGCCCAGCCCGTCGAGTATGTCGACCCCGAGGGCGATGATCTCGACGTCGCCCAAGGGCTCGGGCACGCCGATCAGCTCGACGTTGATCTGATGGAACTGGCGCCAGCGGCCTTTCTGCGGGCGGTCGTAGCGGAACATCGGCCCGTGACAGAAGAACTTGCACGGCACCTGCTGGGTCAGGCCCTCGGACAGGAAGGCCCGGCACACGGCCGCGGTCGCCTCGGGCCTGAGCGTGATCTCGTCGTCGCCGCGGTCGGTGAAGCTGTACATCTCCTTGGCGACCACGTCCGAGGTCTCGCCGAGCGGGCGCCGGAAGACGTCGGTGAACTCGAAAATCGGGGTCGACATCTCGAGGTAGCCGTAGCGCGCGGCCAGGTCACGGGCCGTGCCCACGACCCGCCGCTGGCGGCGCATCT
Source organism: Pseudomonadota bacterium (assembly GCA_022572105.1). Lineage (GTDB taxonomy): Bacteria > Pseudomonadota > Alphaproteobacteria > Kiloniellales > J153 > JACZWN01. Next base: position 16,560 of record JACZWN010000052.1, on the reverse strand, counting down.
CCTCGGGCATAATGTCGCGGGTGCCGCGGACCGGTTGCAACGCGGACAAAGCGTGTCTCCAGGCTGGCTAAGAAGTGGCAGCGGCGGGCTGCGCGTCTTGGGGCGTTTCTTCGGCCTCGGACTCGGTTTGGGCCTTGGCGGCCTCGATCTCGGCGGCCTTGCGCTCGACCAATTCGACCAAGTGATCGACGATGTCCTGGTTCTTGAGGCGGTGATCGGGCAGGCCGGCGATGTAGACCTGATGCGTATCGTTGCCGCCGCCGGTGAAGCCGATATCGGTCTCGCGCGCCTCGCCCGGGCCGTTGACCACGCAACCGATCACGGAAACGGTTATCGGCGTAAGAATGTGGGCCAGGCGCTGTTCCAGGACCTCCACGGTCTTGATCACCTCGAACTGCTGGCGCGCGCAGGACGGACAGGCGATCACGTTGACGCCGCGGTGGCGCAGGTTGAGCGCCTTCAGGAGGTCGAAGCCGACCTTGACCTCCTCCACCGGGTCCGCCGAGAGCGAGACCCGCAGGGTGTCGCCTATGCCGGCCCAGAGCAGCGAGCCCATGCCGATCGACGACTTGATCGTGCCGCTGCGCAGGCCGCCGGCCTCGGTGATGCCGATGTGCAGCGGGTAGTCGCAGGCCTCGGCCAGGCCCTGGTAGGCGGCCACCGCCAGAAACACGTCGGAGGCCTTGCACGAAATCTTGAATTCGAAGAAGTCCTCGTCCTCCAGGATGCGGGCGTGGTTGAGCGCGCTTTCGACCATCGCCTCGGGGCAGGGCTCGCCGTACTTTTCGAGCAGGTCGCGCTCGAGCGAGCCGGCGTTGACCCCGATGCGCATGGAGCAGCCGTTGTCCTTGGCCGCCTGCACCACCGCCCGGACCCGCTCGCGCGCGCCGATGTTGCCCGGATTGATGCGCAGGCAGGCGGCGCCCGCCTCGGCCGCCTCGATCGCGCGCTTATAGTGGAAGTGGATATCGGCCACGATCGGCACCGTGACCTCGCGGACGATTTCTCGAAGCGCCCGGTTCGAGTCCGCGTCGGGGCAGGACACGCGCACGATATCGACGCCGGCTCCCTCCAACGCATGGATCTGCTCGATGGTTGCCTTGACGTCCGTGGTCAGCGTGGTGGTCATCGATTGCACGCTGATCATGGCGTCGCCGCCCACGGCCACCGCGCCGACGCGGACCTGGCGGCTCTTTCGGCGGTAAATGTCCCGATAGGGCCGGACGCTCATGGGGAAAACTTCACTCTTGCTTGCGCGCACCGGCCGCGACGCCCGCGGGCGTCGGCTCGGAGAACGCGCTCTTGGATTTGGAACATGCGCCGAAAGGGCGAAAACTTCAAGGCTGGGGGTTGGGCGGGCCCCGATACCAAGGATCTTCTGTATCACCTCACGCGCCCGGCTCGGCGTGGACCGTGACCTCGACGGTCATGTCGATGAAATCCTCAGCCGCACCGCTGTAGCTGCCTTGGACCGGCACCGCCTGCGCGGGGTCGCGCGCGACCGCGATACGGATGAGGTTGGGTCCGCCGACCAGGCCGTTGGTCGGATCGAACTCGACCCAGCCGGCGCCCGGCAGGTAGGCCTGGATCCAGGCGTGGGTGTGGCCGGCGCCGACCATGCCGCTCTGGGCACCGTCGATCGAGGGATCGTAGAGATAGCCGCTGACGAAGCGCGCCGCCATGCCAAAGCTCCGCACCGCCTCCATCATGAGCAGGGCGAAGTCGCGGCAAGTGCCGGCGCCGCGCGCCAGCGTCTCGGCCGGCGCCTGCAGCCCGTCGGAGCGGGTCTGGTACTCGAAGCCGGCCCTGACCGCCTTGGTCATCGCAACCAGCAGCGCGCTCGTTTCGGTCGGGCCGTTTTCGGTCAGGAACCGCCGCGCCCAGTCGTCGACCTTGTGGTCCGGGTCCGGATAGTGGCGCTCGATGGTGCGGCCCAGGTCCGGTACCTCCTCGGCCTGATAGGAAAAGGGCACGTTCCGGGCGTAGGGCTCGATGGCGAACTCGGCTTCCCCGCCGGCGAAGAGATCGACCACGATCTCGCTCTCCAGACTGAGCTCGGCGGCGGCCTCCCCGAAGGTCGCGATGGTGATGGAGTTGCCGAAGACGTCGTGCAGCCAGCGCACCGTGGCCGGCGGCGAGATCTTGAGCGCGGTCGAGACGAGGCGCATGTCGTGGCTGTCGCGCGGCCGGAACATGAGCCGGTGCTCGTTGAAGCGAACCGGTGTCCGGTAGCGGTAGAGGGTCGTGTGCTTGACGGTCAGGCGTGTCGGCATGGCGTGGCGGCCGTGTGTTCCCGGCTCGGCATAGGGGACGAAGAACCTACCCGAAGATAGGCGCCGGGACAGCTTTTTTCCAGCCGGGCGTACACCGGCGGCCGGCCCGGGGCCGGCCCGGGGTGGCTCACGCGCCCGCCTCCTCGTAGCCGAAGAACCGGGCGCGCGTGTCACTGGTGATCTCGATCAGGCGGCGCTGGATCGAATCCAGGTAATCGTGCAGACCGCCCTCGATCACCGCGTCGATCTCGCCCGCCGCCAGATCGTCGCGCCACGCCCGGACCCCCTCGGCCACGGCGTCGGCGCGTGCCAGCCCGTGCACCGTCGAGAGTTGGCCGAGGCCGGCCGCCGCCTGGCTCACGCAGACCGCGACCGAGCGCGGGAAGCCGCGGTCGAACAGCAGGAAGCCGGCGACGGTCGCGGGGCGCATGCCGCGCGGGTAGGCGCGCCGGAAGGCGTGATAGCCGGCCGCCGAGCGCAGGAGCGCGTTCCATTGCCCGGCGTCGATGGACGAGCCCACGGCCTCGGAGGCCGGCAGCAGGCGGTGGTACTTGATGTCGAGCAGGCGGGTCGTCTGATCGGCGCGCTCGAGTTGCTTGCCGATCTCGTGGAAGGTCCAGGCCTGGTCGCGGTAGAGCGTGCCCTCGGCGATGCCGGTGTGGGTCTGGCAGTGCTCCTTGATGGTCATGCACAGGCGCGACAGCCGGCCGAGCCTAAGGTCCGCGGGGCCGAGGCGGCCGAGTTCGTTGTGGAACACGTTGAGGTGGGACCACAGCTCGGTGCTGATCAGGTGGCGCAGCATGCGCGCGTTGTCGCGCGCCGCGCGCACCGCCGAAACGATCGAAGTCGGGTTGTCGCCATCGCGCACGTAGAACGCGACCACGGCCTCGGCGGTGGCCTCATCGTGCTTTTCGAAAAAGCGTTTGCGTATCGGCGTTGATCTCGACGATGGGCAGCCAGTCGGCGGGGCCGCGGCTGTCGCGCGCGAAGCTCTCGTTGACGTCGATCACGCGCGCCAGGTTCTCGGCCCGCTCCATGTAGCGGCCCATCCAGAACGCGCACTCGGCGAAACGGGCGAGCAGGTCGGTCATGGGGCGGGGTGTCCTTGGTTCATACTCGCGTGTGGATTATCCGATCAAAAACAGGGACATCATCGCCTACCCCTCTCGCCCCGGCGTGTAGACTCACCTCGGCGTGTAGACGATGGCACGCACCGGCGTGGGCTCGCCGCCGGCGGCCGGGTTGTCGCGCTCGGGGCAGTTGGAGATCACCACCAGGAGGTCCATTTCCGCGCGCAGGTCGACATAGTCGCCGGCCTTGGACAGCCCCTCGGCGATCGCCACCGCGCCGTCGGCGGCGACCGGCACGAACATGAAGAAGTTGACGTTGGCGGCCATGTCCTTCTCGCCCAGGCCGTGCTTGGCCAACTCGGCCTCGAAGTTGGACTGGCAGCCCCGGGTCTTGGTCTTGCCGAAGCGCACCTCGTCGATCTCGATCGAGCAGCAGCCGTAGAGCGTGTCGTGGGAGCCGCAGGTGTCCTCGACGATGGTCATCATCTTGCGCGCGCGCAGCGACCACAGCACGCAGCCCTCACCCAGGTAGATGTTGTTGTTGAGCTTGATGGTGTTGGCGGCGTTGTAGCGATCGGCCGGGTCGGCGGCGTTGTAGCACAGGAAATCGACCGCCTGCCGGCCCTCCAGGTCGATCAGGCGCAGGCGGTCGCCCTTTTGGATGCGCGCGCTCCACGGCTCGCCGGCCGGGACGACGGTGTCCTCGTGAATGGCCGCGCCCGGGATCGGGCCGCCGGTCGCGCTCGCCATTTGCATCCTCCCCAGGTCTCGACACGGCCCGCATGATCCCATGCGCCCGCCTCGATGATAATACCAAATCTCATTGATACGCAGCCATTTCATGGCGGCGGATCGGCCCTCCCGGTTAGGCGCGCGGCGCGGCGTCCTGCGGGGTCCCCCGACACCGAGATGGCGGGCAAAGGATGGCGGTGAAATGGGTCCGTATCAACGAGACTTGGTATTATGCGCTCGCGCGGCGGTTTGAGGGCCGCTTGCGCTTGTGACCGTTGCGGGGTCGCCCGCGGTGGTGCCGGGGCTCACCACGGGGCGTTTTGGCTTTGCCCCGCCCGTTGGGCGCTGCATTGGACGCCGCCGGGGCGGGCTCTTCCCCGATCACCGTCAACCGGCGTCGGATCAAGCGTTCGATGTCGCGCAGGTAACCGCGCTCGGCCGGGTCGCAGAACGAGAACGCCACCCCGCCGGCGCCGGCCCGCGCCGTCCGCCCGATGCGGTGGACATAGCTTTCCGGCTCATTGGGAAGCTCGAAGTTGATGACATGGGTGATGCCGGCGACGTCGATGCCCCGGGCCGCGATATCGGTCGCCACCAGGACCCGCGCGTCGCCGACGCGGAACCGTTCGAGGGCGCGCTGGCGGGCGCCCTGGGACTTGTTGCCATGGATAGCCTCGGCGGCGAGGCCGCATTTGCCGAGCTGCTTGGCGACGCGGTTGGCGCGGTGCTTGGTGCGCGCGAACACGAGCACCCGCGACAGCGCGGGATCGCCCAGGATGCTGGCGAGCAAGGCGCCCTTGCCGGCGGCGTCGACGTGGTAGACGCTCTGCTCGACGCGCTCGACCGGCGTGGCCGGGGGCGTTACCTCGACGCGGACCGGATCGGCCAGGATCTGGCCCGAGAGGCGCGCGATTTCGACCGGCATGGTGGCGGAAAACAGCAGCGACTGGCGCGTCTTGGGTAAGGCCGAGACGATCTTCCGGACGTCGCGCACGAAGCCCATGTCGAGCATCCGGTCGGCCTCGTCGAGGACCAGGAACTCGACCGCCTCGAGCCCGAGCCGCCGCTGGCCCATGAGGTCGAGCAGGCGGCCGGGCGTGGCGATGACGATGTCGACGCCGCGGGACAGGGCGTTGACCTGTGGCTTCTGGCTGACGCCGCCGAAGATCACGGTCTGGCGCAGATGCAGATGCTTGCCATAGGCGCGGAACTCGCCGCCGATCTGGATCGCGAGTTCGCGCGTTGGCGCCAGGATCAGAGCGCGTGGGCTGCGCGGTCCGTTGTTTCCGCGCTTTCGGGAAAGTTGGTGAAGAATGGGCAGCGCGAAGGCCGCCGTCTTGCCGGTGCCGGTCTGGGCGATGCCCAGCATATCCCTGCCGGCGAGAAGCGCGGGGATGGCCCGGGCCTGAATCGGTGTCGGAATGACATGGTTTCTGGCATTCAACGCACGCTGTATCGGCTCGGCCAAGCCGAGTTCCGAGAAACTACTATCGGTCACGTAGGTATCCTTATGCGCCTGGTGGCGCGGACCGCGTCTTCGACGCGGCCCGGCCCCGGCGTTTCGCCCTGCCCCGGGCGCGGCCGGAGCGGGAAGATTCTTGATTATTGTTCCCGGGATATGGTGCCGCCGGTCGGCGGCGCTTCGCGCATTCGCGAGACAATGTTCAGCCGACAGATAGGCCCTTTCGCCCAATATGTCAAGCAAATCAGTTTTTTACGCCCGGCGGGACAGGCCGGCCGCGGGCCGCGGAACATGCCGGGGAGGGGGCGCCATCACCTGTTTGAAGATCATGAAGCAGCCGTGCCACCGCCGCCCGGAACCAAGGCCTTCTCCACTATTTATCGTCTGCATCCGGGTAGGGACGCACGATCGATCCGATCGGGCCCCAGCGATCAATCCGGGCTCTTCTGCGGGTTTAGAAAACGCGTCCGGTGTTGTTCAGGAATGAAGAAAAGATGGTCCCGTTCGGCGCCCGCCGCGATATGGCACTCCACGCAGAATTCGACGCGTTCCGAGCTCTCTCCGTTCGTCGTCCCGAACAGGGCTCCATCCGGCATGATCATCGTGTAACGCCAATCGCGGCCCTCCGGATTGAAGCCGGCCGGCATCTTTTCCATGAGCGTCAGCGGCCCCGTAACGACATCGCCGCGATCGGTCACTTCGAAACTGTCCTTGGCGAGGACCGAGCCGACCGGCAAGGTGCCCGCCTTTTCGAACCGGCCGTAGGCCCTGGCCGCGTCGTTGGCGTAGTTGTTGACGTATCGCTTGCCGTGGGTGGCCGAGAGGTAGGGCGCTGCATTGTATCGGCGCCAGGTATGATAGACCGTAGAGAAGGCATCATTCGACCGGCCGTAGCTGGCCACCATTTTGTCGCGGATGCGATCGTAGATGGTGAGTGCGTCGGCGCCCGCCAATTCGGCCGGCCGTTCGACGCGGAAATGTCGCGTTGGACGGACAACTTGCGAAAAGGCCGAAGGTTCCTCCGACTCCGGTTCCATGCCCGGCATCCAGGGGCGCAGCCATACCGCGATGCCGGCCACGACGACTCCCAGGACCATAATTGCGGCGACGGTCGCCCGGCGCCTACTCCTCGCTCGCGGCCCTTTCCCAGCGAGCAGTTTGCCGGCGGCTTCGGGGGCTGTGAGCACCCGGTAAACGACTACGGGCTCGGCAATGTTCTTAACCGAATGCTCTCCGAGGTGCTCGTAGCCAAGCGGCAACTTGTTCCTGATTTGTTGATAGATGCTATCGGAAATACAAATGCCACCAGGCGATGCGAGACTCTGGAGCCGTGCCGCGATGTTCACGGCGTCGCCGAAGAGGTTGCCCTCCTCGACCATAACATCACCGAGGTTGATGGCGATGCGGAATTGCATGCGCCGCCCTTCGGGCAGTCCGGCATTGCGCCGCTCCAGCTCTTCCTGAATGCGCACGGCACAACGCACCGCCTGAACGGGACTCGGAAACTCAGCCATCACGCTATCGCCCGCGCCGGCGAAGACCCGGCCATCGTGCTCGCCCACTAATCCGTTGATCACCTCACGATAGGCGCGGAGTGTTTTGAGCGTTTCCTCTTCGTCCTCACCCATGAGGCGGCTATAACCGACGACGTCGGCTGCAAGAATTGCGACGAGCCTACGGGGAATATTTTCGTGCGCCATGAGCCTCTCCAAGACTCCCTACTGGGGCCAACACAGCTTACCCGTGTCGGGGCAGGTAATCCATCGAGCCGTCAAGCGGCTGTCGCTCCGGGTACGGGACACAAATCGCCGGGAGCTCCTCTCGACCCCAGGGTTTCTGCGAGAATCCAGGTGCCCAAAAACGATAACGACGAGAAAAAGAAGGTTTCACACCTCAGTCACTTTTCCGTGCCGAGCAATAACCTCTGCGTGAGGTGTGATGGTCGCATCCAAAATCGATGACGGATAAGGCGTACGGCGTGCACTCCCAACCAAGACCACGCGCCCCGCGGCGGCCCGATTAATCGGAGCGAGTGATGACCCTTGTTTCCCGGAAACTCTTGACCGCGCTTTTCCCCTTGTCCGCCGACGGGCGGCAACGTCGGTGCGTGCCCGGTCTGCACGCTCGACGTCGAACGCCTTGATCCGTTCGTCGAGGCTCCGCCACCCCGCACGGACGATCCCCGCCGCCTCGTGACCCGGGACCAGCGGCAGCGGCCATCGTAAGCTCGGGGGCCCCGCGCGCGAAACATGTCAAAATGCGCCGCCCGCCCGCGGCGGGGCTTTTCTTCGCGCCCGCCACACACTATTAGCAATTCACCCTGGTCTCGAGGCGCGCAGGAAATGAGTCGAACCAAGACGACCGCCCGCGACATCGCCATGAAGGGCGGTGGTTACTATTCGAGCGCCACGGCCGGCGCGAAGGATGTCATCGACGGCGCCACGCCCATGGTCCTCGAGGCCATCGCCGCCATGGACATCCCCGATGACGGCAGCCTGTTCACGATGGTGGACATGGGTTGCGCCGACGGAGGCACCTCGATCGGCCTGGTCGGGACCGTGCTCAAGGAGGTTCGCCGTCGCGCGCCGTCGCGCCCCATACAGATGGTCTATACCGACCTGCCGCGAAACGATTTCAGCCAGCTGTTCCGAATGATCCACGGCCAGACCGACATAGCGAGCTATTTCGAGGACATCCCCGATCTCTACGTCTTCGCCTCCGCAACCTCGTTTCACAAGGCGATCTTCGCGCCCGGGACGCTGCACTTCGGATTCACCGCCACGGCATCCCATTACATCAGCCAGAAGCTCGGCGTGATATCGAACCACGTCCATATGGTCGGCGCCCAGGGGGCGGAGCGGGCGGCCTATGAAGCGCAAGGACGCAAGGACTGGGAAGTGATGCTGACCAACCGCGCCCGCGAGCTCGTGCCCGGCGGCCGCCTCGCGCTGTTCAACTTCGGAATCGACGAAGACGGCCGCTACCTGGGCAATACCGGCGGCATCAGCATGTTCGACACCTTCAGCGAGATCTGGGCGGAGCTTGTGGACCAGGGTGCGATAACGCAGGGCGAGTACGTCGACACCAACTTCCCGCAGTGCTACCGCACCGTGGCGCAGTTCACGGCGCCGCTGAAGGACCCCGGCAATCCGGTTTACCAGGCCGGCCTTCGCCTCGAACACGTCGAGACCCGAATCGTGCCCTGTCCTTACGCGAAGGCTTTCGGCGACCATGGCGATCCGGCCAGGTTCGCGCGCGAGTACATCCCGACGCTGCGGTCGTGGAGCGAAAGCACCTTCATGACCGGGCTCTCGGCGGAGCGGCCCCTCGAGGAGCGCCGGGAGATCATCGCCCGGTTCTACGACGCCTACCAGGAGCGGGTGGCCCGGGCGCCGGAGGGGCACGCCATGGATTACGTCCACATCTATCTGATTTGCTCGAAGGCGTGATCGCCTGGAACGCCGCCGCGCAAGCGCGCGATGGCGCCCTCGTCCGCCTGCGCCGTGGTCAGCGCGAGGGTGGCATCCCATTTCTCCGCGATCACCCGGTCGGTGTGCTCCTTGGTATCAGGCGGCCCGAGGACCGGCTGTGTCTGTCCGATTTGCCGGGCCCGGTCGGCGCCGGCGGTGATCATGTCCTGCCCGGTTGCGGCCCGAAGCTGCGCTCGAAGAAGGCGAGCCAGTTGCCGCCCATGATCTTGCCGACCTCGGCCGCGTCGAAGCCGGCGGCGCGAAGGCCCTGGGCGATGCCCTTGAAGTCGCGGTTGCAACGGAACCATTCGGGTTGCGGCGGGAACCCGGCCTGCGCTTTCGAGCCCTCGCCGTAATCGAGCGCCCGGGTCCAGGTGCCGTTGCGCATCCACCGTACCACCGAATCGGGCTGATCCTGACAGAGGTCCGAACCGATGCCGATGCGCTCGACGCCGATCAGCTCGGCGGTCCGCGCGGCCATCTCGCAGAACGCCTCGAGCGTGCAGCCGGAACCGCCCGCGAGGTGATGGGGATAGAGGCTCAAGCCCAGCATGCCGCCGCTCTCAGCCAGCGCCGCGAGCACCCGGTCCGACTTGTTGCGTAGCGCCGGATGGAAGCTCGCCGGGTTGGCGTGGGTGATCGCGATCGGCCGCTCGGAGATCTCGATCGCCTCCAACGTCGAGCGCTCGGCGCTGTGCGACATGTCGATGACCAGCCCGACCCGGTTCATCTCCGCGATCGCCTCCCGGCCCATGCGGGTGATTCCGGGGTCCTCGGCTTCGTAACAGCCGGTCGCGAGCAGGCTCTGATTGTTGTAGCTGAGCTGCATGAAGCGCAGGCCCAGATCGTGCACCACCCGCACCAGGCCCAGGTCGTCCTCGATCGGCGAGCAGTTCTGGGCGCCGAAGACGATCCCGGTTCGGCCCTCCGCTTGGGCCCGGCGCAGGTCGTCGGCGCTGCGCACCGGCGCGATCAGGTCGGCGAAGTCCTCGAATCGCCGGTTCCACTCGACGATGCGCGCCACGGTCTCCCGGAAGTCTTCCCAGTAGGAGATGGTCACATGGACGGTGGTGACCCCGCCGTCGCGCATGTCCTCGAAGATGCGCCGCGACCAGTTGCAGTACTGCAACCCGTCTATGATGAGGTCCGGGTTCTCGGTCACGATCCCTGCGTCATTTGCTGCCCTGTCCCGTTCCTAGCAAGAATTCCGCCCGCCCGAATCCCGCGCCAACCAAAATTCCCGCCGCTATCTTTTCAGAAGTCGCGGCCTCGGGCCATAGTCGATGGGACCGATTGAAAAATAACCGATCGGCGGGGAAAGCCTCGCCGTCGGGGGCCGCGCGCCCCCGCTCAGCTTGAGTCGCACCCCAGAAGTGCATATGATACTAAGGATAGAAAGATAAGATCATAGGTCGACTGCGGGAGGACGGCATAGGGCCGCTCCGGTTCCGCCGCCGTCGACCGCCGAGACAGGGATCGAGCCGCTTCCATGGACCCGTTCGACTTTCCGACCGAGGTGAGCGATGCCGCCGTCCGGGCGCGCGCGGTCGGTGCCCTGCGCGAGGCCGGCGTCCTGCTGCCGAGCTTCGCGCAATTGTCCGAGCCTTCAACCATCCCCGAGGCGGTGCTCGCCCGGCTCGCCGCGCTCGACCCGGACGCGGCCGACCCGGCCAACCTGTTCCGGGTCCATTGGCACAACGACGCGGCGCGGACCGGCCGGGTCGAGACGCCCGGCTATATCGAGGTGCCGCGGAGCCTGACCGGGGTTGCGGCGCGCGTCGTGGTGGCGCTCGGCGAGCGCTTCCCGATGATCGGGGCACACAAGGTGCTCGCCGCCTACGCCTGCCTGGTGCCGCGCATCGTCGCCGGGCGCTTCGACCCGAGCACACAGCGCGCGGTCTGGCCGTCGACGGGCAACTACTGCCGCGGCGGTGTGGCGATCTCGCGCATCCTGGGCTGCCGCGGCGTGGCGGTGTTGCCCGAGGGCATGAGCGCGGAGCGCTTCGAGTGGCTGGACCAATGGGTCGCGGACCCCGCGGACGTGATCCGCACGCCGGGCTCGGAGAGCAACGTCAAGGAGATCTACGACAAGTGCGCCGAGCTGGAGCGCGACCCGGCCAACGTGATCGTCAACCAGTTCTCCGAGTTCGGCAACTACCTGGCCCACTACCTGTGCACCGGCCGCGCGCTCGAGCGGATCTTCGAGGATCTGCGCGCGTCCGACCCGGACCTGCGCCTGGCCGCCTTCGTCGCCGGCAGCGGCTCGGCCGGGACGCTGGGCGCCGGCGACCACCTGAAGGAGGCCTTGGGCGCGCGCATCGCGGTGGTCGAACCGGTCGAATGCCCGACCCTGCTCTACAACGGCTACGGCGCGCACAACATCCAGGGCATCGGCGACAAGCACATCCCGCTCATCCACAACATCATGAACGGCGACCTAGTGGTCGGCGTCTCCGATGAGAGCACGGATGCCCTCGACCTGCTGTTCAACAGCGGCGAGGGGCAAGCCTATCTTATGGCGCGCAAGGGCTGGTCCGCGGCGCTGGTGGACGACCTCGCCAGCCTCGGCTTGTCTGGGATCGCCAACCTGCTGGGCGCCATCAAGACCGCGCGCCGCCTGGAGTTGGACGAGCGCGACGTGGTGATCACGGTCGCCACCGACAGCGCCCGGCTTTACCAGAGCGAACGCGACAAGTGGCGCGCGGCGCGCTATCCGGACGGCTTCGACGAAGTGGACGCGGCCGAGATCTTCGGCGCGCACCTGGCCAGCTCGGACGGCGATCACCTGCTGGAGACGACCCATCGCGACCGCCGGCGCATCTTCAACCTGGGTTATTTCACCTGGGTCGAGCAGCAGGGCGTCACGCTCGCCGATTTCGACCGGCGCAAGGACCAGCGCTTCTGGCAAGGCCTGCGCGGCCTGCTGCCGGTCTGGGACGAGATGATCGAGCGCTTCAACCACGAGACCGGCCTGGCCGGCCGCGCCGGGCGCGCGGCGTGAAGCACGCGGCCGGAACCATGGAGACGGGGATTTGAGCCAGCCTTATCTGGACCTGCGGGCGAAGACCAAGGCGCGCGACCGGCGCCTGCGCGACAAGGTCATGTCGCTCGAGGCGGCGGCGGCGCTGGTCGGCGACGGCGACCACGTGGCGCTCGGCGGCTGCACCGCCTCGCGCACGCCCTTCGCCATGATCTGGGCCCTGGTGCGCGCCAAGCGCAAGGGCCTCACCATCTCGCGCTCCATCGTCTCGACCGAGGGCGACGTGCTCTTCGCCTCCGGCGTCAGCGCGCACATCATGACCAGCTGGTTCAGCCAGGGCATCGTCTGGGGCATCTCCAAGGTCATGCGCCACTACACCGAGTCGAAGCGGGCGCGCTTCGAGGAGTGGAGCCACATGTCCATGGGGCTGCGCTACCGCGCCGGGGCCATGGGGTTGCCGTTCCTGCCGGCGCGCTCGATGATGGGTTCCGACGTGGCCGCCCGGCTCGGCGACGAGGTGCGGAAGATGACCTGCCCCTATACCGGCGAGCAACTGGTGCTGCTGCCGGCGCTCAACCCGGATGTCGCGCTGATCCACGTCCCGCGCTGCGACGCCTACGGCAACGCCCAGATCGACGGCCTGCAGTTCATGGACGCCGATATCGCCATGGCCGCGAACAAGGTCATCCTGACCACCGAGCGGATCATCTCCAACGACCAGATCCGCCGCGCCCCGGACCACACCAAGATCCCGTTCTTCACCGTGGACGCCGTCGTCGAGGTGCCCTACGGCTCGGCGCCGCACGAGTGCTACGGCCTGTACGAACCCTTCTTCGGGCACATGGACGACTATGCGGAACAGACCGCGCGCGACCCCGAGGCCGGCGCCAAGGACTACCTGGAGCGCTTCTACTACGCGCCCGAGAGCTGGGCCGACTACCTGGGCCTCATCGGCATGGACGCGGTGCTCGACGCGGCGCGGCGCGGGCGGAGCATCACCAATGACTGAGAACGACGGCTACACCGCCTCCGAGCTCTTGGCGGTGATGAGCGCGCGCCTGCTCGAGGACGGCCAGTGCGTCTTCGCCGGGGTCGGCATTCCGCTGCTCGCCGCCACGCTCGCCCAGCGCGTGCACGCGCCCGGGCTGACCATCCTCTTCGAGGGCGGCGTGGTCGGCCCCTTCGTCGTGCCCGGCGAGTTGCCGCCGACCACCAACGAGCAGCGCTGCACGCGCCGCGCCAACATGGTGATGGGCATCACCGACGTGCTCCTCCTGCTCCAGCGCGGCTACGTCGACGTCGGCTTCATGGGCGGGGCGCAGATCGACCGCTACGGCAATCTCAACAGCTCGTTCATCGGCGACCCCGACGATCCCAAGGTGCGCCTGCCCGGCACCGGCGGCGGCAACGACATCTCCAGCCTGACCCAGATGATCGTCGCCATGAAGCACGAGAAGCGCCGTTTCGTGGACAAGGTCGACTTCATCACCAGCCCGGGCTTCCTGGCCGGCGGCACCAGCCGCGGCGACTCCGGGCTGGTCACGGGCGGCATGTACCGGGTGGTGACCGACCTGGCCGTGCTCGGCTTCGACGAGCGGACGCGGGCCATGAAGATCGCGGCCCTGCACCCCGGGGTCACGGCCGAGGAGGTCCGGGACAACACCGGCTTCGATCTCCCGATCGAGGCGCAGGCGCCGACCACCGAGCCGCCGCGGGCCGAGGAGCTGGCGGCCTTGCGCGAGTTCGACCCCGAGCGGCTCTACATCGCCTGAGCGGGCCGCCCTGAACGACAAGAACCACCTCGATCCAAGAGATCCGACCCGGGGAGCTGACCCAAGGAGCTAAAATGGCCGCGAAAACCACCGTCTTCGGCATCGCGATGCGCAACTTCCAGGCCTGGCCGGACCTGCCGGACGCCCGAGGCCTGATCGACTACGGCGTGCACATGGAGGAATTGGGCTACGAGTCGCTTTGGGTCTGGGACCACATCCTGCTCGGCGTCGATCCGCACTTCCCGATCATCGAGTCGCTGTCGCTTCTGACCGCGGTCGCCGCGCGCACCACCACGATCAAGCTCGGCACCGGGATCCTGGTGCTGCCGATGCGCAACCCGGTGATCCTGGCCAAGCAGCTTTCCAGCATCGATCAGATCTCGAACGGGCGGCTCGTGCTCGGCATGGCGTCGGGCTGGTACAAGCGCGAGTTCGACGCCGTCGGCATCGACTTCCACCAGCGCGGCAAGCTCATGGACCGGAACCTGGAGATCATGAACCGCCTGTGGACCGAGGACATGGTCGACGGCGAGTATCCGCCGCACAACCTGCGCAATTCGGTCATGTTTCCCAAGCCGGTGCAGAAGCCGCGCCCGCCGATTCTGATCGGCGGTTACGTCGACCGGGTCTTGAAGCGCGCCGCGGTGGCCGGCGACGGCTGGCTGACCTATTTCTATACGCCCGAGAGCTTCACCAAGGCCTGGGCCAAGATCCGCAACTTCGCCGAGGAGGCCGGCAAGGACCCGGACGCCCTGATCGGCGTCAACCAGCTGCCGATCGCGGTCGGGCCGCGCGCCCAGGTCGAGGGCCCGATGAACGAATGGCTACAGACCGAATGGGATTTCGCGTCGTGGAGCGAGTCGACGCCCAAGAGCGCGATCATGGGCACGGCGGAGGAATGCGCGGAGCAGCTCCAGGCGCACATCGAGACCGGCCTCGACCGCATCATCTTCGTGCCCTACCGCTACGAGAACGAGCAGGTCGAGGCGATCGCCCGCGACGTCATCCCGAAGCTGAAGGCGGGCTGAGCCCCGCAGGCGCGGGCTTCTGGGCCGGGCTCGGAAGGGGGGAGCCATGCCAGATCCATATGCAAACATCGCCGAAGCTGATTCGGAGGTCTTGGAGGTGCTCGTCAAGGCGTTGGAACTCCGCGCTTCCGATCCCCAGCAAAAGGCGATGCGGGAGACCTATTTTTCTTGGATCGATTTTCCGGAAGGCGCGCGGGTCCTCGAAGCGGGATGTGGCACGGGCGCGGTTTCTAGGAGTCTGGCCGGTTGGCGGAACGTCGGCGAGGTGATCGGAGTGGATCCGTCCCCGGTATTCATCGAGAAGGCGCGCGAGCTGGGCGCGGGAATATCGAACCTACGCTTCGAGGAGGGCGACGCAAGATCGCTGCCGTTCGAGGTCGGCAATTTCGATGCGGTGATCTTCCATACGACACTTTGCCACGTGCCTGGCCCCGAGGCCGCGTTGGGGGAAGCGTTCAGGGTCGTGCGGCCCGGCGGATACCTGGCGGTGTTCGACGGCGATTACGCAACGACCACCTTCGCGGTCGGGGACCACGATCCCTTGGAAGACTGCGCCGACGCCGCGATTTCTGCTTTCGTGCACGACCGCTGGCTCGTGCGTCGGCTCCAAGCTCTCGTTCGCTCCGCCGGGTTCGAGATCGACCGCTTCGACAGCCATGGATATATGCAGACCTCGGCGCCCGACTATCTGCTGACACTCCTCGATCGCGGCGCCGATACCTTGGTTGGATTGGGTCGTTTTGATGCCGGGATGGCCGAGGCGCTGAAGACGGAGGCCCGGCGCCGGATCGATGCCGGCACGTTCTTCGGCTTCATCGCTTTCGCCAGTCTGATTGCCCGCAAACCGGGTTGAGCCGCAAGGGCGGCGAGGTTGGTCGCCATGGTGCCCGCAAGGTGCGTCTCCGGGATTACCGAATCCCCGGCCCGGCCAGTTCACGGCGCGGCGGTTCCTGGGCTCTGCGCGCGGGCGGCATCGTGCGCGCAGGCTCGAGCGGCGGGGCGGCGAAGGCGGCGGCGCGGCGTTCGGCCGGGACCGGGCCGTAGAGGGTGCTGCGCTGGCGGGGCTCGCGGCCGAGCGCGGCGAAGAGCTGCTGCGAGTGCACGAAAACATCAGCGAGCTGTCCAATAATGCCGAATCCAGCCACAGCGCCCTCGCCACGGCCGAGAACGAGTCCGCCGGATTGCGCGAGCAGATCGCCTCCCTTCAAGACCGCGCCGGCGAACGGGAGGGAGAGCTTGCCCAGGCGCAGTCCCAGTTCGAGACCGTCCGTGACCGCGCGGATCGATCGGTCGATCTCGAATCGCAGCGAGATCAGGCCTTGAACGAACTCGGACAGCTCAAGGCGCACCTCCAGCAGAAGCTCACAGAGGCCGCGGAGCGAACCGATCAGCTGACGCGCGAGCTCGAGGCGGCTGACGCGCGATCCGAGGAGGCCTCGCAGGAGACCTCGAAGAGGGAGCATCTCGACACCGCTGCCATGGAGCACTGCCATCGCCGCCGCAAACGACTGGCCTTGGTCCGCACCGAGATGAAGCTCCGCGAGCAGAAAGTCTCACAGGCGGTCGAGAAACTCAGGGAGCGCAACGTCGAATGCCAGCGGATTCTCGCGCAGCGTCGCGACGTCGATCGCGGGCGGGCGGAAGTCCGAAAGAAACGCCGCGAGGCGGAGCGCTTGATCACTCGCTACAAGGGCGGCAAGTACCTGATGTATATCATGGTCGCCGTCGTCCTGCTCGCCGGGCTCAGCTGGGGCGTCGCCTCGCACTTCGTGT
>JACZWN010000051.1 GCA_022572105.1 Pseudomonadota bacterium | reverse complement strand
GCGCGGCGCCGGCATCGGGGCCCGAGACGCGCACCACGGCCACGCCGGCGCGCCCGGGCGCGCTGGAGAGCGCGAAGATCGTGTCGCCTGGCGTCATGGCGCGACAACCTCCTCGGGCGCGACAACCTCCTCGGGCGCGCCGCCGGAACGAAGGACCCGGGCGCGCCCGCCCCGTCCCATGCCCCGCCTAACCCTCGGGCGGCGATGCGTCCTGGGGATGCAGCATCAGGCGCGCGACCCGTCCGCCCCCGATCAGGTGGACCTGCAGGACCTCCTCGACGTCCTCGATCGTGGGGCAGCGGTACCAGACGCCCTCCGGATAGATCACCATGGTCGGCCCCAGCTCGCAGCGGTCGAGGCAGCCCGAGGTGTTGACCCGCACGCCCTCGAGGCCGAGTTCCTTGGCGCGCGCCTTCATGTAGTTGCGCAGCCGCACCGCGCCCTTGTCCTTGCAGCAGCCGCGCGGATGCCCCGGCGGGCGCTGGTTGATGCAGCAGAAGACGTGCGCGCGGTAATAGCGCGGCGGATCGCCCCGCGCCTCCCCGGGCGCACCCCCAGGCGCACCCACTGCGCCGTCCTGGGCGCCGTCCTGGGCGCCGTCCTGGTTCGACCTCCGGCTCAACTCCCGGCCCTACCCTTATCGTCGCCGGCGGCCTTGCCGAACTGCGCCCAGAACATCTTCTGGGCCTGCTCCAAGCCCTGCACGCCGAGCGGCATCCAGGTTTTCATCAAGGTCTCCGGATCCATCGCCTCGATACCGGCGCTCATGCGCGCGCCGATCTCCTCCATGAGCGCCCGCTGCATGGGCGCCACGTCCGGCAGGCCGAGGAAGGCGCGCGCCTCCTCCGGGGTGCAATCGACGTCGATCGTTATCTTCATGCCCGAAATTCCCCAATTCGCCCAAGATTCCCCAATTCGTTTGTGGTTGAGCCGGACCGGGCTCCCGCTTCATATAGGGTGCAACCAAGACCCCGGAAACCTACAGGGGGGATGCGCCGTGCCGCAATGCCGTAACCGGCCGCACGCGGGCGCTCCACCGGAACCGGACAACAAGATGCTCGATCGTCCCGCGCCGCTGACCAACCGCCTGGCCGAAGAGATCAGCCCGTACCTGCTGCAGCACAAGGCCAATCCGGTCGCCTGGCAGCCCTGGGACCCCGCGGCCTTCCAGGCGGCCAAGCAGGCCGACAAGCCGATCCTGCTGTCGGTCGGCTACGCGGCCTGTCACTGGTGCCACGTCATGGCACACGAATCCTTCGAGGACGAGGCCATCGCCGCGCAGATGAACGAGCTGTTCGTCAACATCAAGGTCGACCGCGAGGAACGCCCGGACGTCGACACCATCTACCAGCAGGCCGTCGCCCTGCTCGGCGAGCAAGGCGGCTGGCCGCTGACCGTGTTTTTGACCCCCGACGGCGAGCCATTCTGGGGCGGCACCTACTTTCCGCCCGAGCCGCGCTTTGGCCGGCCCGGTTTACCTCAGATCCTGGATCGCATCTCCGAGGTTTACGCCAAGGATCGGGGTGGCATCGCCAAGAGCGTGGCGGCCTTGAAGGAGGCGCTGCACAAGCTCTCGCGCAACCCGAGCGCCGGCGCCATCCCGCCCGAGGCCGCCGACCAGATGGCCGAGCGCCTGCTCGGCGAGATCGACCCGGTCGAGGGCGGCCTCGGCCATGCGCCGAAGTTCCCGCAGCCGATGATTCTCAAGCTGCTCTGGCGCGCCTGGAAGCGCGGCGGC
Source organism: Pseudomonadota bacterium (assembly GCA_022572105.1). Classification (GTDB taxonomy): domain Bacteria; phylum Pseudomonadota; class Alphaproteobacteria; order Kiloniellales; family J153; genus JACZWN01. The sequence goes on along the minus strand of JACZWN010000051.1, from coordinate 15,292 downwards.
GCGGAGCGCTACCGCCAGGCCGTCGAGCTCTCGCTCACCAAGATGTGCCAGGGCGGCATCTACGACCATCTGGGCGGCGGCTTCTCCCGCTACGCGGTAGACCACCGCTGGCTGGTGCCGCACTTCGAGAAGATGCTCTACGACAACGCCCAGATGATCGACCTCTTGACCTGGGCCTGGCAGGACAGCGCCAACCCGCTCTACGAGCAGCGCCTGCGCGAGACCGTCGGCTGGGTCCTGCGCGAGATGATCGCCGACGCCGACGCCAGCGGCGGCGCGCCGTCGGGCGCTTTCGCGAGCACCCTGGACGCCGACAGCGAGGGCGAGGAGGGCCGGTTCTACGTCTGGACCGAGGCCGAGATCGACGCGCTGCTGGGCGCCGACGCGGCGGCGTTCAAGGCCGCCTACGACGTAACCCCGGGCGGCAACTGGGAGGGCAAGACCATCCTCAACCGCTCGCGCGGCCCGGGGCTGGGAGAGGCCGCCGAGGAAGCCAAGCTGGCCGAGCTGCGCGCCCGGCTCCTGGCGGCGCGCGGCGCGCGGGTGCGGCCGGGCTGGGACGACAAGGTGCTGGCCGATTGGAACGGCCTGATGATCGCGGCGCTGGCGCGCGCCGCCCCGGTCCTCGGCGAGCCCGCCTGGCTCGCCGCCGCCGAGACCGCCTTCGCCTTCGTCGCCCGGAACATGACCGAGAACGGCCGGCTCAAGCACGCCTGGCGCCACGGCCGGCTCCGCCACCCGGCCACGCTCGACGACTACGCCCAGATGAGCGAGGCCGCCCTGCTGCTTGCCGAGACGACCGGGAAAAGCGGCTATCTGCGCCAGGCGGAGTCCTGGACCGAGGTGCTGGACCGGCACTACTGGGACCCCGAAGGCGGCGGCTATTTCCTGACCGCCGACGATACCGAACGGCTCATCGTGCGCGCCAAATCGGCGCACGACACCGCCGTGCCGGCCGGCAACGCGGTCATGGCGGGGGTGCTTGCCCGGCTCTATTACCTGACCGGACAGGACCGCTACCGGGACCGGGCCGAAGCCCTGATCGCCGCCTTCTCCGGCGACCTCGGACGCAATTTCATGGCGCTTTCGACCCTCATCAACAGCAACGAGCTGCTGCACCGGGCGGTGCAGATCGTGGTCTTCGGGGAGCATGCCGACGCGGATACCCAGGCCCTGCTGCACGCGATCCACCGGGTCTGCCTGCCCAACCGGGTGCTCCAGCTGTGCGAACCGGGGGCCGGGCCGGCGCGCCCCCATCCGGCGGCAAACAAGGCCCCGGTCGACGGCAAGGCGACGGTTTACATCTGCCGCGGCCCGACCTGCTCGCTGCCGCTCACCGAGCCGGACGAGCTCGGCCGCGCGCTCGCCGGTTAATGCCAAGGGCGATTGGCATAAGCCGTGGTAACCTCGCTCCATGGAGCGGCCGGAACGCCTCACGCGGACGCTCGATTCGCCGGTCGGGCGCTTGGCGCTCACGGCGGTCGGTCCCGCGCTCGTCCGCATCGCCTGGGCCGACCAGGAACCCGGCGATCCCCTCGCGCTCGCCGGCGACAGCCCCGTGCTGACGCAAGTAGCGGCCCAGATCGAGCAATATTTCGCGGGCGCGCGCCGCGCCTTCGACCTGCCCTCGGCGCCCGCGGGCACCGGGTTCCAGCGCCGGGTCTGGACCGAGATGACCCGGATTCCCTTCGGTTCCACCTCGACCTACGGCGCCCTCGCCGATACGCTGGGCAGCAGCCCGCGCGCCGTCGGCCAGGCTTGCGGCGCCAACCCGATCCCGATCGTCATCCCCTGCCACCGGGTGCTCGGCGCCGGCGGGAACCCCGGCGGCTATTCCGGCGGCGCGGGACTCGACACCAAGCTGGCCCTGCTCGCGCTCGAGGGCGCGCGCCCGAGCGAACCGGATCTGTTCGGCCGGAATTAGCGGTCACCGCGCCCGGCGGCTCCTCGCATATAGCCAATAGTGTGCGCGTGGCGGGCGTGCGCGCGAAGATCGCCAAGATGGCGCCCGGCCCCTTCCGGGGGCGCCGGGCAGGTCCTGGTCGCCATCGTCGCGCCGTCCATGGAGCTGCTCACCACCGGCCGCATCGCGCTCGGCCTGCCGGCGCTTGGGCTGATTCCTGGTACTCACAGGCCCGGAGAGCTTCTGGATCATCGCGTTGTTCGCGATCTGCTTGGGCATGGGCAACGGCATGGCGACCATCAGCCGCGCCGGCTTCGAGGCCATCAACGGCGTCATGAACGCCCCGGTGAGCGCGGCGCGCGCGTCGAGGCGCGAAGCCGCGCCGCCCCGTGACAAGACCCGGGGCGGCGCGATAAAATGGCCGGAGGCGCGCGCAGCGACGCGCGCCAGGAAACCGGCGCAAAAACAAGGGGGGAAGCCCATGCCCGACATCACCATCGACGGCGCGGACGGCGGTTTCGGCGCCTACCTGGCGATTCCGGCCATCACGCCCGCGCCCGGCGTCGTGGTCGCCCAGGAGATCTTCGGCGTCAACCAGGTCATGCGCGAGGTCTGCGACTGGCTGGCGGGCGAGGGCTTCGTAGCCTGCTGTCCGGACATCTTCTGGCGCATCGAGCCAGGCATCCAGCTGACCGACCGGAGCGAGGCGGAGTGGGCACGCGCCTTCGAGCTGTTCGGCCTGTTCGACGTCGACAAGGGCGTCGAGGACCTGAAGGCCACGCTCGCGCAGCTGCGCGGCCACGAGGCCTGCTCGGGCACGGCCGGCTCGATCGGCTACTGCCTGGGCGGCAAGCTCGCCTACTTGATGGCGACGCGCTCGGACGCCGACTGCAACGTCAGCTACTACGGCGTCGGCCTGGACGAGCTCCTGGCCGAGGCCGGCAACATCACCAAGCCGCTGCTTCTGCACGTCGCCTCCAAGGACCAGTTCACGCCGCCCGAGGCCCGGGAGAAGATCGAGGCCGGGCTCGCCGGCCAGGCCCAGGTCACCCTGCACGTCTATCAGGGCCAGGACCACGCCTTCGCGCGCGTCGGCGGCGAGCACTACGACAAGGCCGCCGCCGATCTCGCCAACCGCCGGAGTATTGAAATGTTGAAGGGGAGTCTGTCCCGATGACCAAAGCCATCCGCATCCACGAACACGGCGGCCCCGAAGTCCTGCGCTGGGAGGACGTCGAGATCGGCGCGCCGGGGCCCGGCCAGGTGCGCGTCAAGCACAGCGCCATCGGCCTCAACTACATCGACACCTACCAGCGCAGCGGCCTCTATCCGCTCGACTTGCCACTCACCCTCGGCATGGAGGGCGCCGGGGTGGTCGAGGAGCTGGGCGCGGGCGTGACCGGCCTTGCGGTCGGCGACCGGGTCGCCTACGCCGCGCCGCCGGGTTCCTATTCCGAGGTCCGCCTCAGCCCGGCCGACCGCCTGGTCAAGCTGCCCGACGCCATCGGCGACCAGCAGGCCGCGGCGATGATGCTCCAGGGCCTGACCGTGCAGTACCTGATCCGGCAAACCCACCGGGTCCAGGCCGGCGAGACCGTGCTGTTTCACGCCGCCGCCGGCGGCGTCGGCCTGATCGCCTGCCAGTGGCTCAAGCACCTGGGCGCGACCGTGATCGGCACCGTCGGCTCGGCCGAGAAGGCCGCCCTCGCCAAAGCCCACGGCTGCACCCACACGATCAACTACCGCGACGAAGACTTCGTCGAAAAGGTCAAGGAGCTGACCGGCGGCGACGGCGTGCCGGTGGCCTACGATTCGGTCGGCAAGGACACCTTCGAGGGCTCGCTGAAGTGCATCGCCCCGCACGGGTTGATGGTCACCTTCGGCAATTCCTCGGGCCCGGTGCCGGCCTTCGAGCTCGGCCGCCTGGCTCCGCTCGGTTCGCTGTTCATCACCCGGCCGACGCTGATGACCTATTCCGCCAAGCGCGCGGATCTGGAGGCGATGGCGGCGGAGCTGTTCGAGGTCGTGCTCTCGGGCGCGGTCAAGATCGAGATCAACCAGACCTATCCGCTCGCCGAAACCGCCCAGGCCCACCGCGACCTGGAGGCGCGCAAGACCACGGGGAGCACCGTGCTGCTGCCCTGAAAAAACGTACGCGTACGACTCTACCCGGCTGAAATAAAGGGGTTTTGTCGGGCCGCGTTGGCCCGCCCGCTTCGTACGTGCTTCGGCGCCTGGGCGCCGGATTACTGGTTCATGGAGTCGAAGAAGTCGGCGTTCGACTTGGTGCCTTTCAGCTTGTCGATCAGGAACTCCAGCGAGTCGACCGCGCCCATGGGCATGAGGATGCGGCGCAGCACCCACATCTTCGACAGCGTCCCCTTGTCGACCAGCAGCTCCTCCTTGCGGGTGCCCGACTTGCCGATGTCGAGCGCCGGCCAGGTGCGCTTGTCGGCGACCTTGCGGTCGAGCACGATCTCCGAGTTGCCGGTGCCCTTGAACTCCTCGAAGATGACCTCGTCCATGCGGCTGCCGGTGTCGATGAGCGCGGTCGAGATGATGGTGAGGCTGCCGCCCTCCTCGATGTTGCGCGCCGCGCCGAAGAAGCGCTTCGGGCGCTGCAGCGCGTTGGCGTCGACGCCGCCGGTGAGCACCTTGCCCGAGCTCGGCACCACGGTGTTGTAGGCGCGCGCCAGGCGGGTGATGGAATCGAGCAGGATGACCACGTCCTTCTTGTGCTCGACCAGGCGCTTGGCCTTCTCGATCACCATTTCGGCGATCTGGACGTGGCGCGTGGCCGGCTCGTCGAAGGTCGAGCTGACCACCTCGCCCTGGACCGAGCGGGCCATGTCGGTGACCTCCTCGGGCCGCTCGTCGATCAGGAGGACGATCAGGTAGATCTCCGGGTGGTTGGCCGAGATCGCGTGGGCGATGTTCTGCAGGATCATGGTCTTGCCGGCGCGCGGCGGCGAGACGATGAGCGCGCGCTGGCCCTTGCCGAGCGGCGCGATCAGGTCGATGATCCGGGTGGTCAGGTCCTTGCCGGTCGGGTCCGCGGGCTCCAGGTTGATCTTCTCGTCCGGATAGAGCGGCGTCAGGTTGTCGAAGTTGATCCGGTGGCGCGAGTTCTCCGGCGGATCGAAGTTGATGTTGTTGACCTTGAGCAGCGCGAAGTAACGCTCGCCCTCCTTGGGAGAGCGGATCTGGCCCTCCACCGTATCGCCGGTGCGCAGGCCGAAGCGGCGCACCTGGCTCGGAGAGACGTAGATGTCGGCGGGGCCGGCCAGGTAGTTGGATTCCGGCGAGCGCAGGAAGCCGAAGCCGTCTTGCAGGATCTCGAGCACGCCCGAGCCGCTGATCGGGACTTCGTTTTCCGCCATCTGCTTCAGGATCGCGAACATCATGTCCTGCTTGCGCAGGGTGCTGGCGTTCTCGATCTGAAGATCCTCGGCAAAGGCCAGAAGGTCGGCCGGAGTCTTGGTTTTCAGTTCTTGAAGGTTCATTGGCGTTGAGCCTAGGGGGGTGTGGCGTTGAGCCTGGTGGGATGCGCTGTCAAGCGCTGGGGGGCTGGTGAAGCGATCGCGCCGCCCGATCGGGCTGCGATGGGTGCCGACGCGACCGTCCGCACGAAAGACAGGGTGGGCCGCACGAAAGACAGGCAGGGCGACGAGCAGTCTAGAGGCGTATGGTTACTGATTTATTACCTGGGACGCGCGCGGCCGGATGGCAAGCACGCAAAGAACAGGCCCGTCGATAACCCAACCGCGGACTCCTGTCAAGGCGGGCGCAAAGGCCCATTTTAGAACGGCCTGACCACGACGAGGACGACGATGGCGATCATCAGCACGGCGGGCACCTCGTTGACGAGGCGGTAGAAGCGCGCCTCGTGGCGGTTGTCGTCGTCAGCGAATTGCCGGCGCCAGCGCGCGAACAAGCCGTGCAGGGTCGAAAGCGCGATCACGCAAGCGAACTTGGCGTGCATCCAGGCCTCCCCCCAGGCGTCGAGATGCGCCACCAGCGCCAGGCCCAGAACCCAGGCTAGAATCATCGCCGGGTTGACGATCGCGCGCAGCAGGCGCCGCTCCATGACCTTGAAGGTCTCGGACTGGGCCGACCCCGGCTCGGCGGCGCAGTGGTAGACGTAGAGCCGCGGCAGATAGAGCATGCCCGCCATCCAGGCGATCACCGCGATGACGTGCAGCGCCTTGACCCAGAGATAGCCCTCACCCAGGAATCCAGCCATGAAAGCCCCTTTCTCCGCGCTGCGCGGCCTTATACCGCACCTTGCGGGCAACCGCTGCAGCTTGGCGGGCAGAGCCGCCCCCCCGCCTGCGAGCGGAGCGGGCGCGGATCCGCGAGCGCCTGGCGCACCAGGTCGGCCAGGCCGGCGATGAAGGCCGCCCCAACGCCGACCGTCGGCGCCCGGACATAGACCGGGACGCCGGCCTCGCGCGCCAGGCGGCGGTATTCGATGTCGAGTTCGACCAGGGTCTCGGAATGCTCGGAGACGAAGGCGATCGGCACCACGACGAGCGCCACGCCATCGCGCCCGGCGCGCGCGATCTCGGCCTCCGTCGAGGGTCCGATCCACTCCAGCGGCCCGACCCGGCTCTGGTAGCAGATCCGCCAGTCCAGATCCCCCTGGCCCAGGGCCTCCACCACGGCCGCCACGGTGCGCTCGACCTGCCATTGGTAGGGGTCGCCGCGCTCGACGATCTTCTTCGGCAGGCCGTGGGCGGAGAACAGCACCCGCGGCGCGCCGTGGCCGGCCGCCTGCGCGAGCGCCGAACGCAGCCGGCCCGCGACCTCGGCCACGAAACCGGGCTCGGTCGGATAGCAGCACAGCGCCCTGGTCGGAACCTCGAGCCCGGCCCGCGCCGCCGCGCCGGCCCAGGCCGCGATGGAGGACCCGGTCGTGGTCGTGGAGAACTGCGGATAAAGCGGCAGGAGGACGACCCGCTCCGGGTCGTAGGCCTTGACCGCGCGCGCGGTCTCCTCGCTCATGGGGTGCCAGTAGCGCATGGCGACGAAGGCCTTGACCTCGCCGTCCCCGGCTTGGGTGTTCCCCTCGGTTTGGGCGTTCAGGGCCGTCTCCAACGCGCGGGCCTGGACCTCGGTGTTGGCGAGCAACGGCGAGCCGCCGCCCAGTTCATCGTAGATCCGCCGCGTCCCCGGCGCCCGGCGCCGCGAAATCCCCTGGGCGAGCAGCCAGCGGAGCGGTCCGGGCGCGCCGATGATCGCCGGATCGTTGAACAGGTTGAAGAGGAACGGCCGCACCGCCCGCGGCCCGTCCGGGCCGCCGAGATTGAAAAGAACGATCGCGGTCCTGACCATCTCTCCAGCGCACTCCCTCGAATCGCTCCGGCCCCGCCCTGACCTAGCGCTGTTCGCTCAGGCGCCGGGCCGCCACGCCCGCACCAGGGAAACCAGGCGCTCGACGTGCTCCGGCGGCGTCTCCGGCGTGATGCCGTGACCCAGATTGAAAATGAACGGCCCGGCCCCGAGCGTATCCAGAATCCGCGCCACCGCCTGGTCCAGGGCGGCCCCGCCGGCGACCAGCAGCAGCGGATCGAGATTGCCTTGGAGCGTGACCGCGCCTTGCAAGCGCTCGCGCGCCCAGACGAGCGGCACGGTCGTGTCCAGCCCCAGCCCCTCGGCCCCGGCCTCACCGGCGAAGGCCTCGTAAAGCGGGCCGGCCCCGCGTGGAAACAGGATGACCGGTACGTCCGGATGGGCCACCTTGACCCGGCGGACGATCTCGGCCACCGGTTCGAGACACCAGCGGCGCAAGCCGGGTTCCGGCCATACACCGGCCCAGGAATCGAACAGCTGCAAAACTTCGGCGCCGGCCTCGACCTGGGCGATAAGATACTCGCTGGTGCTTTCGACCAACAAATCGATGATCCGCGCGAACTCGTCCGGCGCGCGGTAAGCCCAGGTCTTGGCGACCGCGAAATCCTTACTCGTCCCGCCCTCGATCATGTAGCTGGCGACCGTCCACGGTCCGCCGGCGAAGCCGATCAGCGCCGTTTGCTCCGGCAACTCCATATGCAAGCGCCGTAGCGTCTCATAGACCGGCGCCAGGGTTTCGTGCAGGCCACTCATGGTCAATCGCGCCAACTCCTGGATTCGCCGGAGCGGCTCCAACCTTGGTCCCGCTCCTTCCTCGAACCAAACACGCTGACCCAACGCATGAGGCACCACCAGGATATCAGAAAACAGAATCGCCGCATCGAAGCCATAACGCCGGATCGGCTGCAGCGTCACCTCGACCGCGAGCTCGGGCGTGAAACACAGGTCCAGAAAATTCCTCGCCTTAGCCCGTATCGCCCGGTATTCCGGCAAATACCGGCCCGCCTGCCGCATCAACCAGATCGGCGGCGGGATAGCGGTCTCGCCTTTCAGCGCGCGCAGCAGCGTTTTTTCGTTAGGGCTCACGTGAGGTAAATGGCGTGGATGAGGAGATGACTTACAATCTCTTATAACAATTAGAATTATAGAAGGACTCTTGTAGTTGTTTTTGTTGGCGGAAAACAGTGGGAATCGTTGGGTTGGTCCGAGGTTTTCCGGAACCTGGTCATAAGCATGGGCACTCGACACCTGACCGGTGGAGATGATGATGGTGACTGTGTCAATAGCGCTTAAAAGCGCTATCTTGCACGGAAAACGAAACCGGGGGATAAGGAGGATAACCCAGGCGGCGGGTCGCGATCCGAATGGGTTGTCCCGGGTGTGGATGAAACCGCTGGTCCGTGGATAGGATTGGTGCCGGTTTCTGTACCGTTGTGGACTGTTTTTGGACCCGGCCCGTGGAAGCGTGGTTATCCCCGCAGGCCCGCAAAACACCAACAACGCGTTGGGTAGAGCGGGAGGCAGGTGTTACGAGACGGATTGCTATGACCGTTCACCATCTTCACTTGGTCTCGGATGCTACCGGCGAGACGATCAATTCGGTGGCCCGCGCCTGCCTCGTCCAATTCGAGGGGGTCGAGCCGATCGAGCATGTGTGGAGTCTGATCCGTACCAAAGGCCAGATGATAAAGGTTCTGAGCAGGATCGAGGAAAATCCGGGCCCAGTGCTCTTCACTCTAGTGAACGAACCACTACGGGACCAACTGATCGATGGCTGCCGTCATCTCGACATACCGTATATCGCCGTGCTCGACCCGGTGATCCATCAACTTGCCAACTACTTCGGGGTCGAGATCAGTGGCCAGCCCGGATTGCAGCACGTCCTCGATGCGGAGTACTTCGGGCGCATAGACGCCATGAATTTCGCGCTATCGCACGATGACGGTCAGATGCCCGACCAGATCGACAAGGCGGACGTGGTACTGGTCGGCGTCTCGCGCACCTCGAAAACCCCGACCTGCATCTATCTCGCCAACCGCGGGCTTAAGGCCGCTAATATACCGGTGGTTCCGGGTTGCCCGCTGCCGGACATGCTGCTCGGGGCCGCTCAGCCCTTGGTGATCGGCTTGACCAAGGACCCGGCGCGCCTCGTGCAGGTACGGCGCAATCGCCTGCGCATGATCGCGCAGGACCAGGACGAGACCGATTACGCCGATCCCGAGGCGGTGCGTGAGGAGGTCGCGTTCGCGCGCAAGTTATTCTACAAGCACGACTGGCCGGTGATCGACGTGACGCGGCGTTCCATCGAGGAAACCGCGGCGACCATCATGTCTCTCTATGCGAATCATCTCGGGACGGCGCCATAATGGGCGGGGCGGCGGCTCCGCAAACGATCGACATCACCGACTCGGAAGCGCCCGCGGTCGTCCTGGCCTCGGCTAGCCGCGCCCGCCTGGAGTTGCTACTGCGCGCCGGGGTGGCCGCGCGCGCCGAGCCGGCCCGCGTCGACGAAGGAGAAGTCCGGGCATCGCTGCGCGCGGAGAACGCCGGCGTCGAAGACGCCGCCGAAACGCTTGCCGAGCTCAAGGCGCGGAAAGTGTCGCGCCATGCTTCGGACGCGCTGGTCATCGGCGCCGACCAGATCCTGGACTGTGACGGCGCATGGTTCGACAAGCCGCCGGACCGGGCGCGCGCGGCCGCCGACCTGCGCGCGTTGAGCGGCAAACGCCACAGCCTGGCGACGGCGGTCTGCGTCGTGCGCGATGGCACGCGGCTGTGGCATCACCGGGAGTCGGCGCGCCTGACCATGCGCCCGCTCGGCGACGCCTTTATCGAGGCCTATCTCGACGCTATCGGCGTAGCTGCGCTGGCTTCGGTCGGCGCTTACCAGCTCGAGGGCCTGGGCGCGCAGCTGTTCAGCCGGGTCGAGGGCGATTACTTCACGATCCTCGGGCTGCCGTTGCTGCCACTGCTCGAGTTCCTGCGCAACCACGGGGTCGTGGCGCGATGATCCTGAGCGCCAAGGCCAAGCTTGCCGGCGTCATGGGCTGGCCGGTCGCCCACTCGCTGTCACCGCGCCTGCACGGCTTCTGGCTGGAGCGCTACCGTATCGACGGTGCCTATCTGCCGCTGCCAGTCGCGCCGGAGCGCTTCGAGCGCGCGCTCCGGGGCCTCGCCGATGCTGGTTTCCGTGGCGTCAACCTGACCGTTCCACACAAGCAGCCCGGGCTGGGGGTTTGCCACGAGGTCGAGCCGCTGGCAAAACGCATCGGCGCGGTGAACACGGTGGTCTTTGAAGACGGCCGCCTCGAGGGCCGCAACACCGACGCCTTCGGCTTTCTGGAGAACCTGCGCCAGGGCGCGCCCGCCTGGGACGCCGCCGCCGGACCCACTCTGGTCCTGGGCGCGGGCGGCGCGGCACGCGCGGTCGCGGCCGCGCTCCTGGATGCCGGCGCGCCCGAGGTGCGCCTGAGCAACCGCACGGCGGCGCGCGCCGAGGCGCTGGCCCGGGCGCTTGGCGCGCGCGTCGTCCCGGTGCCCTGGGAGAGCCGCGCCGATGCGCTGGACGGCCTGGCCTTGCTGGTCAACACCACCAGCCTGGGCATGGCCGGGCAGCCGGAGCTCGATCTCGATCTGGACCCCCTGCCCGCCGCCGCACTGGTGACCGACATCGTCTATGCGCCGCTGGAGACACCGTTGCTGGCGCGCGCCCGGGCGCGCGGCAATCCGGCCGTCGATGGACTCGGCATGTTGCTGCACCAGGCACGGCCCGGCTTCGAGGCCTGGTTCGGCGTCGCGCCGGAGGTCACGGCGGAGCTTCGCGCCTTCGTGCTGGCGCGGTGAACCGGGAGTGATCCCATGCTCGTGCTCGGCTTGACCGGCTCCATCGGCATGGGCAAATCGGTGGCGGCGACCATGCTGCGCCGCATGGGCCTGCCGTTGCACGATTCCGACCGGGCCGTGCACCGATTGTTGGCCAAGGGCGGTGGGGCCGTTGCCGAGATCGAGGCGGCCTTTCCCGGCGTGGTCGTGGACGGCGCGGTCGACCGCGGGCGTCTCGCCGAGCGGGTTTTCGAGGACCCGGAGGCGCTCGCGTGCCTCGAAGCCATCCTGCACCCCGCGGTCCGGCGCGCGACGCGGGAGTTCCTGAAGCAGCAGGCGCGCAACGGCCGTTGGCTGGCCGTGCTCGACATTCCGTTGCTGTTCGAGACCGGTGGCGAGTCCCTGTGCGACGCGGTTGCCGTGGTCAGCGCGCCGCGTTTCGTGCAGGAGGCCCGGGTGCTTGGCCGGTGCGATATGACGCCCGCGCGCTTCAACGCCATTTTGGCCAAACAGATGTCGGACCGGGAAAAGCGCCGGCGCGCCGATTTCGTGGTCAGCACAGGGCTCAGCAAATCCGCGACCTTGCGCCAGCTGCGCGCCATTGTCACACTGCTGCGCGAGCGACCCGAACGCTATCGCCGAGCCAACGCCCGGCATTTGCAAGCCACCGCCGTCCGCCCCAAGCCGCGAAGATTCCGTGCGTGAGATCATCCTCGATACCGAGACCACCGGCCTCGACCCGGACGCCGGTCACCGGATCGTCGAGATCGGGTGCGTGGAGCTGTTGCACCGCCTGCCGAGCGGGCGGCAGTTCCAAAAACACCTCAACCCCGAGCGCGACATGCCGGCGGAGGCACAGGCGGTCCACGGACTGACGGCGGAGTTCCTGGCCGGACAGCCCAAATTCTCGGAGATCGTCGAGGAATTTCTCGAATTCATCGGCACCGCGCCGCTGGTTATCCATAACGCGCAGTTCGATCTCAAGTTCCTGAACGCCGAGCTGGCGCGGCTCGGCAAGCCCGCCATCGAGCCCGCGCGCACGGTCGATACCGTGGCGCTGGCCCGGCGGCGCTTCCCCGGCGCGCAGGCCAGCCTGGACGCCTTGTGCCGGCGTTTCGAGATCGACAACTCGGCGCGCAGCGTGCACGGCGCGTTGCTCGACTGTCAGCTTCTGGCCGACGTCTATCTCGAGTTGAGTGGCGGCCGCCAAGCGGGGTTCGACCTCGGCCACGCGGGCCGCGCCGCGGCGCTGGGGACGCCGAACCGGGAGCGCCCCACTCGACCGGCGCGCATACACGAGCCCACGCCGGAGGAAACCGCGGCGCACGAGGTGCTGCTCGCGCGCATGAAGGACCCGGTCTGGCGTCAGTAAGCCGGTCCGGCGTCCGGGGCGGCCAGTTCGGCTTCGCCCCCCGGTTCCGGGCCTGACGGTTGAGCCTTTCCCGATTGAGCGGCCCCCGATTGAGCGGCCCCCGATTGAGCGGCCAAAGTGGCCTTCAAGGTGCCCTTCTTGTGGCGAGTGAAAAACTCGTCGAAGTCGATCGGATTTATGACCAGGGGCGGAAACGCGGCGTCTTGGGTGATGTCGGACAGGACCTTGCGGGAGAAGGGAAAAAGATAGCGCGGCGTTTCCCCTAAGAGCAGCCGCTCCTTCTCCTCCTCGCCGACCGATTCGCCGATGGAGACGATTGCCGCGTGATCGAGTTCGATCAGGAAAGCGACCTTTTCACCGGTCACGGCGTTGATGCGCAGGGTGAGCACGACCTCGTAGACCCGCTTGTCCCGTTGGATAGGGATGACATCGATGTTGACCGAAATCTCGGGCACCTTCTCGCGCAGTGCCGGATAAATCTCGGGCGCGTTGGGATTCTCGAACGAGAAGTCCTTGACGTATTGAGTGAGGATGCGCATGGGAGGCTCGGGCGGAGTGCGGTCCATGCTGAGCTCCTGGGAGGTGGGGCGGCTTGGCTAACACGGATCGGGCGCGCGCACAACAAGCGCGCTCACCGCTACGGCCCACGGCTTAATTGGCCGTCGGATCGAAGTTCATGAGGCTCCCGTTTGCCACCGCCCGGCCGGTCAAACCCCGGATGAAGCCCCAGTGGGAGACGACCGCGACATAGGCCCAATCCTCGGTCTCGGCCATGGCCGCGCGGAACGCCGTGCAGCGGGCGAGCAGGGCTTGCTCGGTCTCCTCCGGGTCCGGCCACCAGCGCTCCGGCAGGTCGCCGAATTCGAAACCGGGCCAGCGCCCCGTGAGCCGCGAGCGCGGCGATCCGATGTCGCACACGAAAAAGGTGCGTTCGCGCACGAGCGGCTCGACCGTGACCCCGAGGCCGAGGCGCCCGGCGATGATCTCGGCGGTATGCAGGGTGCGCGAATAGGGGCTTGCCAGGATGCGCCGAACGTCGCGCTCGAGCAGCGTCTCGGCGATGGCCCCCGCCTGGCGCTCGCCCTCGTCGGTCAGGCCGGGATCGACGATGCCCGGATCCTCCCGGGTCTCGTTGAAAACCACGTTGAAGTGAGACTGGCCGTGGCGGATCAGGATCACTTGGGCAGATTCCTCGGCCGCTCCGGCCCGGCCCCGTCCGGCTCGGTCACGTCCCGGTACTCGCCGTCGATAACCGGCCCGTTCGGCCCGCCGGCCGAGACCTCTTCCCCATCGACGAAAACCCGGGTTTGCATGCGCGTTTGCACGTGGCGCGCCAGGAGGCCGAGCAATATATCGCGGACCGGCGGGAAAAACAGAAGGAATCCGGCGGCATCGGTCACGAATCCGGGCGTCAGGAGAAGCGCGCCGGCGACCAGCAGACAGGCGCCGTCGAACAGCTCCCGGGTCGGCAGCGCGCCGCGCTCGACCTGGTTCCGGGCGCGCATCAGCGTGGCCAGGCCCTGGGCGCGCAACTGCCAGGCGCCGAGCACCGCGGTGAGCACCACCAGGCCAAGCGTCGGCCACAGGCCGATGACGCCTCCGACCTCGACGAAGACGGCGATTTCGACCAGCGGCACGCCGATGAAAGCGGCCAGGAGGAGGATACCCATGCTTGCTCTTTCCCCAGCAGTTCCTTATTTACTTTGGATAAGGCCTCGGTTCTACAAGGCCCGCACCGCTTTTCCGGTTCCTCCGTCCCTGGCGGGGGCCGAAGGCCGGACGGTGGGATGCGGCGTCAGGGAACGCGGCCGGCCTGTAGGCATGGGCGAATTTTATGGATGACGGCATCCAGTTCCTCGACATAATCCTGTTCGCGGCGATCGCGGCCTTCTTCGTGCTGCGCTTGCGCGGCGTTCTGGGCAAGCGGACCGGGCATGAAAAGCGGCCGAAATACGATCCCTTCGCCAAACCCGACAAAGACGAGGGCGAGGAGGACAAGGTCATCCCCTTGCCGGATCGGAGCCGGGCCGCCAAGACGGACCAGGCGGACGAGGAAGCCGCGGAGGCCGCTGAGGCTGCGGCCGAGACGCCGCTGAGCGTGGGCCTGATGCAGATCGGGCGGGTCGACGAGGCCTTCGACGAGGAGCAGTTCCTGAGCGGCGCGGGGACCGCCTTCGAGTGGATCATCAACGCCTTCGCCCAGGGCGACACCAAGGCGCTCCGGCCACTGCTCTCGAACGACGTTTACGGCGACTTTGCCGGCGCCATCGAGGAACGGGAGGGCGCCGGGCAGATCCTGGAAACCACCATGGTCGGCATCACCGAGGCGGCGATCATCGAGGCCGAGCTGCAGGGCCGCACCGCCTTCATCACGATCAAGTTCGTCTCCGAACAGGTCAACGTGGTGCGCGACAGCGACGGCGAGGTCGTCGAGGGCGACCCCAGCCACGTGACCAAGATCACCGACATCTGGACCTTCGCGCGCAACACGCGCAGCCGCGACCCGGACTGGACCCTGGTCGCGACCCGCAGTCCCAACTGACGCTTGCCGGGGGCGACCGCGGTGCGCCCGACAGCAACCCCGAAATCAGCCCCGAAATCAGCCGGGGCCAGGCGCCCCGGACGGGTGCCGCGGGTTCGGGTGCCGTGGGTCCTGGCGTTGGTCGCCGCGGCGCTGGGCGCTTGCGAAAGGGAGCCGGCGGTCGAGGCGCCGGAGCGCTTGGCGCTTACCCCCGTCGCCTTCGACGATATCCCCGGCTGGGGCGAGGACCGGTTGTCCGAGGCGCTGCCCGCGCTGGCGCGATCCTGCGCGCGCCTGGCGGGTCAACCCGCGGCGCGCGCGG
>JACZWN010000238.1 GCA_022572105.1 Pseudomonadota bacterium | reverse complement strand
CGCAACGGCTTGGTCGCTCCCGGCTACGACGAGGCGCAGGTCGCCCGCCACATGAAAGGGCGCGATATCGAGATCGAGGTCGACGTGGGCATCGGGCGCGGCCACGCCACGGTCTGGACCTGCGATCTGACCCATGGCTACATCGACATCAATGCCGACTACCGGAGCTGATCCCGCGGACCGGGGCTGCTGGGGCATCCCGGAGCCGCCCGCCGATCCAGGCAAGCCGATCGTCCTTGTGGCCGCGGTGGCGCTCGTGGACGCCGACGGCCGGGTGCTGATCGCGCGCCGGCCCGAGGGCAAGGCCATGGCCGGCCTGTGGGAGTTTCCGGGCGGCAAGCTGCAGGCCGGCGAAACCCCCGAGGCGGCGCTGGTGCGCGAGCTGCGCGAGGAGCTCGGCATCGACACCAGGGGCAGCTGCCTGGCGCCCGTCGCCTTCGCCTCCCACGCCTACGAGGACTTCCACCTGATCATGCCGCTCTATGTCTGCCGGGTCTGGCAGGGCGCCGTAACGGCGCGCGAGGGCCAGGAACTAGCCTGGGTGCGCCCGGCGCGCCTCGCGGATTACCCCATGCCGCCCGCCGACCGGCCGCTGGTCGCCATGCTGCGCGACCTGCTTTAGCGAAGCGCGTAATCACATTTCCTTCGTGTGTTTCGTGCCTCCTGTGGTGAATTTCTTATATTTCCCTACGCCGCCTCGAGGAACGCGCGGTAATCCTCGATCAGATCCTTGACCGCGGCCTCGTAGAGGCGCTTGCCGGCCTCGGGCGTGGCCAGCGTGGGGTCGGAGCCGATGCGCCCGTCGGGGAAGCGGCGGCGGTAGTCCTCGGCGTCCAGGATCGGGCCCTTGGGCGCCAGCTTGGGCTTCATCCGGGCCTTCTTGATCGCCTCGGGATAGGCGAACTGGGTGACCGCCACCTCGGAGGGCGTGGCGTGACTGCCCTCGGCGTCGCCGTAGAGCTCCTTGGAGAGCGCCTTGACGCCGGGCGTCTCATACCAGTTCTTCAGCTTGCAGCGCAGGCGCGGCGCGTTACCACCGTCGCGGTCCAGGCTCGCATCCGCGTAGACCTCGGAAAAGGCGGCGGTGACGGTGGCGATGTTGCCGCCGTGACCGTTGAGGAAATAGATCCGGTCGAAGCCGTGACGCGCCAGCGAGCGCACCGTGTCGTGCACCACGGCAATCAGCGTCGAGGGCCGAAGCGTCATGGAGCCGGCAAAGGCCATGTGGTGCTGCGCCATGCCCACGGAAATGGTCGGCGCGACCAGGGCATCGGCCTGCTCGCCGATGCCGCGCGCGATCAATTCGGCGGTCAGGGCGTCGGTGCCGATGAGGCCGTTCGGCCCGTGTTGCTCGGTCGAGCCGATGGGCACGATGATGCCGGTGCTGCGCTTGAGATGGTCTTCCACTTCCTGCCAAGTGCAGAGCTGGAGCTGCATGAACGTTCCCCATGTCTGGTTTGAATTTCGCGCATGATAGGGCCTGATACCAAGGAGCGCCAGATCGGCCATGGCGCCCGGTGATCTCGGCCAGGTTCGGGAACGGGGGATGGGGGCGCTCGCCAGGCCGGTCGGGAACCGGGCGGCCAGGACGCTCGTGGCGCCGGAGCTTGACGGCGCGGCGCGCGACTGGATTTTCCGTTCCCCCGGGGGACGGACTAGCGGGTCGGCGATGACTCGCTAGTCGGCCAGCGCCGCGGCCCGGCCGCGGCGCCGTCGGCTCACTCGACGAGGCTCAAATTCCCGGCGGCGCTCCGGCCCCGATTGTCGGGGACGAGTTCGTATTCCACCTTTTGTCCTTCATGAAGGCTGGACAGGCCGGCGCGGTCCACCGCCGAGATGTGAACGAAGACGTCCTTCGAACCGTCGTCAGGTTGGATAAAGCCGAAACCCTTGACCGTGTTGAACCACTTTACAGTCCCGCTGGGCATGTAACGTTCCTCGAAATGGTTTCGTGTCGCCGGACCCTTGGCCCGGCAAGCTATCGAGTTCCAACACGACTTCAAGGGGTGGTCGGGCCCGGGTACGTTGCGTCGGGCCAGTTACTCATTGAGGGTGGTGCGAAATCCCGATTGTGGGGACGATAGCGGCGGCCAAGCTCGATTGTCAACGCGACTCTTCAGTGGCCCGGCCCGGTATCGATCGCGCGTATCGACCGCGCGCTCCGCCTCCGCCTCCGCGGACACCACGTACCTGAGCGGCCCGCCGGGCGCAATTGCGTCGAAGGGGTAGCAGGTGACCAGCGTGAGGCGCGGCGTGGCGTCGCCGGGGGCGAGGCGGGCGCGGCGCGCGTCGATGATCTCGGTGCCGCTGACCCGGTAGGCGCGCCAGGCGCCGTCGGTCCCCTGCACCCTGAGCACATCGCCCGGCTCCAGGTCCTTCAGGAAGCGGAAGTGGGTGTCCCGGTGGCCGCTCAAAATGCTGTGGCCGGGCGCGCCGGGAAGCGCAGTGCCGTCCATATGGCCGGGTCCGAAGGCCATCGTGCGGCCGCTGGTGCCGGCCAGCACGATCCGGTCCACGCCGAGCCGCGGCGCCCGCAGGCGGGCGACCGGCCAGGTGTCGGCCCAGGGCCAGGGCTTGACCGTCTCCGCGCCGGCCAGGGTGGCGGCCCAGGACGCTTCCAGTAGCCCCTGGGCCAGCCAGGCCTTGGCGTGGATCAGGCCGGCGCCGCCCAGCTGCCAGGCGCCCAGGCCGATCAGGACCAGGGCCGCGGCGAACGGCAATGGGCGGCGTTCACGCACCAGCCGCGCCGGCGCGCCGGCCGCGCCGGACCCAGAGCAGCAGCACCAGCCCCAGTGAGACCAGCCCGAGCCCGACCAGCGAGCGCAACTCGGCCGGGGTCGCGGTCTGGGGCAGGCCGACCGGCTGGCCCCCCGGTTGACCCCCCGGCTGGCCGACCGCCTTGATCTTGCGCATGAGCCCGGGCGTCAGGGTCCGCATTTTCATCGGCGCCTCGGCCGAAGCCTGGCCGAAGACCTTCGCGTAGTCCCAACCCGCCGGCAGGTTGCGCTCGATCTCGCGGCTCTCCAGGGGCTTTTCGGGCGGGCGGGCGGGCCGGTCGTCGACCGCGACCAGGCTGGTGTAGCGGGTCACCAACCGGTGGTGGAGCGCGACCGCGACGGCGTCCTTGCGGACCGCGGCCGGGTTCTCGCGCCGATACAGGCCGTCCTCGATCCAGTCGATCTTGGCGCGCGCCCAGATCGCGGCGACGCCGGGCGCCGGCTCGACCAGGCTAAGCGACAGCCGGCGCTCCCAGGTCTCGGCGCCGCGCCGGCCGGTCACCACCAGCTCGCCGGAGAGGCGCGCCAGCGGCACCGCCGGCAGCTTGGCGCTGAAGGTCACCGGCTCGCCGGCGTAGAGGTCGGGCACCGGCGTGGGATAGGCCTCGACGCTGTTCCCGGCCACCGCGGGCCAGGCGGTTTGCACGCCCACCAGCGCCGGGCGCGCGAGCTTTTCCAGCAGCTTGCCCATGCGCCGGCCGACCTCGCTCACGTCGCCGATGTAGGTGAAGCTGCCGCGGCCGAGCTCGGCGGCCTTGCGCATGAAGTAGCTGTTGGGCGCCGAGCCGATGCCGATGGTGAACAGGCGCGTATCGCCCAGGAGCTCGGCGATGACCTCGAACAACTGCGCCTCGTTGCTGACCGCGCCGTCGGTCAGGAACACCACTTGGCGCAGGCGGTCGGGGCCGGGCGAGCCGGTGAGCGCGCGGAACAGGGCGGGCATCATGTTGGTGCCGCCCTCGGCGCGCAGGGACCGCAGGTAGACCCGGGCCGCGTGCAGGTTGCGCCCGTTGGCGGGTTTCACGTCGCTGAACAAGCTATGGGTCTGGCTGGCGAAGCGGATCACGTTGAAGCGGTCGCCGGGACGCAAACGCTCGAGCGCGAGCCGCATGGCCTCGGCGGCCTGCTCGATCGAGGGCCCGGACATGGAGCCCGAGGTGTCGATCACGAAGATCAGGTCACGCGGGATGCTCACCTGATCCTCGGCGACCGCTTGGGGCGGCACGACCATCACGGTCAGGTAGGTCTCGCCGTCCACCTCCTCGCCGAACACGGCGGCCTCGGGCGCCGCGCCCACGACCGGGCGCCATTCCAGCACGAAGTCGCGGTCGGCCGGCACGGAGCCCTCGGCGAGCGTGATCTTCCGGCGCCGCGCGTCGATCTGCGCAACCTCGACCGGGTGGTACAGGCTCTCGATCTCGGCCAGCGGCAGTCCGGCGTCCAGCGTCACGGCCAGCGTCAGCGGGTTGATCGGCCCCTTGTCGGGATGGCGCACCGGGCCGAAGACGTCGCGGCCCT
>JACZWN010000050.1 GCA_022572105.1 Pseudomonadota bacterium | reverse complement strand
TCAGCGCCGGCGCGATAGGCTCTCCGCATATCCTGGAGCTTTCCGGTATCGGCCGTGGCAGCGTGCTCGGCGCGGCCGGCGTGGAGACGATGGTCGACAGCCCGGGCGTGGGCGACGGTCAGCTCGCGCGCCACCGCCGCGACCGGCCCCCGGCCGCCCAGAACGCCGCGGAGCCGGTTGCGCAGGGATGCCTCATAGGGGACCGTAATGGCCGGGCCGGTGTCGGCGACCGTCTCGCCGTCGGTGCGGATCAGCGCCGCGTCGATGCCATCGAGCGAGGTGCCGCTCATCAGGCCCAGCGCCCAGCGGTCGCCTGTGTCTGTCATGGATGTCGTGGCCGTATAATTGGACGTAATTGGACGGGTCATTTGTGAGCCGGAGGCGATTGTGATAAATCCGCCTCGTCACGGCAAGCGGCGCCTGCCGACCGGCCATTGCGCGGTCACGAACCTTCGGACGAACATGCCTAAGCCCCGCTCGGATTTCCTGCGCGACATCACCCGCCGCGGCTACCTGCGCCAGTGCACCGATCTCGACGGCCTGGACGCGCTCGCGGCGAGGGCGCCGATCGCGGCCTACATCGGCTTCGACTGCACGGCGGATTCGCTGCACGTGGGCAGCCTGGTGCCGATCATGATGCTGCGCCGGCTCCAGAAGACCGGCCACAAGCCGATCGTGCTCATGGGCGGGGGCACGAGCAAGATCGGCGACCCCTCGGGCAAGGACGAGACGCGCCAGCTCCTGAGCGACGACGAGATCGCCGGCAACATGGCCGGGATCAAGC
The DNA here is from genome assembly GCA_022572105.1 of Pseudomonadota bacterium. GTDB lineage: Bacteria > Pseudomonadota > Alphaproteobacteria > Kiloniellales > J153 > JACZWN01. The sequence goes on along the minus strand of JACZWN010000050.1, from coordinate 16,323 downwards.
GGACCTTCGAGCGGTTCCTGAGCTTCGGCGACGGGCCCACCGACGCGATCATGGTCGACAACGCGGACTGGCTGGACGGCCTCAATTACGTCGGCTTCCTGCGCGAGTACGGCCGGCACTTCTCGGTCAACCAGATGCTCGCCTTCGACTCGGTCAAGCTGCGCCTCGAGCGCGAGCATCATCTGAGCTTTCTGGAGTTCAACTACATGGTGCTCCAGGCCTACGACTTCCTGGAATTGGCGCGCCGGTACGATTGCGTGCTGCAGATGGGCGGCTCGGACCAGTGGGGCAACATCGTCAGCGGCATCGATCTGGGCCGGCGGCTCGACCGGAAGACGCTGTTCGGCCTGACCTCGCCGCTTATTACCACCGCCTCGGGCGCCAAGATGGGCAAGACCGCCATGGGCGCCGTCTGGCTCAACCGGGAGCGGCTGTCGGCCTACGATTACTGGCAGTACTGGCGCAACGTCGAGGACGCCGACGTCGGCCGCTTCCTGCGCCTCTTCACCGAGCTTCCGGAGGACGAGATCGCGCGCTTGGAAGCGTTGAAGGACGCCGAGATCAACGCGGCCAAAAAACGGCTCGCCGACGAGGCGACCAAGCTCTGTCACGGGCCGGCCGCGGCCGAAGCGGCGGCCGAGACCGCGCGCCGGACCTTCGAGGAGGGCGGCCTGGGCGACGAGCTGCCGACCATCGAGGTGCCGCGGGAGCGGCTCGCGCAAGGAATCCCGGCTTACGAACTATTGCGCCAGAGCGGATTGACCGCGAGCAACGGCGAGGCCCGGCGTTTGATCAAGGGCGGCGGCGGGCGGATCAACGACGCCACGATCGACAACGAGGGCCGATCCGTCGATCTCTCGGACCTCGGCCCCGACGGGATCATCAAGCTCTCGGCCGGCAAAAAGCGCCACGCCCTGGTGCGCGCCGTATAATTCCAAGTCTCGTTGGTATGAGGCCAGGCCGGTTAGGGCTCATACCAAGTCTCGTTGATACGGACCCATATCAACGCTCCTTGGTATCAGGCCTTTCGGGCAGGGCGCGCGGCCGGTCATCTTCGCCATTTTCGCCGATCACGCTGAACAGCCCGCGCAGGAAACCGGGCGCCAGCACCGATAGCGGATTGACGCTGACCTCGGGATCGCCCAGGTCGCCGGTCATGTGATAGGTGACGGCGAGCAGCCCTCCGCCCTCGCCGCCGGTCAAGAGCCACCCGAGCAACGGGATCTTCCCCAGGATCCGGTTCAACGAATACGCTGGGACCACGGTTCCCTTCAGGTCGACCCGGGAGCTGTCGAAGTCGATCTCACCCTTCGCCGTCAGGCCGAGCGAGGCCCCATAGGCCCGGATCAGATCGGTCCGTAGGGTGCCATCCTCGAGCGTGAACGCGCCGATCAGACGCTCGAAGCGGATCCCTTGGCCGCTCAGCAGGTCGCCGATTCCGGTGAGCGAGGCGACCGTCAGCAGGCGTGCGAGCACCGGGGCGTCCACGGCGACGTAGTCGCGCGCCTCGATGCGGGCCTCGAGCGGCGAACCGGGCAGGGGACCGTCGCTGTGCCCCACGATCGCGAGCCGGCCGCCGCGGATGGTGTCGAGGATGTCGAGCGCGCGCAGCACGGCGCCCGTGTCGTTGGCCTCGATCGTAAGGCCGTAGCCGTCGTCGCCATCCGGGCCAAAGTCGATCTTGAGCCATCGCGGCGCCGGCGCCGGCGCCAGGTCCTGGTCCTGGTCCGGGCTTTGCTCCCGGCTCGGCGCGTCGTCTTCGCCGGGCCATTCCGCTGCGTTGCGCCGGCTCTGACCGGCGTCGCCGGACGGCCGCTCCGGGCTCCACAACGCGCGCGGCACCAGGGCCTCGACCGCGATGCGCTGCCAGCCGCGCCGGCCGCGCCGAAGCTCCAGCCCGACCGTCTCGAGAAACCGGTCGGGGCCAAAGGTGACCGTATCCAATCGAGGGGCGGACAGCGCGAACGGCGTAAAGCTTCGCGGCGCCGGCTTGGGTTTCGGTTCGACGGCCGGTTTCGCCGGGGCCGCGCGCTCGTCCGCGGCCCTGCCCTTGGGCCGCTCGTTCTCGGCGGTGCTGTCGAGCACGGGACCCGGATCGGTTTCGTCGCCGTCCTCGGCGGGCTTTGGCTGTCCCGAATCCGCCCCCGAGTCCGCGCCCGCGTCCCCGGTCTCGCCGCGACCGAGAAACGGCCGGGCGTCGAGCACGCCGCCACCGACACGCACGGCGGCCCCGTCCCCGAGCCAGTCGACGGTCACCTCGCTCAGGCGCGTGTCGCCGAACACCAGATCGTCGAGCGCGAGCGACGCGAGCTTTCGTCCCGTATCGTCGAAGCGTCCCCTGCCGCTCGCGCGCAGCGTCCCGGCGCTTATGTCGAGCCGATCGATTTCCGCGAAGCGATTCTCGACCAACTGCAAGATCAGGTCGGCCGTCCCGGGCACGCCCTCCGGCTTTTCCCAGACCAGCGGCTCAAGGGCGAACCTGGCGTTTTCGAGATCGACCGCGGCGCGCAGGGTGCCGCGCCCCGAGCCGTAGCCGGCATAGGCGATATCGGCCGACACCGGCCCGTAAAGGTAGGGCCTGAAGTCCAGGCCAAAGGCGCTGCGTTTGGATTCTTCGAAGCGGGCGATCCGGGCCTCGACCTGGGTGCGAACCGGGGCCTCGCCGGTGAAGGATTCGTTCCAGACGGCGTCGATCGGCACGCCGCCAAGTTGCAGCGAGCCACGGACCTCCATGCCCGCCTCGTCGATGGTGAGCGCCAGGCGCCCCTCGGTGACGTCCTGGCCGAACAGGAAATCGCGCACGGCGGCCCCCTCCAGCGTCACGCTGGCCGACACATCCAGGTCGTCGAAGGTGGGTTCCACGTAAATCGGGAAGCCGAACATCACCTTCGCGGCCATCCGGCCGTCGGTGCCGGCGGGATCGATGCCGAGCCGACGGATGAGCTTGAGACGCTCGTGGTCGAGGAGCTCGAGGCTGGCGCGCAGCGGACCGGTCACGTCCAGATCGAGGCGGACCACCTCCTTGGCGATACCCAGACCGGTGATCTCGACGGTCCCCGTCCCTAAGGTCAAGCCCGCCAGGCGCCCGCCCCGGGTGCTGAAGGTGACGCTGCGATCATCGAAGACGGCGGTTCCCGAGACCCCGGTGATCGGCGGCATGGGACGTAGGTAGTGGATCTCGAGGTCGTGATAGCGGAGCGTGCCGTCCAACCGTTCGATTTCGATGTCGTCGGGCCGGCCGCCCGGGATGCGCAGGACGGTCCGCACGGCTATCTCGTCAACGGTGCCCCGGGGAAGGTTGCGTAGCGTCCAGCGCCGACCGCCCTTCGCTCCCAAGGGCCAATAGCGGTCGAGCCCGTGCATCGACACGCCGGTCGCGGTGGCCTCGGCTTCGACGGCGAGGTCGCCGCCGAAGCCGTCCGCCGAGGCGGTGAGCGTCGCGGTCCCGGAAATCCGCGGGCCCGGCCGCTCGGCCGTGCCGAGCTGAAGGATCGCTTCGAGATCGATACGGCGGTCGGGGCCGCTCACCTGGCCGAGCAGCCTGGCCTCGCGCAACGCCACGGGCTCGGCGAAGAATTCCGGCAGATCGAGCACGCCGTCGGCGCCCGCGACCTCGAAGTGCAGGGAATCCACCACACCATTTACGGCGAGCGAGGCGGCGAGCGAACCGTCGAGCGATATGGCAAGCCCGTCGAGCGCCTCGAGCGGCGGCACCAGTGAGATCAGTGCCTCGGTGTGCAGGTTGGTGAAGTTGCCGCTCAGGTCGATCCGGTCGGTTCCCCGGTCGTAGAGGAAGCCGCCGCTCACCTTGGTCTGGGTCTCGCCCAGGTCGATGGTCAGTGCGACATCCCCGGCCAGCCCCGCCGAATCGCGGCGCAGCTCGATGTCGGCGAACGGCGCCTCCCAGACCCGCTGGAGCTTCCGGTCGTCGACCGTGACCCGTCCGCCCACGATCCGAAACGTGGTCAGGAAGGTGAGCGGCCGGTCGACCGCGGGCTTCGACATGAGATCTTCGATCACCGTGGGCAGAATCCGCGAAAAATCGGCCTCCGCGGGGCGCGCGTCGGTCCCGGCAAGCTCGCGCCCGAACCGGAAAATCCCGTCGGGTCCGCGCACCAGGCTGAGCCGGGCGCCGATCACCTCGATGGCGGTCGGCGCGATGGTGCCCTGGACCAGAGCGCGCAGGCTGAGCCGGATCACCACGTCGGGCAGCGCCGCGATGGTGACGCCCTCGCGGTCGCGGATGCGCACGTCGCGGGTATGAATCTCGATGGACCGCCGCTCGCCGGCCCAGGTCAGCTGGGTGCTCCCGATCCGGACCGACCGGCCGCTTTGCGGGTCGGCGAGGGCCGCCTCGATCCGGGGCGTGAGGAAGTCGAGCTGGACCGGGCCACTCGACAGACGCCAGATCGCCACCAGCATCAAAAGGACCAGAACCGCCAAGATGCCGGCCACGACCTCGATGGCGATGCGCGAACTTTTTGCGATCATCTCGCTACGGCGCCCCTTGGCGCCGGCCATCTCGCTAGGGCGCCCCTTGGCGCCGGCCATGGCGTCCGGCCGCTCTTGACCCTGGGGCCGGGCTCTCGCAGTGTGCCGCTAGACCAGACGGCACGCCATGACGGAACTCTTCTTTCGCGATTCACCGGACACCCTACCCAGGGTGGGCGACGCCGCGCGCGCCGCCGCGGGGTTGCAAAACTGGGCCGAACGCAGCGCAAAGATCGAGGATCCGGACCTTGCCCGCTTCACCGGCCGTCTGCCCGACGATCCGGCCGGCCGCCGCCTTCTCGAGGCGATCTTCGCCAACTCTCCGTTTCTCACCCATTGCGCTCTTTCGGATATGGGATGTTTGGCCCGGATTCTCACCCGTGGGCCGGATGCCGTCCTAAGCGAAGTCATGGGGCGGCTCAAGGACGAACTTTCCCTGGAAACGGAGCGTGACCGCCTCATGGCCGGGTTGCGCCGAGCGCGCCGGCAGGCCGCGCTGCTGGTCGCCCTGGCGGACATCACCGGCACCTGGAGCGTCGAGCGGGTCACCGAGGCGCTGTCCGATTTCGCCGACGCAGCGCTCTCCGCCGCGCTCTGCCATCTGCTCCGGTGCGCGGCCGAGAGCGGCGAGCTGGCGCTCGCCCGGCCCGAGACGCCGGAGTGGGACTGTGGCTACGTGGTGCTCGCCATGGGCAAGCTGGGCGCGCGCGAGCTCAACTACTCCTCGGACATCGACCTCATCCTGCTGTACGACCCGGATCGGGCGCGTTACCTGGACGACCGAGGGCCGCAGGAGGGCTTCGTGCGCATGACCCGGGACCTGGTACGCCTCCTGGAGGAGCGCACCGCCGAAGGCCACGTCTTCCGCACCGACCTGCGGCTCAGGCCCGATCCCGGCGCCATGCCGCTGGCGATTTCGTTCACCGCGGCGCTCACCTATTACGAGAGCATGGGCCAGAACTGGGAGCGCGCCGCCATGATCAAGGCGCGCCCCGCCGCCGGCGACCTGGAGCTGGGTGCCCGCTTCCTCGACGAGCTGCGACCCTTCGTCTGGCGCAAGCACCTGGATTTCTGGGCGATCCAGGACATCCACTCGATCAAGCGCCAGATCTACGCCCACAAGGGCGGCGCCAAGATCGCGGTGCGCGGCCACGACATCAAGCTGGGGCGCGGCGGCATCCGCGAGATCGAGCTGTTCGCCCAGACCCAGCAGCTGATCTGGGGCGGGCGCGAGCCGCGCCTGCGCTGCGCCAGGACGATCGAGGCGCTGGCGGCGCTGGCGTCGGCCGGGCACATCGACGCCGGCACCGCGGACGCCTTGAGCGCGTGCTACCGGTTCCTGCGCCGCCTCGAGCACCGCCTGCAGATGGTCGACGACCGCCAGACCCAGCGCCTGCCCGACGACGAGCCGGGCATCGCGCGCATCGCCGCCTTCATGGGTTACGACGACGCGGCCGCGTTCCGCGCCGCCCTGCTCGCCACGCTGGGCACGGTCGAGGACCACTACGCCGAATTGTTCGAGGAGGCGCCCGCGCTCTCGCCCCGCGGCAACCTGGTGTTCACCGGCGGCGAGCCGGAGCCGGGCACGCTCGCGACGCTTCAAGCGCTCGGCTTCCGCGAGGGGACCAAGGTCTTCAACCTGGTGCGCGCCTGGCACCACGGCCGGCACCGGGCGACCCGTTCGACGCGGGCCCGCGAGCTCCTGACCGAGCTCATGCCGACGCTGTTGGAGGCGCTCGGCAAGACCACGCAGCCCGATCTCGCGCTCGCCAAGTTCGACGAGTTCCTGGCCGGCCTGCCGGCCGGGGTGCAGCTGTTCTCCATGCTCTACGCCAACCCGCGGCTGCTCGACATGTTGGCCGAGATCATGGGCGGCGCCCCGGCGCTGGCCGATCGCCTGAGCCGCAACCCGGCGCTCTTGGACGCCGTGCTCTCGCTCGGCTTCTTCGACCCCATCCCCGGGCGCGCGGCGCTGGGCGAGGAGCTGGACGCCGCGCTCGCCCAGGCGCGCGACTTCCAGGACGTGCTCGACCTGGCGCGCCGCTGGGCCAACGATCGGCGCTTCCAGGCCGGCGTCCACATCCTGCGCCACAAGAGCGACATGGACGAGGCCGGGCGGGCGCTGAGCGACATCGCGGACACGGTGCTCGCCGGTCTCTATCCGCCGGTGCTCGACGAACTCGCCCGCGTCCACGGGCGCATCGCCGGGCCGGGCCTGGTGGTGCTCGCCATGGGCAAGCTGGGCGCGCGCGAGATGACCTTCGCCTCCGATCTCGACCTCATCTTCATCTACGATGCCGCCGAGGATGCCGAGCGGTCCGACGGCGCCAAGCCGCTGCCCACGAGCCAGTATTTCGCGCGCTTCGCCCAGCGCTACATCAACGCGCTGACCGCGCTCACCCCCGAGGGCCGGCTCTACGACATCGACACGCGCCTCAGGCCCTCGGGTAACTCCGGGCCGATCGCGACCACGCTGGCCGGCTGGCGCCGCTATTACGAGGCCGACTCCTGGACCTGGGAGCACATGGCGCTCAGCCGCGCCCGAGTGGTCGCCGGCGACCCGGACCTGGGCGCGCGCATCGAGGCCGCCATCGGCGCGGTGCTGACCGCCCCGCACGACCCGGACAAGCTCTTGATCGACGTGGCCGAGATGCGCGCCCGCATCGAGCGCGAGCACCCGGCCAAGACGATCTGGAGCGTCAAGTTCCTGCGCGGCGGCCTGACCGACCTCGAGTTCCTGGCCCAGTACCTGTTGCTGCGCCACGCTCACGACCACCCGCAGATCATCGACGCCTCGACCCAGGCGGTCTTCGCCAAGCTGGCCGAGGCCGGACTCCTTGGCCCCTCGCTGGCCCGGCGCCTGATCGAGGCGACGCGCCTCATCCGCCAGGTCCAGGGCATGCTGCGCCTGACCGCCGCCCCCGCCTTCGACGCCGACGGCGGCACCGAGGGCCTCAAGGCCTCGCTCGCCCGCGCCGCCGGCATGGCGGATTTCGCGAGCCTGCGCGAGACCCTGATCGCGACCGCGGCCGAGGTCCACGAGGTCTTCATCGACCGCATCGAGGCGCCGGCCCGGGCCTTGGGCGCGGAGCTGGGATCGCTCGAGGAAAAGCGCGGCGCCGGCGCCTCCGGGAGGCTCTCTTAAAGTGATGAAATATAATAGAAAAAGCCGGGTTAAAGTAGAATGTCCCCTTTTTCGCCGGGCCCGGTTCTAGAACTTCCGGTAGGCCTTGTTGAGCTGGATCAGGGGGTGGCGCTCGGACATCTGGAACTTGATCAGCAGCTCGCGCGCGATCATGTCGCGGTCCTGCTGGTTGCCGGGTAGTTCCATGCCCTCGGGCACGCTCACCCAGCCGTTGATGTTGCGGTCGAAGACTGCCGGCTGGCCCTCCTCGTAGCCCATGTGCACGTCCTCGAGCCAATTGAGGTCGTCCCAGCCCATGAACTCCATGTACCTCTCGAGGAACGGCGTCAGGCGCGCGTAGTCGGGCACCAGGTTGACGTCGTAGCGGTAGCCGATGTGCTGGCCGATCTCCTTCTCGCGCTCGCTGTCGAGGCCGTCGGTCTTTAGAAAACGATCGATGTCGCCCTGCTTTTGGTCGCTCATGATCGCCTCCTAATAGCGCGTCATGCCGGGCTGGCCGACGGTGTGTTTCGTACCGGCCAGCGGCACCATGGCCAAGGCCGAGGCCTCCATGGTCAGCGCCGCCAGGTCTTCGGGCTCGAGGGAATGCACGTTGGTCTTGCCGCAGGCGCGCGCCAGCATCTGGCACTCGATGGTCAGGGTGTGCAAGAAGTTGTAGACCCGCTCGGCGGCGCTGTCCGGGTCCAGGCGCTTGCGCAGCTCGGGGTCCTGGGTCGCCACGCCGACCGGGCAGCGCCCGGTATGGCAGTGATAGCAGTAGCCGGCCTCGACGCCGATCTCGGCCTCGAAATCGGCCTCGGGGATGTCCTTGTTGCAGTTGAGCGCCATCAACACCGAATGGCCGATGGCGACCGCGTCGGCGCCGAGCGCGAGCGCCTTGGCGACGTCGCCGCCGTTGCGGATGCCGCCGGCGTAGACCAGCGAGATCTCGCCGGTCTTGCCGACGTCGTCGAGCGCCTTGCGCGCCTGGCGGATGGCGGCGATGCCGGGCACGCCGGTCTCCTCGGTCGCCAGGTGCGGGCCGGCGCCGGTGCCGCCCTCCATGCCGTCCATGTAGATGCTGTCCGGGCCGGTCTTGGCGGCCATGCGCACGTCGTCGTAGACCCGCGCCGCGCCTAGCTTGAGCTGGATCGGGATCTCGCCGTTGGTCGCCTCGCGGATCTCCGCGATCTTGAGCGACAGGTCGTCGGGGCCGAGCCAGTCGGGGTGGCGCGCCGGCGAGCGCTGATCGATGCCGGCCGGCAGCGAGCGCATCTCGGCCACCTGGTCGGTCACCTTCTGGCCCATCAGATGGCCGCCGAGGCCGACCTTGCAGCCCTGGCCGATGAAGAACTCGCAAGCATCGGCGAGCCGCAGGTGATGCGGGTTGAAGCCGTAGCGCGACTGGATGCACTGGTACATCCACTTGGACGAATAGCGGCGCTCGTCGGGGATCATGCCGCCCTCGCCCGAGCAGGTCGCGGTGCCGGCCATGGTGGCGCCGCGGGCGAGCGCCATCTTGGCCTCGTAGCTGAGCGCGCCGAAGCTCATGCCGGTCACGTAGATCGGAATGTCGAGCTCGAGCGGCCGCTTGGCCTTGGGGCCGATCACGGTCTTGGTCTCGCACTTCTCGCGGTAGCCCTCGATCACGAAGCGGGTGAGCGTGCCGGGCAGGAAGGTCAGGTCGTCCCAGGTCGGGATCTTCTTGAAGATCGAGAAGCCGCGCATCCGGTAGCGGCCGAGCTCGGCCTTGATGTGAATGTCGTCGATCACCTCGGGCGGGAACATGAAGCTCTGCCCGAGAACGTGCGGATTGCGCTTGGGTTTGCGCGCTTCGGGCTCGGCGTCCCGCTTCGGTTTCGCGCGTTCGGCGGTCATGACTGGGTCACCTTTTCCATAATCTCTAGAGCACCAGCTTCTTCTCGGCTGGCTCGAGGTTGTCGTAGTTCCAGAGCTGCTTGCCGCTGACGATCTTGGTCATGTTCCTGGCGCCGCTGGGCGCCTCGAGGCCGTAGACGGCGAGCTTGCGCTCGAGCCACTGGACCTCGAGATCGGTCATCTCGCCTTCGACCGCATCGACGCCCAGGCCGGCGATCTTGCCGCCCACGTAGATCGTGCCGTCGTACATGGAATCACCGAGATGGGTGCCGGCATCGCCGAGCACCACCATGCGCCCGCGCTGCATCATGAAGCCGGAGAAGGCGCCGGTGCGGCCGCCGACGATGATGGTGCCGCCCTTCATGTCGATGCCGGTGCGCGCGCCGACGTCGCCCTTGCACACCAAGTCGCCGCCACGGATCGCGGCGCCGAAGGTGGAGCCGGCGTTCTTCTCGATCACCACGGTGCCGGACAGCATGTTCTCGGCGCAGGACCAGCCGACCCGGCCCGAGATGCGCACGTTGGGCCCATCGATCAGGCCGCAGCCGAAGTAGCCCAGGCTACCCTCGAAGTAGAGCTGCAGCCGGTTCAGGATGCCGACGCCGAGGGAATGCTTGGCGCCCGGGTTCCGCGCCACGATGGTGCCGTAGCCCTGGGACATCAACTCGCGGATCTTCAGGTTGACCTGCTGCTGGGTCATCTCCGTGACGTCGAATTCGCTGCGCTTGTTGAAGTCGACGTCGAAGGCGTCCGGCGAGGCGAAGTTCTCGGCCTCCTCCGGCGCGAAGAATATCTGCTGGGTGCGGCCGGCGAGCTGCTCGGTGTGCATCCCCATGCGGTGGGATTCCTGCTCCCGGCTCAGTTCTGCCATACCCGGACCTCTCCCTCGTAGGGGTCGAAGGTGTCGATCTCGTGCGGGAACACGCTGCGGATCGCCACCTCCTCCGACGCCAGCGCGATGATCTCGTCGCTCTCGTAGAGCACCATCGGCTTGGCCGCCATCACGTCCTTGGCCATGCCCAGGCTGTCGGAGGTCGCGACCAGGTAGGTGAACACCCCGTCGAGCTCATGGATCGAGCGCTTCATGGCCGCTTCCAGTTCGTCGCCGCGCTCGATGCGATCGGCGACGTAGACCGCGATCAGCTCGGAATCGCAGTCCGACACGAAGCGGTGGCCGCGCCGTTCCAGCGCCCGCCGGGAGCCCCAATAGTTGGTGAGCTGGCCGTTGTGAACCACCGCGACGTCGTTGAAGGGATAGGCCCAGTAGGGATGGGCCGAGCGGATGTCGACGTCGGATTCGGTCGCCATCCGGGTGTGGCCGATGCCGTGGGTTCCCTTGAAGCCGCCGAGGCCGTACTGGCTCGAGACCCGGCCGGCGTCGCCCAGGTCCTTGACCAGCTCCAATGCGTGGCCGATCGAGAGGATCTCGACCGCGTCGATGTCCTCGAGGTAATCGACCAGGTGTTTCAAGTCGCCGTCGAAGCCGAAGACATAGCGATGGGCGTACTCGGTGGCCTGGTCCTCGTGCTCGACGGTCGCGCCCAACTCGGCCAGGCGCGCATCGACCGTGGCCTTGCGGTCGCGCATCTGCTGGTGGATATGAAAGCCCTTGGCCAGATCCGCCTGCTCGGCGACCTTGAAGCGCATGATCTGATGGTCGGGGTCGGGTTTCCCATAGAGCGCGAAGCCGGCCGAGTCGGGGCCCCGATGCTTCAGCGCCTGAAGCATCGCGGTCATCTCCCGGCCGATGTCGCCGCTCCGGCCGCGATGGATGAGCCCAGCAATTCCACACATGATCGCCTACTCCTCTCGAAATTCGTTTCGAATTACGGCAAGCAGTCCCAATAGGTCTGCAGGTCCCATTCGGTGACGGTGGCGTTGAACTTCTCCCACTCGTCGCGCTTGTAGTGGGTGAACACCCGGTACATCTCGTCGGGCAGCGCGGCCTTGATCACCTCGTCGGCATCCAGGCGGTCGAGGGCCTCGCCGAGCGACATGGGCAACTTCTTGACCAGCTTGCCGGCTTCCATGGCCTCGTAAATGTTGCGCTCCTCGGGCTCGCCCGGGTCCAAGTCCCGGCTGATGCCGTCGTCGAAGGCCTTGAGCAGCACGGCGACCATCAGGTAGGGGTTCACCATGGAATCGACCGAACGGTACTCGAAGCGGCCGGGCGCCGAGATGCGCAGGGCGCAGGTGCGGTTCTGATAGCCCCAGTCGGCGAACACCGGCGCCCAGAAGCCGGTGTCCCAGAGACGCCGGTACGAGTTGACGGTCGACGAGCCGATGGCGGTCAGGGCGCCGATGTGTTCCATGACCCCGCCGACGCATTGCAGGCCTATGGGCCCCGGTTTCCGTTTGTCGATGCTGGGGTCCGGCATGAACAGGTTCTCGCCGCCCTTGAGATAACTGTAGACGCCGTCGACGCCGGGCCGGACGTCGGTGTGGGCGGTGTTGACGAGTTGCTCCTCGCCGCCGCGCCACAGCGACATGTTGCAGTGGCAGCCGTTGGCCGAGACACCCATGAAGGGCTTCGACATGAAGCAGGCGATGAGGTTGTTCTCGCGCGCCACCTGGGCGCAGATTTGGCGGTAGGTGGCCAGCCGGTCGCTGTTGCGCAAGGGATCGTCGTAGGTCCAGTTGAGCTCGAGCTGGCCGGGGGCGTCCTCGTGGTCGCCCTGGATCATGTCGAAGCCCATGGCCTGGGCGTATTCGATGACCTTCATGAACACCGGGCGCAGGCTCTCGAACTGGTCGATGTGATAGCAGTTGGGCTTGGAGAAGCCGCCGGCGGGCAGGCCGTCCTCGCCCTTCTTCAGCCACATCATCTCGGGCTCGGTGCCGATGCGCAGGTGAAGGCCGTCGTACTTTTTCTTGAATTCGTCGTGGATGATGCGCAGGTTGCCGCGGCAGTCCGAGGTCAGATGGGCGCCCGGATTGACCTGTTCCTCGCGATTGCGGAAGCAGGTGCAGAACACCCGCGCCACCCGCTTGTCCCAGGGCAGCTGGCAGAAGGTTTCCGGATCGGGGATACCGACCAGTTCCCAGGACTCGGGGCCGTAGCCGATGTACTGGCCGTGGCGGTCGACGAACAGGTTGGCAGTCGAGCCGTAGACGAGCTGGAAGCCGCGCTCGGCGGTCTGCTCCCAGTGGTCGGCCGGAATGCCTTTGCCGACGATGCGCGCGGTGACCGAAATGAACTGGTAGTAGATGTAGGTGATGCCCAGTTCGTCGATTTTCTTGCGCACCTCCTCGACCAGCTTGTCCCGGCCCGGAGCTGATACATGTGCTTCTAGATCGGTCATTCCTCAACTATCCCCTTGTTCCACCGGCCCCTTGTTCCACCGGTCCCTGTCGCTTGCGAGCGCGGCCGCGGACCCAATTTTTTTACCCCCCGCCCGGCCCCCGATATCGGGTTCCCCCCCTCCCTCGCGGGGCCGGGCGGGTGCGTTTTGCCCGCGGCCTTCCCAAATCCTCCGCGCGTCGTGCTAAGCGAAGTGTTCCGGATCCGGCCACAAATGGCCGGGCCAGGATCACCCTGCAAGCCCTTAAAGAGTCCGGCAATTTTGCGAAGCCCGCCCACACGGCGGTGTCGCGCGGAGTTTCGAAACCCTGCTTAGACTTGACGAGGCACCGCATAGTCCAGCATATTCTGAGCCGATTTCAAACCGAATTTTTTCAATGGCCCGCCAATGGTCGGAATTGGGCCCGAAAGGATCGAGGTGAGCGAGACCAAGACGCGGCGGGAGGAAACCGACGACTCGCTGCCGGCGGCGGTCACGGTCGGCTCGGCGGCGATCGCCGCGCGCCTGCGCCAGGCGATCCTGGACGGCAAGTACGCCGACGGCGAGCGCCTGCCGGCGGAACGGGACCTGGCCCGGCATTTCGATGCCTCGCGCAGCACGGTGCGCGAGGCCCTGCGCCGGCTCGAGGAAATGCACCTGGTCAGCCGGCGCATCGGCAGCGGCACCTTCGTCAACTACAAGCCGGCGCTGGACGAGAGCAACATCGCCGAGGTGACCAGCCCGATCGAGCTGATCGAGGTGCGCTTGGCGATCGAGCCCCAGATGGCGCGCCTGGTGGCCGTCAACGCCACCGCGCGCGACCTGGAGCGCTTAGGCGAGGCCTTGCGGCGCGTGGAGAACTGCGGCGAGGACCGAGAGTATTTCTCGCGCGCCGACGAGCAGTTCCATCTGATGCTCGCCGAAAGCACGCGCAATCCATTGATGGTCTGGCTGTACCGCCAGATCAACGACGTGCGCAGCCACGCCCAATGGGACGGCATGAAGGACAAGATCCTGACAGCGGCCCGAATCGCGGAGTATAATCGACAACACCGCGAGCTTTATACGGCTCTGTGCAATCGTGACGTGGACGCCGCCGTGGAAATCATCGGCGCACACCTGGAAAAAGCGCGCGGCGATCTCTTGGGCGTCGATGCAAGGTAGGCATAAGGCCAACAAGGGATTATGATCTTGGAGCGGCTTGCTCCTTAGTCAGGAAAGGTCGTTGCTCCGGCGGATACACGCGGGTGGCTTGACGAAAAGCCGTTCGTCGATCCAACAAGCGGCAGGGCGGCGATAGCGGCGGCGTAGATCGAGCGGCGAAATAACGGCAACAAAGCCAGGTCGCGCGGAAAAATCGACGCCGTATTCTGTGGGGGACGTGGCACGATGCGGACTACTAGCGTCGACGCACGATATGATCGCGCCATCGGTTTGGGACTCGATTCCGCATTCCGTTGGCCGGCGCGGCCCCTGGGGCATGGCCCCTATCACCACTCCAACACAGAGGTTACGGTCCAACAGAGAGGTTACGGACCGATCTCGACCGAAATTCGCGCCGGCCCCCGGTCATGGATCGAGGGATCGGCGATGGAGATGCCGTCGCGTCCCGCCAAAGAGCGGACCGGCGCCGGCATCGCTATAGAGGGGACGAAGTTATGGATACCGAAGTTGCTGCAATAACGACGATCTTTACCGAGTTCTACTACTTTGTCACGGTAGCGCTCATGTTCCTGATTCACATCGGGTTCTGCATGTACGAGGTCGGCGCCAGCCGGCGCAAGAACCACATGCACACGCTGATGAAGAACTCGATGCTGATCCCGTTGGTGACCATCACCTGGTTCTTCTTCGGCTGGTGGATTTATTGGGCCTTCGCCGGCGGACCGGGCATCACCGGTGGCATCGGCCATCCGGCGCCGGAATTCGCCGAGGCCTACACGCCCTGGGGCGAGAGCATGGGACCACGCCTGGACGACCGCATCAGCGGCGTGTTCTGGGCCGCGTTCCTGCTGTTCGCCTGGACCGCCGCCTCGATCGTATCGGGTGCGGTCATCGAGCGTATCCGATCCTTCGCGTTCTGGCTGTTCGCCATCCTCATCGGTTCGGTCACCTGGTCGATCGACGCCGCCTGGGGCTGGAGCTACGGCGGCTGGATGGTCGAGATTCTCGGCTATCATGACGCCTACGCTTCGGGCGTCATTCATGCCATCGCGGGCGGCACCGCGCTCGGCATCCTGGTCGTGCTCGGCCCGAGGCTCGGCAAGTTCCGCGAAGACGGCACGCCGCGCGAAATTCTGCCCCACAATCCCTGGCTGGTGTGCATCGGGCTGTTCCTGATCTACACCGGGTTCTGGGGCTTCTACGTCGCCTGTAACGTGCCGATCATCAGTCCCGAAACCATCGACGGCCAGATCACCGGCACCACCTTGACGGCGACCACCATCTACCTCACGCCGACCACGCTGGGCGCGATCACCATCAACTTCCTGATGTCGCTGTCAGGCGGCATGCTGGTCGGTTACATGGTCTCCAAGGGCGATGCCTTCTGGACCTATTCCGGCGGCCTGGCGGGCATCATCACCGCTTCGGCGGGCAACGATCTCTACCACCCGATCCAGGCGCTCGTCATCGCTGGCGCCGGGACCTGGGCCATGTACAAGTTGCATTTCTGGGTCGAGCGCAAGTTCAAGATCGACGATGCGGTCGGCGCGGTTGCGGTGCACGGTTACGCCGGGTTCTTGGGCGTGGTGATCGCCGGTTTCGTCCTTTGGGGTCATCCGTCATCGCCCTACGAGGGCTTTGCCGTGATCACGCCTTGGGGCCAGTTTGTCGGCGCGATCATCATGTTCTGGGTGCTGGGCTTCTTCCCGGCCTGGGTGCTCGCCAAAATTCTGGCGTCCATGGACCTGCTGCGCATCCCGCGGGAGATCGAAATTCTCGGTCTGGACTTCGCCACTACTCAGGAAAGCGAAGCCGCCAGGCAGGACGTGATCGCCGCCAAAAAAGCGCTGGTGTAAGCCAACCCAACGGAGTGCAGTTACAGGAGAAATATCATGTCAACGACACCGATAGATAGCTGGGCGGTCGACCTGGCAGACGTGACCTTCATATATCCGGGGGTCGGCACCGAAGTCGCCATGACCGTGTTCGCCGTCATACTCTGGCTTGGCTGGCACGTTTGGCAGGTCAAGCTCGAGAACGAGACATTCGAGCAGGAGATCAAGGACCATGGGACGGAGGACAAAATACGAGAAGCGATAGACGGCGGATAACGGTGTAACGTCGTTTTCCGCCGAGGGGTCGGGCACCGGGCAGACGCCCGGTGCCCTTCTTCGTTCGACTCTACCGCCTCGCCCCCTTGCCGGAGGTGAAGCCTACGCGATGAACGGCGACCGTAACGAGTTCCGCGGCTCCCGCGCCCGGGTTCAGCACGGCATTCTGCTCGGCGCCGTCTTGGCGGTGATCGGGCTGGGCAGCTTGTTTTTCGGCGGCTCTTCCGTGCCCGATGCGGAACTGGTGGGCGCCGTGGGTTTGGGTATGGCGGCG
>JACZWN010000049.1 GCA_022572105.1 Pseudomonadota bacterium | reverse complement strand
GCGACCGCCTCGGCGAGGCCGGCGTCGTCGGTCATCAGGATCGCCTGGGCCGCCGTGTCGTGCTCGGCCTGGGCCAGGAGATCGGCGGCGATCCAGGCCGGGTCGTTGGCGGCGTCGGCGACCACCAGGATCTCGGAAGGGCCGGCGATCATGTCGATGCCCACGGTGCCGAAGACCTGGCGCTTGGCGGCGGCGACGTAGACGTTGCCGGGACCGACGATCTTGTCCACGGGGCGGATCGTCTCGGTGCCGTAGGCGAGCGCGCCCACGGCCTGGGCGCCGCCGACGCGGTAGGCCTCGGTCACTCCGGCCAGGTGCGCGGCGGCCAGCACCAGCGGGTTCAGGTTCCCGTCCGGCGCCGGCACCACCATGACCCGGCGCGCGACGCCGGCGACCTTGGCCGGCAGCGCGGTCATGAGCACCGAGGAGGGATAGGCCGCGGTCCCGCCGGGCACGTAAAGCCCGGCGGCGGCGACCGCGGTCCAGCGGTGGCCGAGACGCAGGCCGGCCTCGTCGGTGTAGTCCAGGTCGGCCGGCAACTGGCGCCTGTGGTGGGCCTCGATGCGTTCGGCGGCGAGCTCGAGGGCATCCACGACCTCGCGCGGACACCTCCCCGCGGCGGCGGCGATCTCGGCCTCGGGGATGCGCAGGGTCTCGGGCGTCAGGCGGATGCGATCGAAGCGCTCGGTATAATCGATGAGGGCGGCGTCGCCGCGCGCGCGCACCTCGGCCAGGATTTCCGCGACCACTCGGGCGACGTCGGCCCCGGTGCCGCGCTCGGTCGCGAGCAGCGCGGCGAAGGCGGCCTCGAAGCCGGGCTCGCGCGCGTCCAGCCTACGCGGCATCGGCGGCCTCCCGGAAGCGCTCGATCCAGCGGCCGACCTCGCCCGAGCGGGTCTTGAGCGCGGCCCGGTTGACGATCAGGCGCGCGCTCACCTCGGCGATGGTCTCGACCTCGACCAGGTCGTTGGCGGCCAGCGTCGCCCCGGTCGAGACCAGGTCCACGATGCGCCGGCACAGGCCCAGGCCCGGCGCCAGCTCCATGGCGCCGCTGAGCTTTATGCACTCGGCCTGGACGCCGCGCGCGGCGAAATGCGCCCGGGTGATCGCGGGATACTTGGTGGCGACGCGGATGTGGCTCCAGCGCGCCGGGTCGTCGCTCGCGACCAGGTCCCTCGGCTCGGCGACGACGAGCCGGCAGCGGCCGACGCCGAGATCGACCGGCGCGTAGATCTCCGGGTAGTCGAACTCCATCAGCACGTCCCTGCCGGCGACCCCGAGATGGGCCGCGCCGAAGGCGACGAAGGTGGCGACGTCGAAGCTGCGCACCCGGATGATCTCGAGCCCGGGGTCGTTGGTGGCGAAGCGCAGCTGGCGCGCGCCCTCGTCGGCGAAGGCCGGCTCGGGCTCGATGCCGGCGCGGCCCATGAGCGGGGTCAGCTCGCGCAGGATGCGCCCCTTGGGAAGGGCGAGCATGAGGGCCTGGTTCGCGGACACGCCGGACTCCACCTTTCGATATTTCACCTCCCGCATGGCGCGCGCTCAGCCCGGCTCGGGCGGCGGCTCGGGCGGGGGCCCGGCCTCGGCGTGGTCCGGGCGCCAGCGCGTCGGCCAGGGCTCGCCCAGGTCCTCCAGGTGGCAGCGGATGCCGCTCACCTCCAGGCGGATCTCGCCGCCGCCGGAGAACAGCAGCGTGACCGCGCCCGGGTCGGCCTCGAGCGTCAGCAGGTTGAGGAGCTGATCCTTGCGCCGCAGGTCCACGCCCCGGAAATGGACCTTGCGCACCCAGTCGAAGCAGACCGTGCAGTTGACCCGCTGGTAGAGTGGTCCACCGTCGGCCTCCTCGAACCTGGCGTCCGAGTCCCGGTCTGCCCGGGCGGGCTCGGACGCAGGCTCGGGCGCAGGCTCGGGCGCGGGGTCGGGCGCGGGGTCGGGCGCGGGGTCGGGCGCGGGGTCGGGCGCCGTCTGGGCGCCGCCTTCCCACTTGAAGCGGTTGGCGACCATCACGAAACGCTTCTCCGCCTTCAGATAGGCGAGATCGGCGACCGGCACCAGGGCGTCCTGCAGACAGGTGGCGAGCGCCCGCAGGTCTTCGATGTCGTGCGCCCTGAGCTTCAAGGGGCCGGTGCCGGGCATGGCGTCTCCCTCCGCGCGCGCCGATCCAGGCTCACTTGATGCGCTCGATCTCGGCGCCGCAGGCGGCCAGCTTGTCCTCGACCCGCTCGTAGCCGCGGTCCAGGTGATAGACCCGGTTGAGCAGGGTCTCGCCCTCGGCGGCGAGCGCCGCCAGCACCAGGCTGACGCTGGCCCTCAAGTCGGTCGCCATGACCTCGGCGCCGGTCAGCCCGGGGCGCCCGCGGACCATCGCCGAGGCGCCGTGCACGTTGATGTCGGCGCCCATGCGGGCGAGTTCGGGCACGTGCATGAAGCGGTTCTCGAAGATCGTCTCGGTGATCATGGAGGCGCCCTCGGCGGTCGCCATGAGCGCCATCATCTGGGCCTGGAGGTCGGTCGGAAAGCCGGGGAACGGCTCGGTCATCACGTCGACGCCGCGGAGCCGGCCGTCGGCGCGCTCGACGTGCAGGCCGCGGTCGCTCTCGGTGATGGCGACCCCGGCCTGGCGCAGCACCTCGATCACCGCGCCCAGGTGCTCGGCGCGCGCGCCCAGAAGATCGAGCGCGCCGCCGGTGATCGCCGCCGCCATGGCGTAGGTCCCGGTCTCGATGCGGTCGGGGATGATGCGGTGCTCGGTCCCGCCCAGGCGCCCGACGCCCTCGACGACCAGCGTGTCGCCGCCGACGCCTTCGATGCGCGCGCCCATGGCGATCAGGCACTGGGCCAGGTCGGTCACCTCCGGCTCGCGCGCGGCGTTGACCAGGCGGGGTTCGCCCGCGGCCAGCGTCGCCGCCATGAGCAGGTTCTCGGTCGCGCCGACCGAGACCGCGGGGAAGACGATCTCGGCGCCTCTGAGGCCGCGCGGCGCGCGGGCGTGGACGTAGCCGTCGCGCAGCTCGATCTCGGCGCCCAGCGCCTCCAGGCCCTTGAGGTGCACGTCGATGGGCCGCGTGCCGATGGCGCAGCCGCCCGGCAGCGAGACCTCGGCCCGGCCGGCGCGCGCCAACAGCGGACCGAGCACCAGGACGCTGGCGCGCATCTTGCGCACCAGCTCGTAGGGCGCGCGGGTATCGGTCACCCGGCGCGCGGTCATCTCGAGCACGCGGCCCGCGTGGCCGCCCTCGGCGGCGCCGTTCATGCGGATCTCGACGCCGAGCTGGACCAGCAGATTGGCGAGGGTCGCGATGTCCACGAGATGGGGCAGGTTGGACAGGCGCAGGGTGCCGTCGGTGAGCAGGCAGGCGGCCATCAGCGGCAGCGCCGCGTTCTTGGCCCCGCTGATCGCGATCTCGCCGGTGAGCGGCCTGCCGCCGCGAATTCGGATCCGGTCCATGCCTCTTCGCCCTATGCCGTATCGGCGTCCGCGTCCCCGTCTGCGGCGATGCGGAAATCCGGGCCTGTTGGCCGGGGCCCGCCCCAGTGGTCTGGAAAGTACCGCGATTCTGGAAAGTACCGCGCGTTCTACTGTATGAGCGGGTCGGTCTCAAGCCTCGCCGCCGGGCTCCCCACCGGGCTCACCGCCCTGGCCGCCGGCTGGCTCCTCCGCCGCCGCCCGGCCGCGCGCCTGGGTCTTGCGTTTTCGCAAGTTCGCGCGCAACGCCTCGGCCAGGCGCACGCGCCGGGTTTCGCGCTCGGCGCGGCCCTGCTCGGAGAGGTGCGGGGGCTTTCGGCTGCGCTCGCTCATGGCGCGGGAGACTGCGCGGCGATTGCGGCAAGGTCAAGGCGGGCGCCGGCCAAGGGCGGTCACAAAGGCCTTGCCGGCGGTCTTGCCATGAGGGGGGGCCGGTGGCATGTTGCGCCCGGATTCGCGCGCATTCCGCCGCGGTAGCTCAGAGGTAGAGCACGCCCTTGGTAAGGGCGGGGTCGGAGGTTCGATTCCTCCTCGCGGCACCAGATTCGACAATAATAACAAAAATTTTTAGGGTCCGCCGCCCGCGCCCGTCGGTAACTGGGGGAGCGGCTGGGGGAGCCGGAGGCACAGCGCGCAGGCGCCCGTAGCTCAGGCGGATAGAGCACCGGTTTCCTAAACCGAGGGCCGCGTCGGAGAATTGTGTTAGGTTATAGGAGGTTGTTGGTTCGAGACCCCGGCAAGGACCGTGTAGCGAACCGTACTAAGCGCCCGTAGCTCAGCAGGATAGAGCACGAGATTCCTAATCTCGGGGTCGGGGGTTCGAATTCCTCCGGGTGCGCCACCATCATTGAACTTAGGTCGGAAACGTGGAGATGCCTGAGCCAATTTATTTCAACGACGCACCAATTCTCACTCCTGATGATGATCGATTTGGAATTGATCCGTTTACACAAGCGCTAGCTCACAGCATTAGAAGGATGAGCTCGCCTATTGGTGCGACAATCGCCCTAAACGGGACATTTGGCTCGGGAAAGACCAGCGCCGTAAATCTAATACGACATCACCTCAAATCCGCCGTCGACGACGGCGATCTCGAGATTATCGACTTCAAGTGCTGGTGGTTCAGCGGTGAAGAGGCTCTGACGCTTGCGTTCTTGCAGGAGCTGAATGCCGCATTGGGAAAGAGCCTTAGTGAAAAGGCGAAAGAGCTAATCCCGAAACTTGGCAGGACATTGCTCCGGGCTGGTCCAGTTATTGGTCCAGCAATGAATATTGCCACAGGAGGATTTTTGGGCGCATTTACCTCTGGTTCAGTAGATTTTGCTAAGCAATTCTTCTCAGAAGGTGAGAGCGTTGAAATGGTTTTCCAGCAGCTATCAAATGCGCTGGCGGAGCAGAAAAAACGCTTTTTGGTTATCATCGATGATATTGATCGCTTGACCCCAGACGAAGCATTGCTTGTATTCCGTCTCGCTAAATCCGTTGGGCGGCTCCCGAATGTTATGTATTTGCTCGTCTTCGACCGGGAACTGGCCGAGAAGGCCGTGCAGGAACGGTATCCTTCGGAAGGACCTCATTTTCTTGAAAAGATAATCCAAGCCAGTTTCGAGCTGCCGCTTCCGCCGCGTGATGATCTCAATGCGGCGGTTTTGGAGGAAATCGAGAGACAATGTGGGCCGCCGGAAGGCGATGAAGCACTGCGTCGATTTATGAACATCTTCTATGACGCGGTTGCACCTTACATCAAATCACCCCGTGATGTGACGCGGCTCTCCAATGCCATGACTGTCAGCTGGCCACCTGTCGCAAGAGAAGTCAACTTAGCCGACTTCGTTGCGTTGGAAATGATTCGATTGAGTGAGGGCAAACTCTACAATGCCATTCGCACAAGCAAGGATCGCGTTTGTGGCGTATTTTCTGATTCCGGAGGTAAAGATAATCGAGAAGAAGAGCTCCAACGATTTCTAGAAAATGTCTCAGAGAAGAACCGAGAAAATGCAAGAAACGCAATATTACGCTTGTTTCCACGCTTCGAGAACGTCGGATATTCTTCCGATTTCATAGCCGAATGGGAAGCTCAGCGGCTCGTTTGTACTGAGAAGTATTTTGACGCGTACTTCCGTATGGCGATTGGAGATGAGGCGCTTTCAATCCATGAAATTGATGAATTCATAGAGCGCTGCGGCGATGGGGCGTTCGTAAAAGATGCATTTATTGAAGCACTCGGTACAATACGCAAGAGCGGTAAATCGAAGGTTCCCTTGTTGTTTGATGAAGTAAATGTACACGCATCGAGAATAGACAAAGAAAAATTTCAATCGCTGATCTCGGCAATATTCGAGATCGCTGACGAAATTAATCGAGACGAGGATCGAGAGCGAGGTAGTTTGTCTATTGGAGACAACCACCTGCGAATTCATTGGCTTATTCGAAAGCTGACGTTTGAACGATGCGACTTGGGCGAACGAAGCAAAATTTTCTTGACTGCCTGCGGAAAGGCACAAGTTGGGTGGGTGGTCGACTTTACAAGATCAGCAGTGTCCAATTATTTCCCGCGTGAGGGTAGTGAACCGGATCCGCCGGAGAAGTGCCTGGTTGAGAAAGAATGCCTTGCCGAGCTAAAGGCACTTGCAATTGAGGCTATTAACACTGCTGCAGCGGCTGGCGAACTAGTTTCCCATCCACGGTTGCCAGACATCTTATTCCGGTGGCGGGAAATCGTAGAGGACGATAGCGCCGCAGTGAAAACTTGGACCGATGAGCAGTTAGAAAATGATGAGGCCGTTGCAGAACTAGCAAAGGCGTTCACTGGTGAAAGTTGGACGCATAGTATGGGCATGTTCAGCCTTGGCGACAGAGTCTCTATGCGGCGTACAACGGCCGCAGTTGAAGGACTTGACTCCATTCTTCACGTGGAAAAATTCCGAGAGCGCCTTGAGGAATTGGAGTCAAGCGATGCTCTCAAAAATCCAGAAAAAGAGAACGTGCAGATATTTCTCGAGGCATGGCGGAATAAAGAAACTGGAAAAGACTGTTAGAGCCCTGGCTATCTATAGGTTTTTGCTCCTGGTGCAGGCCATCGTCGCACGGCTCCAACGGGCTGACCCCGTCGGCACAAACCGACGACGCGGCCCACCCCAAATATGATCGGCAAGGAATAGGCCCCCGCCTGGCCGAGCGTCGGCGCCTCGTTCCTGCCGCTCACGCGGGCGCGCGGTGGACGACGAAGGATTCGTCGAGGAACCAGAGGCCGCCGTGTTGCTTGAGCACCGCCTCGGTCGCCTGTAGGTAGGCGCCGCCGCCGAGCGCCTCGACCAGCCGGTCGTCGTCGATCTGGGCGACGTAGACGGCGGCGTTCCAGGCCGCCAGCAGGGTCGAGGAGCCGATGGTGCTGCTCAGCTCCTCGGGCAGGATGTGCAGATGGTAGCGGAACTCGGCCTGGGCGTCGTCGCCGGCGGCGTAGTGCAGGTCGGGCAGGGTCTCCTTCATCCGCGCCTCGAGCGCCGCGATCAAGGCCTGGCGCGGCGAACGGAACGGGTCGGCCTCGGGCCAGACGCTGCGGATGATCTCCATGCCCGGATCCCTGCCGGTCGACTGGATGGCGATCATGCGTCCACCCGGGGCCAGGCAGCGCACCATGGGCTCGAGCACGTAGCTCACCTTGGTCGCGACCGGCAGCCGGGCCCGGTAGGGCTGGGAGGCGACCACCAGGTCGTAGGCGCCCTCGGCCTCGCCCGGATGCGGGACGATGCGGTCGAGGACGTACTCCTGGTCCTTGCGGTAAAGCACCAGGACCGAGGGCCGCACATATGTGGGATTGCCGGTCTTCGGGCTGGATCGGGTCTGCCAGCCCTCGGCCAGCAGCGACTGCAGCCCCTGGATCTGGGCATCGAAGGCGTGCGCCGAATCGCCTTCCAGGGCGATCTCGTGCCAATTCAGCAGCGCCGCGGCGGCGCTCGACTTGGGCCTCAGGCCGGTCGCCTCGAAGTAGTACATGTTGGTGACGACGGCGACCATCTGGGGATGCTCGTGGAACCGGTCCGGCAGCTTCTCCAGGCTCATGCGCACGTCCTCGAGGCTGATCTCCTTGCCGACCACCAGGAAGGGCACCGTCGGGTAGAGCCGGTGCAGGTGCCGCAGCACGCGCATCAGCACCGTGCCGTCGCCCATGCCGGCGTCGAACAGCCGGAGCGCCGGGGGCCGGGGCTCGAGGAGGGTCAGCTCCTGGCCGATGCGCGCGGCGATGGCCTGCTTCTCGCTCGTGGTGGTGACGAAGAGCAGGTATTTGCCCCGGTTGTCGAAAAAGCGGAACGGGTGCTCGGGTTGCGGCTGGGACATGACGGCGGCTCTCCTCGCGGTTTCCCTCGCGCCCAGATTACCCGCTATCCGGCGCGGCGGCATCCCCATGATCGCCGGGCCCATGATCGCCGATCTCTATGGGTCACTATCAACGCTCCTTGGTATAACCACCGATGTACGACGACGGTGCGCCGGAGCCCGAGGACATGGATCCCGACCGCCTGGCCGCCGAGGGCGTCGTGCAGACGGACGCCGGATGATGCGGGACGCGAGGCGGCGCCCGGCGATCGGCCGCAATTTACGAATTTTTGAGATTTATTAACCTTCCTTCATAATTATTAACAAATAGTTAACAATACTGGTTAACGTATTTTAACTATAGTTGCCACGTCGGTCATATTCACGTATAGTGATGCCGCCTCAACCTGCCTATCGCGTCGCGCGGGTGCCACGGAGCCGGTCGTTCCCCGCGCGCACGCCGCCTTGCCGGACTCGGGCACGGAGAGGACGAAGCGATGACACGGAGCAGGACGCTAACCATCATACTGGTCTCGACCCTGACCCTGGGCTGGGTGCTTGGGGGCGGGGCGCTTGGCGGCGCCGCGCGGGCGGCCGGGACCGATCCAACCGAAGCCGCGACCGCGTTCATCGAGGCGCTCGGCGTCGAGGTGCAGGCGATTCAGGCCACCGCGCCGCCGCGCCGGGCCGCGCTCCGGGACTTGATCCGCGACGGCTTCGATCTCGACCTGACCAGCCAACTGGTGCTGGGAAAGTTCTGGGGCCGCGCGACCCCCAAGCAACGCACGGCGTTCAAGGATCTCTTCGCGCAATATCTCCTGAACGCCTACGCGCGCCAGATCGACGCCTATCGGGTCGAGACCCTGGTGGTGGTCGCCTCCAAGCGCGTCGGCGAGAACGATTTTCTGGTCCAGACCCGCATCGCGCGCGATGGCGGCACGGCCCGCGCGGTGTGGCGCGTGCGCGCCCGGGGCGGCGAGTACCGGATCATCGACGTGCTGATCGACGGCATCAGCCTGGCCCTGACCCAGCGTAGCGAGTTCGCCTCGGTGATCGGCCGCGAGGGCCTCGACGGCATGCTGGCGGTGCTGCGCGCGCGGGTCTCCGAGCCGGCGGGCGGGCCCGTCGGCAATCTGCGCGCCGCGCTGCCGGCCAGCATCCTGGTCTCGCCCAACGTCGGCAAGATCGAGGTGCTGCTGCGCCGGCAGTAGGCACCGGCAGGAGGCACCGACAGGGCGCGCGTGCCGGCTCGGACCACGGCTTTTCCGCCGCGCCGGCGGGTGCTCCTGATGTTGCCCGCGGCCCGGCCGGCGTCATTGCCAAGGCACGGTCAAGCGGCTATAACCCCGCGCGCCGGGGAGTAGCTCAGCCTGGTAGAGCACCGTCTTCGGGAGGCGGGGGCCGGAGGTTCGAATCCTCTCTCCCCGACCAACAGGTCCGGCGAAAGCAACGGACCGGCCGCCTTGGCCGGTCCGGTCGCGTTTGCGGGGTATCGCGCGGGCGCATCCGCCTCCGTCGTGCTAGGCTCGCCCCGACCGGCCGGGTCGCGCCGGGCCGGCAAAGCGACGCCCGCGACCAATACCAAGGAGCGCCGATAATGATCGCGGCCCATGCCGATGTCGTCGGCAGCCTGCTCCGGCCGCCCGAGCTGCTCGAGGCGCAGCGGGACCACGCCGCCGGCCGCATCACCGACGCCCAATTCAAGGCGATCGAGGACCGCGCCGTCGATCAGGCGGTCGCGCTCCAGGAGGCGGCGGGCCTGGAGGTGCTCACCGATGGCGAGATGCGCCGGATGTCGTTCCAAAGCCAGATGACCCAGGCCGTGGACGGCTTCGGAGCCTGGGACCTGGACGCCTTCGTGTGGGGCGAGTGGCACGGCGCGGAGGCGGTCGGGGATTGGAGCGGCGCGCGGCCGGCCGAGCTGGGCGTGGTCGGCAAGCTCAAGCGCAAGCGGCACCTCTGCGCCGAGGAGTTCGTCTACCTGCGGGCGCGGACCGCGCGCATCCCCAAGGTGACCCTGCCCAGCCCCGGCCTGTTCGCCAATTTCTGGTCGCCGGAGCGCTCGATCGGCGCCTATGCCAGCATCGAGGAGTTCCTGGCCGACGTGGTCGCCATCCTGCGCCAGGAGGTCGAGGAGCTGGCCCGCCTGGGGGCCACCTACATCCAGATCGACGCGCCCCACTATCCCCTGCTCCTGGACCCGGCGACCCGGGCCTTCTACGAATCCCGGGGCTGGACGCTGGACAAGTGGCTGCACATGGGGATCGAGCTGGACAACGCGCTCATGGAGGGGTTTCCCGGGGTCACCTTCGGCTTCCACCTGTGCCGCGGCAACCAGGCCAGCCGCTGGCTGGTCGAAGGCGGCTACGACTCGATCGCCCGGCCGATCTTCCAGGGCATCCGCGCCCAGCGCCTCCTGCTCGAGTACGACGACGCGCGCTCGGGCTCGTTCGAGCCCCTGGGCTGCGTCCCGGACGACAAGATGGTCGTGCTCGGCCTGGTCACGACCAAGCGCCCGGACCTCGAGACGCCGGAGGACCTGGTCCGCGGGATCGAGGAGGCCAGCCGCTTCGTGCCCCTGGAGCGCCTGGCGCTCAGCCCGCAGTGCGGCTTTGCCACCTCCATCCTCGGCAATGCGCTGTCCGTGGACGACCAGCGGCGCAAGCTCGACTTGATCTGCGAGGTCGCCCGCAGGGTGTGGCCGTAAGCGGAGGTCGTCCGGCGCGGCGCGACTAATACCAAGGAGCGTTGAAACGACCCATAGAGATCGCGCGGGCGAACCGGCAGCGGGCGAATCGGTGGGGGCGTCGGCAAGCCTTGCCGACCCGTCCCCCGCAGCAGCGGCGCTGCCGCCGCGGAGGGTGGATGCCCCGCATCGCCTGCCCGATCTCTATGGGTCATTATCAGCGCTCCTTGGTATAAACCTGCGCCCCCACCCCGCGCCCCTACTCCCCCACCAGGTGCAGCGCGAGCTCGCGCGGGCGGGGCTTGCGGCGGTGCTCCCAGAGGTAAATGCCCTGCCAGGTGCCGAGCAGCATGCGGCCTTGGCTGACCGGCAGGCTCAGATGGCTCTGGGTGAGCGCGGCCTTGATGTGGGCCGGCATGTCGTCCGGGCCTTCCGCGCGGTGGCGGTAGAGCGCCGGGTCCTCGGGCACGAGCTTGTCCAGGAAGGCTTCCAGATCGCGCTGGACGTCCGCATCGGCGTTCTCCTGGATGACCAGCGAGGCCGAGGTGTGGCGCAGGAACAGGGTGAGCAGCCCCTCGCGCAGGGGCTGGGCGGCGAGCCAGGCGGCGATCTCGCCGGTGACCTCGGTGAGGCCCCGGCGCGGCGGGTGGAGCGTTAGAAAGTCGTTGACCTGTTGCATGGACCCTTCCCGGGTTGCTCGGGAACGCCGCCGCGCGCGTTGGCCGGACCGAGCGCCGGGGCGCATGAATCCCGGTTTAATCAGAACAAGACTTGACCTGTCACCGCAAGCAAAACCCCATGGGAGGGCGGCGCTAGGCGGCGCAAGCTCGACTTGGATCTGCGAGGTCGCCCGCAGGGTGCGGGCGTAAGCGGGGGATCGTCCGGCACGGCGCGGCGAATTCACTGCCCGGCTGGCCCCGGTTTGTGGTATCTTCGGGCCATCTTCGGGGGCATCCGGGACATCGCGGTTGATGACGCCGACCAACCGGCTCGAGCAAATGATTCGGCGCCTCACGGCGCAGCGCAACTGCCTGGTGCTCGCGGCCGAAATGGTCGTCGACGTGCCCGGGCCGGTGCTCGAGTTTGGCCTCGGCAAGGGCCGCACCTACGATTTCATGCGCGCGCGCCTTCCGGGACGGGATATCTACGTTTTCGAGCGCGAAATCCATTGCCGGCCCGAGTACGTGCCCGCCGACGGGTATCTGCTGCTGGGCGACGTCCGCGATACCGTGCCGGCCGCGCTGGCCCGAATCGGCGAACCCGCAGCGCTCGCGCATTTCGACATCGGCACCCACGACTTCGCTGCGGATGCGCCGCTCACCGACTGGCTCACACTGGCGGTGACGCCGCTGATCCGGACCGGCGGGGCCGTGGTCTCGGACCGCCCCATG
This sequence comes from Pseudomonadota bacterium, assembly GCA_022572105.1. Classification (GTDB taxonomy): domain Bacteria; phylum Pseudomonadota; class Alphaproteobacteria; order Kiloniellales; family J153; genus JACZWN01. The sequence continues at coordinate 5,478 of JACZWN010000049.1, read as the reverse complement.
GCGAACCCACGCTGGGTCGAGGTGTCTCTGCCGCCGGACAACGGCTACAGCAACCACTTTGTCTATCGGGTCGGGCCCGAGCGACCGGAATAAGATCAGCGACCTTTGGTATCAGATGGCTGGCCGGCACCATAGGACGCGCCGGGCCCGGCCATCAGTTCACCGGAAAGAACCGGCCGGGGCCGGCGGAATCCGCGGGAAACGGCGATAAATCCTTGTTTATCCAGAACAACACTTGACCTGCACTCGCCAGCCAAACACCATGAAGGATCAGCGCGTGGGGACCGGCAATGTTCGCTGATCCAACGCCATGGTTGTGCCGGATCGGACAAATATAATTAAGTACAAACCGCGCCCGACGGGGCGGATATGCAGGGGGTACCAGTCGATCCAAGACTTTCGTTTTAGTGATGAGCATGAGGCGGCCGTGCATCATCGAAGACGGTCCAGGGATTACTTTAGAACCGGCGCGCCGAATTCCTGAAAATCGGACCGAGGACGTGGTCGTTATAAATCGAGCCAAGGAAAGCAGGACGAGGCATGTTGGATAGAGACGAGAGGCCCAGAGATACCCCGGACGGCCCGGCGGCCGGGCCGGAAGCCGCCTATCCGGGTTCGCTTTGGGAGCCGTATCCGCCGTTCGCGCCGGATGACCTTCAGCACGCGCTCAACCGCAACCAGATCGCCTGCAAGACTTGGCTGCTCGACGCGCTGTTCGACGCGCTCGGCGGGCGCTTCGCAACGCTAACCGTGGTCGGCGGCCGGTACGGCGGGCTGGGCGCTTTGCTGCTCGGCGACGACCGCTTCCAGGTCGATCGGGTGCTGAGCCACGACATCGACCCGGACTGCGCCCGGGTCGCCGGTTGGCTCAATCGGAAGCACGCCCCCGACGGCCGGTTCCAGGCGGTCACGGCCGATGTCCGTGATCTCGATTACGAACGCCTGGATGGACGGGTTGCGGCCCCCGGCGCGGCGGGCAACGGCGCCCAGGCCCCCGACCTCGTCATCGACACCCGTTGCGAGCACATAACACCGACCGAGGCCTGGTACGGCCGGATACCGCCGGAAACGCTCCAGGTTTTGCAGTCGAACGATTACTTCGACTGCCCGGATCACGTGAATTGCCAGACCGACCTCGAGGCGTTCAAGGCGGACCTGCCCATGCGCGAGCTCTATTACCAGGGCAGCATGGCGCGCAAGAGGTACACGCGCTTCATGCTGATCGGGCGCAAGTAACGGCCGCGGGCGATGGACGGGAACACGATGGCGGACGTCCTGACGGTTCGAGACCTGCACGTCGGATTCCACATCCACGGCGCCACGGTCACGGCGGTCGACGGCGTGTCGTTCTCGGTGCGCGAGAGCTCGACCGTGGCGCTCGTGGGCGAGTCCGGCTCGGGCAAGTCCACGGTCGCGCAGAGCATCATGGGCATCCTGCCCAAGGTCGGCCGGATCGAGCGCGGCGAGATCCTCTACCGCGACCCCAAGGGCACCAACGGCGTGGTCGACATCGCCAAGCTCGACCGCGACGGCCGGCAGATGCGCGCAATCCGAGGCGGCCAAATCTCGATCATCTTTCAGGAGCCCATGACCTCGCTCTCGCCGGTCCACACCATCGGCAACCAGGTCGACGAGGCGCTGCTGCTGCACCGTGACGTGGACCGCCGGAGCGGCCGCGAGTTGACCGTCGAGACACTGCGCCTGGTCGGCTTTCCCGACCCGCTAGGCGCGTACAAGGCCTATTCCTTCGAGCTCTCGGGGGGCATGCGCCAGCGCGCCATGATCGCCATGGCGCTGGTTTGCCGGCCGGCGATCCTGATCGCCGACGAGCCGACCACCGCGCTCGACGTGACCATTCAGGCCCAGATCCTAAAGCTCATGATCGACCTCCAGGACGAGCTCGGCATGGCGATTCTGATCATCACCCACGACCTGGGCATCGTCGCCAACCTGGCCGAAGAGGTGGTCGTCATGTATCACGGCCGCGTGGTCGAGAGCGGCTCCTGCGACGACATCTTCAAGCGCCCGGAGCACCCCTACCTCAAGGCGCTGTTCACCGCGGTGCCGCGGACCAACATGGCGCCGGGCGAGCGCCTGGTGCCGATCCGCCGGATCGAGCCGGGCAAGGCCACGCTGATGCGCCAGAAGGCGGAATCGGGTGGCAACGGCGCGGTCGCCGGGCCGCTGCTTGCGGTCACCGGCCTGACCAAGCGTTTCCCCCTGCGCCAGCAGGGCTTCTTCGGCTTCGGCTCGAAGCAAGAGCTCCTTGCGGTCGACGACGTCAGCTTCGAGGTCAGCCGCGGCGAATGCCTGGGATTGGTCGGTGAGTCGGGCTGCGGCAAGACGACGATGAGCAAACTGATCCTGCGTGCCCTCAGCGCCGATGCCGGCGAGGTCGTCTATTACGATCGCGGCCGGCCGGTCGACGTTTTGGCCTTGAAAGACGAAGGGCTGCACGCCTTCCGGCGCAAGGTCCAGTTCATCTTCCAGGACCCCTTCGGGTCCTTGAATCCACGCATGACCGCGCTCGACATCATCACCGAGCCGCTAATCGTGCACAAAGTCGGCACGCCGGAAGAGCGCATCGAGATGGTCAAGGAGCTGATGCGCCTGGTCGGGCTCGACGTGCGCTTCCTGAGGCGCTATCCGCACAGCTTCTCGGGCGGTCAGCGCCAGCGCCTCGGCATCGCCCGCGCGCTCGCGCTGCAACCCGATCTGCTCATCTGCGACGAGCCGGTATCCTCGCTCGACGTCTCGATCCAGGCGCAGATCCTCAATCTGCTGAAAGACCTGCAAAGCGAACTTGGGCTGACCTTCCTGTTCATTTCGCACAACCTGGCGGTCGTCGATTACATGTCCGACCGGATCGCCGTGATGTGCCGCGGGCGGCTGGTCGAGATCGCCCCGCGCGACGCCCTGTTCTCCAGGCCGATCCATCCCTACACGCGCGCCTTGCTGGCCGCCGTGCCCTATCCCGACCCGGACCGCAAGCTCGATTACGAACATCTGTCGGCCATCAAGGCGGCGAGCTCGGGCGTGTTTCCCGCGCCCTTTACCTTGCTCGACGGCATCGAATCCGAGCTGATCCGGGTCGGCGAGGCCCACTTCGTGCGCGCGACCGCCAACACCCAGCCAGAGGTGCTTTTGTCATGAAACCGGGGAGACATTTGGCCGCGGCCTTGGTTGCCTTATGCGCCGTCGCGGGGCTGTCCGCGCCGTCGGGCGCGGACGCCATGGAGTTGAGAGGACCCCCCGATCTGGCGGCTTCGGTCTCGGCGGGCGACCTGCCCCCGGTCCGGGAGCGGGTCCCCGATCCGCCGGCGGTGGCGGCCTTGGACGCCGAGGGGCAGAGCCTCGGCGAGCACGGCGGAGCGCTGACCATGCTGATGGGTCGCCAGAAAGACATCCGCATGATGATGGTCTACGGCTACGCGCGGCTCGTCGGTTACAACCCGGACCTCGAACTGGTCACGGACATCGTCGAGCGCATCGAGGTGGCGGACCGGAAATCCTTCACCTTCTACCTGCGCCAGAACCACAAGTGGTCCGACGGCCGTCCCTTCACCGCCGAGGACTTCCGCTATTACTTCGAGGACATCATCAACGACAAGGACATCTCGCCCTTCGGGCTGCCCAAGGCTCTGCTGGTCGATGGCGAGGCGCCGCGCTTCGAGGTCATCGACGAGGGTACGGTGCGATACAGCTGGTCGAGCCCCAATCCCTACTTCCTGCCCGCCATAGCCGGCGCGAGGCCGCTGTTCATCTACCGCCCGGCGCACTACTTGAAGCAGTTTCACGCCCGTTACGCGGACCAGGCCGAACTCAAGGCGAAGGTCGAGGAAGCGTCGCAGCGCAACTGGGCGGGCCTGCATCGCAGGAAGGACCGCCCGTACCGCTTCGACAACGTCGATCTGCCGAGCCTGCAACCCTGGATCAACACCACCAGGCCGCCGGCGGACCGCTTCGTGTTCGTGCGCAACCCCTATTACTATAGGGTCGACAGCGCCGGCCGGCAGCTGCCCTATATCGACAAGGTGATCATCAACATCGCGGACAACAGCCTGATTCCGGCCAAGACGGGCTTCGGCGAATCAGACCTCCAGGCGCGCTATCTCCGCTTCGACCACTACACCTTCCTGAAGAAGGGCGAGAAGGGCCAGAACTTCAAGGTCAGGCTCTGGCGCCGGGCCTCGGGCTCCAAGGTGGCGCTGTTCCCGAACCTGAACGCGGAGGACCCGGCCTGGCGCGCGCTGCTGCGCGACGTCCGGTTCCGGCGCGCCTTGTCACTCGGCATCAACCGGCAGGCGATCAACCAGATCCTCTATTTCGGGCTCGGGCGGCCGAGCGCGAATACCGTCTTGCCGGAAAGCCCGCTGTTCAAGGCCGAGTATCAGAACGCCTGGAGCCATTACGACCCCAAAAAGGCCAACGCGCTGCTCGACGAGATCGGTCTGAGCCGGCGCGACAACAGCGGCACCCGCCTGCTGCCGGACGGCGAGCCCCTGCAGATCATCGTCGACTCGGCCGGCGAGAGCACCGAGGAATCAGACGTCCTCGAGCTGATCAAGACGGACTGGAAAAAGATCGGCGTCGAGCTCTTCACCAAGGTCTCGTCGCGCGAGGTGTTCCGCAACCGCATCTTTGCGGGGGTCGCGATCATGTCGGTCTGGTCGGGCCTGGAGAATGGGCTTCCGACCGCCGAGACGACTCCGATGGAGCTGGCGCCGACGGCCCAGACCCAGTTGCAATGGCCGAAGTGGGGCGAGTACTACGAGACCGTGGAGGCCTCGGGACAGGCGCCGGACATGCCCATCGGCCGGCGGTTGCTCGAGCTCAACAATGCCTGGCGCAACGCCGACGGCCCGGAGGCGCGCACCGAGATCTGGCACCAGATGCTGAAGATCCACGCCGATCAGGTGTTTGCCATCGGCACGGTCAACGGCGTGCCCCAGCCAGTGGTCGCGACCAACGCGCTCAAGAACGTGCCCGAGCAGGGCCTCTACAACTGGGACCCGGGCGCCTACTTCGGCATCTATAAACCGGATAGCTTCTGGTTCACTAAGGAGCGGCGCTAATACCAAGGAGCGTTGATAATGACCCATAGAGATCGGGCGGGCGATCGCACGGGCCAACGGGCGGGTAGGAGGGAAGCCGCGGGCGATGCGGAACATCGTCAAGGCTTTCCGACGCCCTCCGGCGGTTCGCCCGCGCGACCGGAACGGCGGTTTCCCAAGGCTTTCGGACGGCGTCGCGCAGGGCTTGCGATGCCTTGCATCGCCGCGCCACGCGCTCCTAGCCGAAAACCTTGGGAAACCGTCTCTATGGGTCATTATCAAGGACCTTTGGTATTATGTTTCGTTCCGGCCGCGGGGTCCCGTCCTACAGGGCCTCCGCGCCGGAGATGATTTCGATCAGTTCCGTGGTGATGACCGCCTGACGCGTCCGGTTGTAGGTCAGCGTCAGCTTGTCGATCATCTC
>JACZWN010000237.1 GCA_022572105.1 Pseudomonadota bacterium | reverse complement strand
GGGGTGCAATGGCCTTCTTCAGCCTGGGGTACGGCGTCCTGGCCGACGTATTCTCGACCCCGCCTGTTTTTCTAATCACGGGGGCCCTGTTCGTCGTCGTGGTAGTGGGCATGGGCGCAGCCCAACCCATCCTGCGACGACTCTATTTGACGGGACAAGTCGTAGCGGTCTAGCCAACCTGAAGCAGGTGGTGGCACTCATCATGAAGATACGCAAGGCTGTGATCCCCGTAGCCGGATTCGGCACCCGCTTTCTGCCGGCCACCAGGTCCGTCCCCAAGGTAATGTTCCCGGTATTCGACACGCCTGCGGTCCACTACGCCGTTCAGGAGGCCGCCGAGGCCGGCATCGACCGCAACCAGACCACCAGCCTGGAGGGGGTCATCTCCATGGACCCGGAGGTGATCTTCATCGCCCAGCCCCCGGAGCTGGGCGGGGAGGAGTTTCGCCAAAAGCTGCTCAGCGATCCGGCGCTGGCCCAGCTCCCGGCCATCAGGGAGGGGCGGGTCTATCTGGTGGAGAACAGGTTGTTCACGACCCTCTCCTTCTGGAACATCCGCGGCGCCGAGGAGCTGGCGCGCCACGTGGTGGAGCTGGTCGATTCGGGGGTCGCCGACTTCAAGCCGCTCTACGAGGATGCGCTGCCCTTGTGGGACAAGGTGGAGCGGATCGCGACCCGAATCTACGGCGCCTCGGGAATATCGGCCGACGACCGAATCAGGAAGCAGTTCGAGGAGCTGCAGGGACCCTACGGCCACTTCCCGGTGTGCATGGCCAAGACCCAGTTCAGCCTGTCCACCGACCCCAACCTCAAGGGCGCGCCCGAGGGCCACGTGGTGCCGATCCGCGAGGTCCGGGTCTCGGGCGGGGCCGAGTTCCTGGTGGTCGTCGCCGGCGCGATCATGACCATGCCCGGCCTGCCGCGGGTGCCCGCCGCCAACTCCATCTTCCTCAACGACGAGGGCCAAGTCGAAGGCCTGTTCTAGGCCGGCGCGGGGCGCATAGAATCTGAACCACAGAGAACGAAATACCAGAAAGGCCAACCACGAAGGCACTAAGGCCCCAAGAACCTTTTGGGTTGCGCGCTCCGCGCATGAAAATACTCTTTCTGTCTTTGTGCCTTCGTGGTGAATTTTTTTTCTCTGTGCCTCTGTTGTGAAAATCTGGAGCTGAGTCATGTCGAAACTGTTCTCGCTCGCGGGGCGGGTCGCGCTGGTGACTGGGGCTTCGCGCGGGCTCGGCTGGGCGATCGCCGAGACCTTCGCCGAGCACGGCGCCGAGGTCGTGCTCGCCGCGCGCGACCAAGCCGCGCTCGATGCGCGCGCCGAGGCGCTCGCGGCGCGTGGCCACAAGGCCCACGCCATGGCCTTCGACGTGGCCGACCGGGCCGCCTCGAGCGAAGCCGTGGCGGCTGTGGCGGCCGAGCACGGCCGCCTCGACATTCTGGTCAACAACGCCGGCATCGTGCACCGCGGTCCGATCGCCGAGCTCGCGGACGCGGACTGGGACCGGGTCATCGAGACCAATCTCACGGCCGCGTTCCGGCTCGCCCGCGAGGCGGCGCGGCCCATGGTCGCCCAGGGCCGCGGCCGGATCATCAACACCGCCTCGATCATGGCCACGGTCGCGCGCCCCGCGATCGCGTCCTACGTGGCGGCCAAGGGCGGGCTGGTGGCGCTCACGCGCGCGCTCGCGGTCGAGTTCGGGGCCGAGGGCATCACCAGCAACGCCATCGCGCCCGGCTATATCTCGACCGAGATGACCGCGGACCTCGAGGCCAACGCGGAGTTCGATGCCTTCGTGCGCACGCGCACGCCCTTGGCGCGCTGGGGCCGGCCCGAGGAGATCGGCGCCGTCGCCCTGTTTCTGGCCTCGGACGCCGGCTCCTACGTCAACGGCCACCTGCTGGTCGCCGACGGCGGCCTGACCGTGGCCCTGTGAAACCCCTCCCGATGCGAGGTATGCGAGACTCATGAAAGTCGTGATCACCGGCGGGACAGGCTTCATCGGCCGCATGCTGGCGCGCTCGATCCTGGCGCGCGGCCGCCTGACCGGACCCTCCGGCGCCCAGGAAGAGGTCGACGCGATCACCCTTTTCGACGCGGTCGAGCCGCCGGTTCCGCTCACCGGGCTCGACGCGCGCGCCAAGGTGGTAATCGGCGACATCGCCGACAAGGACCTGGTCTTCGGCCTCCTGGACCGGGACGACGTCTCGGTCTTCCACCTGGCCTCGGTGGTCAGCGGCGGCGGCGAGAAGGACTTCGACCTGGCGATCCGGGTCAACCTCATGGGCGGCCTCAACGTGCTCGAGGCCGCGCGCGCCCGCGCCGGCGCCCCGCGCCTGGTCTTCGCCAGCTCGCTCGCGGTGTTCGGCGGCAGCGCCATGCCGGCGGTGGTCGGCGACACCACCAAGCAGACCCCGCAAACCACCTACGGCGTCACCAAGTCGATCGGCGAGCTGCTGATCAACGACTACACGCGCAAGGGCTTCATCGACGGCCGCGCGGCGCGCTTGCCGACCATCGTGATCCGCCCGGGCCGGCCCAATCTCGCCGCCTCCAGCTTCGCCAGCGGGGTGTTCCGCGAGCCGCTCGACGGCGCGCCCTGCGCGCTCCCGGTCAAGCTCGACACCGTGATGCCGGTGCTCGGCTACCGCTCGGCGGTCGCCGGCTTTATCGCGCTGCACGAGGCCGCACCCGAGGCCCTCGGCGACGACCGGACGGTCAACTTCCCGAGCCTCTCGGTGACGGTGGAGGAAATGATCGCGGCGCTCAGGCGGGTCGCCGGCAACCGCCCTCTGGGCGAGATCACGCATCAGCCGGACCCCGCGATCGCGGCCATCGTCGCGACCTGGCCGGTGGCGACCGAGTTCGCCCGCGCCGGCGCGCTCGGCCTGCCGGTCGAGGACAGCCTCGACGACATCGTGCGCGCCTATATCGAGGATTTCCTGGATGCGTGAGCGGGCTGGATGCGTGAGCGGGCGGGGGTCTTGCCCCGTGCGGCGCCGCGGCCGATGATCGGCGCGGCGAAACCGGGGGCGCGGGCAATTTTATGGAGATGAACCGACTCGCTTTGGACGGCCAGCGGACCGTGGTCACCGGCGCGGCCCAGGGCATCGGCCGGGCCGTGACCGAGCGGCTACTGGATAGCGGTGCGGCGGTGGCGCTCTGGGACGCCGATGCGCAGACCCTGAAGGCGACCTGCGCCGAGCTCGCCGCGCGCGGCACGGTGCACGGGATCGAAGTGGACGTGACCGATCTGGCGCGCGTCGAGGCGGCCACGCAAGCCACCGAAGAGGCCTTGGGCGGTATCGACGTGCTGGTCAACAACGCCGGCATCGCCGGCCCCGACGCGGTGACCTGGGAGTACCCGGTCGAGGACTGGCACCGGGTGCTCGACATCGACCTGAACGGCGTCTTTTACTGTTGCCGCGCGGTGCTGCCGGGCATGATCGCGCGCAACTACGGCCGCGTGGTCAACGTCGCCTCGATCGCCGGCAAGGAGGGCAACCCCAGGGCGCCCGCGTACAGCGCCGCCAAGGCCGGCGTGATTGCGCTCACCAAGTCGCTGGGCAAGGAGCTGGCCGGCTACGACATCTCGGTCAACTGCGTGACCCCGGCGGCGGCGCGCACGCGCATCTTCGACCAGGTGAGCGAGCGCTTCACCGAGTACATGCTGTCCAAGATCCCGCGCGGGCGCTTCGTCACCGTCGAGGAGATCGCCGCGCTCATCGGCTGGCTGTGCACCCGCGAATGCTCCTTCTCCACCGGCGCCGTCTTCGACATCTCCGGCGGCCGCGCGACCTATTGAGGGCGGCGGGGCGACCGAGTAGCCCGGTCTTGTTTCCGGGAGGATGCTGGACTGCCAACGGCCGCGCAGGTACGGCGCTGTGACTATCGAGAACCCCGAGCACAGGCGAGCACCAGCCAGCACAGGCGAGCACGCACCACTCGTGAGCACCGCAATCCGGGACTAACCCTTTGTGGACGAACAACTATCCAGAGCGCTCCCTGCCTTGGGCTGCCGCTAGTTGACACGATTCGTGGAAACTGGAATAGTGAGTTGCTAGAAACCTGGCATTTAGATTAGGGGTAGAAAAATCTAATGTATTGATTATTATAATTTTTTCACTCAATATTAGAGTACAAGCCTGAACACGGTTCTGGCGGCCTCCACCCCCGTCAGTAGCCGTGTCCAGTATCTGGTGATAGGGTCGAGGGGTCCAAGCCTCGGCCCGCTCCAGCCTGGAAAGAATATCATGGCAACCGCACGTAGCCGACGACTGAGAAAGCACCTCGAACGGCAACTAACTCTCCCCGCCCGGTTTTGGCCAGAGGCGACTGAG
>JACZWN010000048.1 GCA_022572105.1 Pseudomonadota bacterium | reverse complement strand
CGGCCAGCCTGCGCTCCATAAGTCTCTCCCCCGGCGTCGGCGCCGGCACCATGGTGCCAACGCCATGGTAGTGCAATCGGAGAAAAATGTCAGGCGCGCATCGGCGTGGCAGCCCTTGCCTGGCCGTCGCGGTCCCGCGGCACGCGGGCGCCACCTCGGCGGCTTTGCCACGCGGCTTGCCGCCCCGCGTGCAAATGACTAACCTGGCCCCATGTGCCGACACATCACGCGAGACCAGCAAATCGAGGGCTGGCGCGCCGCGATCGAGTTGCTGCCGAAACTTAAGCCAGGCGTGCTCGGGGGCATGGCGGCGGCGTTGATGGCGCGCCTGCATCGCGGCATCTACGCGGCCGTCGGGCGCCGCGCGTAGCTCTTTCCGCCCCGTCCCAGCGACGCACGGAGACCGCGAGGAGCTGCAAGGCGCGCGCCGAACTCGGTCGAGTCCAACGATTGCGATCTCCGGCACGCGTTCCGCAGCCCGCCGGCGCGTCGTCTCCACCGCCTCAGCATATCCCGCCGTTGACGTGGATCACCTGATTGGTCAGGTAAGACGCGCCGGGACCGGCCAGGAACTCGACCACGGCGGCGACCTCGTCGGGCTGGCCGACCCGGCCCAAGGGCACGTTGGCGAGCAGTCCGCGCATCTCTTCATCGCTGTAGAACTGCTCGGTGCCGGCCTCCTTCTCGATGAGGCCCGGGGCGACGCAGTTGACGGTCACGCCGGCGGGCGCGACCTCCACGGCGAGCGCGTGGGCCAGCGCCTCGATGCCCGCCTTGGCGGCCGCCGAGGCCGGACAGACCGGGTAGGTCGAGCGGAAGACGTGGGCGTTCAGCGTGGAGATCGCGATGATCCGGCCGTGGTCGGCCTTCTCCAGGTGCGGTACCGCGCGCCGGGCCAGGTGGAAGAAACCGGCGGTCATGACGCCATGGCAGGCCTCCAGCGCCGCGCGGTCGATCTCCATGAACCCCCGCACGTCGGGGAAGCCGGCGTTGGCGACCAGCACGTCGAGGCCGCCGAAGGCGGTCACCGCCCGGTCCACCAAGCCTTCCGCCACGGCGCCGTCGGAGAGGTCGCCGAGGGCGACCACCGCCTCGGCACCCCTGTCGCGCGCCTCGGCCGCGACCCGCTGGCAGCCGGCCTCGTTGCTCAGTGCGTGGATCAGCAGCCCGACGCCGGGCGCGGCCAGGCGCCGCGCGATCGCCTTGCCGATGCCGCTGCCCGAACCGGTCACCAGGATCGACCGCAGAGTCCCCTCGCCCATCGCGTCCACGCCTCCCCGAAAAGTGATTCTCCAAAGACCCGCCGCCTGTGCATGATAAGCAACCCCCCGCCGAGGCCCAAGGGCCAAGCCGGCACGAGCGTGAGAGGGAGGAGACAGGCCCGGTGACGGAACCAAGCGACAGCGAACTGCGGCGGATGGCGCGCAAGCTGTTCGGGCGCGACATCGACGCGGCGCGGATCGCGACCTTCCGGACGCGCCTGGCGCACATGGCGCGCGTCAAGGCCCTGCTCGAGGATTGGGAAGGGCGCCTCGGCGAGCGCGAGCCGGTAACGGTTTACCGGGTCCCGGCGCCGGGTTCCGGCACCCGGCGCCAAGAGCCGTGACGGAACCCGACCTCGCCTTCGCCGGGATCGCCGAGCTCGCGCCCCGGATCGCGGCCGGCGAGGTCTCGCCGCTGGCCCTGACCGAGGCCGCGCTGGCCCGCATCGAGGCCCAGGACGGGGCGCTCAACGCCTTCATGACGGTGACCGCCGATGCGGCGATCGAGGCCGCGCGCGCGGCCGAGGCGGAGATCGCCGCGGGCCGGCACCGCGGGCCGCTGCACGGCGTGCCGCTCGCGGTCAAGGATCTCTTCGCCACCAAGGGCGTGCGCACCACCGGCGGCTCGAAGCTGCTCGGCGACTGGGTGCCGGACCACGACGCCGCCGCGGTCGAGCGCCTGAAGCGGGCCGGCGCGGTGCTCCTCGGCAAGACCGCCATGCACGAGCTGGCCTACGGCACGACCAGCGACAACGCCCATTACGGGCCCGTCCGCAACCCCTGGGACGCGGCCTGCCATCCGGGCGGCTCGAGCGGCGGCTCGGCGGCGGCGGTGGCCGCCGGCCTCGCCTTCGGCGCGTTGGGGAGCGACACCGGCTGCTCGATCCGCCAGCCGGCGGCCTGCTGCGGCATCGTCGGCCTGAAGCCGACCTTCGGGCGGGTCAGCAAATTCGGCGCCCTGCCGCTCTCCTGGTCCATGGACCACGTCGGACCCATGACCCGCGGCGTCGCCGACGCCGCGATCATGCTGCAGGTCCTCGCCGGGCCCGACCCGCGCGACCCGAACTGCGTCGGGCGCGCGGTGCCCGACTATGGGTTCGGCCTGAACGGCGGCATCGAAGGCAAGCGCATCGCGCTCGCGCGTGGGTTCTTCTTCGCCGACTGCGACCCGGAAGTGGCCACCGCCGTGGCGGCGGCCGCGCAGACCCTGGGCGGCCTCGGCGCCGTGGTCGAGGAGGTCGAGCTGCCGGAGATGGAGGCGGCCTACCTGGTCGGCGGCATGATCATCGCCTGCGAGGCCGCCGCCTACCACGCCAAGAGCCTACGCGAGCGGCCCGAGGCCTTCAGCGCGGAGCTGCGCGCCAGCCTGGAGCTGGGCGGGTTCTATTCCGCTGTCGACTACCTGCAGGCGCAGCGCGCGCGCCGGCGCATCACCGAGGCGGTCCTGGGCGCGGTCCAGCCCTTCGACGCGGTCCTGACCCCGACCTCGCCGGTCCCGGCCACGCCGATCGACGACACCCCGCGCCACCACGGCGCGCTCCGCCACCGCAACACCATCCCGTTCAACCTGACCGGCCTGCCGGCCGTCTCCATTCCCTGCGGCTTCACCGAAGCCGGCCTGCCCATCGGCCTGCAGATCGTGGGCAAGGCCTTCGACGAGGCCGCGATACTCGAGATCGCCCGGGCCTACGAGCGGGCGACGGACTGGCGGGCCCGGCGCCCGGCCGGCGCGCCTTAAGGACCGACCGGCGAGTCGAAGAACCCGACCTTGCGGCTCGCCCCGGCTGCGAAGCATCGCGGCGAAAATCCGTCCCATCGCGCGGTTCCCGTTAACCATGTTCGGGCGCGGTTTCGGCGCTCAGGATACGCGCCTTCGAACCCAAAAGCCGAGGCGGAGCCCGTGGAACCCGCGCCCAGCGCGGCGTTCCGCCGGCCTTTCCGCGGCCCTCGAAACCTCCCGCCTCTTAACGAATTTGCAGAGATTTTTCGCGATCCTTGGTGTTGGTTCGCCAAGGACGCGGAAGGCCCGCTTCGGTCCGGATCGGGGCGATAAGCCCGGGAACGGACGCGTTGCCCCGCACCGCCTGAGAGGAGGTGGCCCGATGGACGACATGGATAGGCGCATCGCCCCGCACCACTGGACCGACGCCGGTCCGATGGACGAAATCGTGGAGTTGCCGCAGGACTATCGCCTGACCACGGCGGAGATTCTGTACCACCTGCCCGACTTCCCGGACCTGACGCAAAGCTACCTCTGGCAGTCGCTCGACCGCATCCCCGACTTCCCGAAGCTCAACCGGTTCCTGAGCGGCTGGGAGAAGGAGCTGAAGGGCGAGCTTCACTCGGTCCGGATCGGCTACGTCGGCATCGTTCAACCGGCGGAGTGGCACTTCTCCGACTGCCTGACGACCACCCACTAAATATCGCTCCCCGGTGGGGTCCCGCGTGGCAACCGGCGCGCGGAGGCCCCCTCGGGCCGCCGGTGCCCGGACCCGCTTTCCGTTTCCCTCCTTTCCCGACCCGTCACCCCGGCTCACCCCGACCGCGCCGCGCCGGCGGCCTCTACACCGGCAGCCAGATGCGGGCGCGCAGGCCGCCGCCGGGGGCGTCCTCGAGCACGATGTCGCCGCCGTGGTTGCGCGCCACGTCGCGCGCGATGGTCAGGCCCAACCCCACGCCGCCGGTCTCCGGGTTGCGCGAGCCCTCGATACGGAAGAACGGCTTGAACACCTCCTTGCGCTGGTCCGGCGGGATGCCCGGCCCGTCATCGTCGATGGTGATCTCGATGACCTTGTCGCGCGGGCCGGCACGCACCGAGACGTGCTTGCCGTAGCGCTGGGCATTGGCGATCAGGTTGCTCAGGCAGCGCCGCATGGGCTCGCGCCGCAGCGGCACGGTCATGGCCTGTTCCACGTGCAGGTCGATGATCCCGCCGTCGCGCCGCATCTGCACCACGACCTCGCGCAGCAGGCCGGAGACCTCGGTCGGTTCCGGTTGCTCGACGCTCTCGCCGCGGGCGAAGGCGAGATAGCCCTCGACCATGCGCTCCATCGCCGCGACATCGGACTCCAGGTTCTCCGTCTCCGGCGTCCGCCCCAGCATGGCGAGTTGTAGCTTCATGCGGGTGAGCGGCGTGCGCAGGTCGTGGCTGACGCCGGCCAGGATCTCGGTGCGCTGGCGGATCTGCCGCTTGATGCGGTCGTGCATCTGGATGAAGGCGCCGGCGACCTGGCGCACCTCGGTCGCGCCCTCGGGCTTGAAGTCGGCCACGTCGCGGCCCTTGCCGAAGCTGTCGGCGGCCTGCGCCAGGCGCCGGATCGACCTGACCTGGTTGCGCATGAACAGCAGAGCGACCACGAACAGCACGATCGAGCTGCCGACCATCCACATGATGAAGATGTAGGTGGTCGAGCTGAACAGGCGTTTGCGCGGCACCAGGACGCGTAGCGTCCCGTCGGCGAGCTGGACATCGATCTGCACCTGTTTCTCGAGCGAATGGGTGTCGATCAGGAAGGGCCGGTCGACGGTCTCCCGGAGCGCCTTGGCCAGTTGACGGTCCAGGACGGAGGTGAAGATGCCGAAGGAGTCGGTCCGTGTCGTGGCGTCCAGCCGGGCGCCCTCCTCGAAGGTCAGTGTGAGGAGCATGACGCGTTTGGCGAGACGAAAGGTCTGCAGGCGGTCCACCGAGCCCGGGTTGCGGATCATCATCTGGATCACGGCGGCGATGTCGCCGGATAGGCCCTGGGCCAACCGCCTGGTCACGGTTTCGTAATGCCGGTCGTAGAACACCCAGGTGGAGATCACCTGAAGCAGGATCAGCGGCGAGAGGATGATCAGCACCAGGCGGCCGAACAGCGAGCGCGGCAGGATCCGCTTGATGAAGGACCGCTTGCGCGGCGCCGGGACGCTGGAGATCGCCATATCAATCAGCCATCAGGGTCAATCAGCCATCAGGGCCGGCCGGGCAACTCGCTCAGTCCGGCATCAGGATGTAACCCACGCCGCGCACCGCCTGAAGATAGCGCGGGAACCTGGGGTTTTCCTCGATCTTGCGGCGCAGGCGGGTGACCTGCACGTCGATGGCGCGCGGGTTGCCGATCATGGGGCTCTCCGCGGCCAGCGTCTCGCGGCTGACCGGCACGCCGGGCTGGCGCGCCAGGATCTTGAGCAACGAGGCCTCGGCCGCGGTCAGGCGCACGAACTCGTCGCCCCGGCGCAGTTCCTCGCGGGCCAGATCGAAGCAGAACCTGCCGAAATGGATCTTGCCGTCCACCGGCTCGGTGGGCGCTTGGGTGCGGCGCAGGATGGCGTTGATCCGGAGCACCAGCTCGCGCGGCTCGAAGGGCTTGGACAGGTAGTCGTCGGCGCCGCTCTCCAGGCCCGCGATGCGGTCCTCGATCTCGCCCATGGCGGTCAGCAGCAGCACCGGGACCTGGCTGTTCTCGCGCAGCCGCTGCGTCATCTCCAGGCCCGATTCGCCCGGCATCATGATGTCGAGCACGATCAGGTCGAAGCTGAAGGCGGCCAGCTTGGCGCCGGCATCGACGGCGTCCCGCGCGGCGGTGATTCGGAAGCCCTGCTCGGTCAGGTACTTGTGCAGCAACTCGCGCAGGCGCGTGTCGTCGTCGACCACCAGGATGTGCGGCGCGTCCAGGCTCATGCCCGGGATTATACGACCGCGCGGGGCAATACCAATATTTGAATGTGGACCAATATTTGAATGTGGGCCGGGCCGGTTGCGCCTAAAGGGAACCAATCTTTAGCGCCGCGAGGCGGCCGACTCGAGCCCCGCGCCCTCGGTCCCGGTTGCCCCCTCGGCCCCGGTTGCGCCCTCGGTCCCGGTTGTGCCTGCGGCCAGCGTCTCGCGGCGGTCGAAACGGCCGCGGTTGCACTCGTCGATGATGTTGAGCAGCACCCGGTGGAAGCCCTCGACCGCCTCGGCGCCGGCCTCGCGGAAGGCCCGGGCGATGCGGCTGCGCTGGTTCTCGGTCAGCCGGCGCTCCAGGGCCCGGCCCCGGTCGGTGAGCTCGAGCAGGCGCTGGCGCCGGTCGCGCTCGCCCGGGCGCTGCTCGATGAAGCCCTCGCCGACCAACTGGCCGAGCACCCGCGACAGGCTCTGCTTGGTGATCGCCAGGATCGCGAGCAGCTCGCTCACCGTGATTCCGGGGTGGCGGCCGACGAAATAGATGACCCGGTGATGGGCCCGGCCGAAGCCGTACTGGGCCAGGATCTGGTCCGGCTCGGAGGTGAAGTCCCGGTAGGCGAAGAACAGCATCTCGATCGCCTGCCTGAGCTCCGCCTCGCGCAAAAACAGCGGATTCGGCCCGGGTTTTATGTCAGTCATGTTGACATATATGGGACAAGAATGTTACAGGATGCAAGCCCCATTCGACAGAAAGTAACGATTTCCGGTCGATTTGGGGTAAAATCGGGGAACGACGCGGGGCCCGGCCGATCCGGACCCGCCAATCCGAACCCGCCAATCCGAACCCGCCAGTCCGGACCCAGGGAGCCGGACCCAGGGAGAACGAAACCAGCGCCGCGCGCAAGCGGGCGGCCGATCAACGTGAGGCGGTAACGGGTCATGTCCATGGTTCCTTTCGACGACCGCGACGGTGTCATCTGGTTCAACGGCGAGATGGTGCCCTGGCGCGAGGCCAAGTTACACGTGCTCAGCCACGCGCTGCACTACGCCAGCTCCGTGTTCGAGGGCGAGCGCGCCTACGGCGGCACCATCTACAAGATGCGCGAGCACCACGAGCGCTTCCACGTCTCGGCCGGGATTCTGGGCTTCCAGATCCCCTACGGCATCGAGGCGATCGACGCCGCCGCCATGGAGGTCTTGAAGGCCAACGGCATCGTCGACGGCTATTTGCGCCCGGTGGCCTGGCGCGGCAGCGAGATGATGGGCGTCTCGGCGCAAGAGACCCGGATCAACGTCGCGATCGCGGCCTGGGAGTGGCCGTCCTACTTCTCGCCCGAGGCGCGCCTGAAGGGCATCCGCCTGACGACCTCGCCGTGGCGGCGCCCGGCGCCCGACACCGCGCCCGTGCACGCCAAGGCGGCCGGCCTCTACATGATCTGCACGCTGGCCAAGCACGCCGCCGAGGCCAAGGGCTTCAACGATGCGCTCATGCTCGACTACCGCGGCCGGGTGGCCGAGGCGACCGGCGCCAACATCTTTCTCCTGCAGGACGGCAAGCTGCACACGCCGACGCCGGACTGTTTCCTGGACGGCCTGACCCGCCAGACGGTGATCGCCTTGGCGCGCGCGCGCGGCATCGAGGTGGTCGAACGCACGATCATGCCGGACGAGTTGGCCGAGACCCAGGAGGTCTTCATCACCGGCACCGCCGCCGAGGTCACCCCGGTGGGTGAGATCGACGGCCAGACCTTCGCCGTCGGCGAGATCACCCAAGAGCTGATGACCGCCTACAGCGACCTCGTGCGCAACCCCGCCCAAGCCAGCGCGAGCGCGGCGTAGAGGGGCTATCAAGCCCGGTCACGCCGGCGTCGGCAAGTTCTTGGTCGTGGCCGTACCGGTCCGTCGAGCCGATGAAGGCCGTTATTCCAAGGAGCCCATGAACGGACACACGTGATCGCTCATCGGCAAGACGCCGCATGAGCGGCGGCGCGCGATCGCCCTTGCCTCCGGCCGCAAAAATACAAGAATCCGTTCTTGCGCTCCTTGGTATTAGACCCAGCCACCGCTTCATTCTCGCAACAGCGACTTCACGCGTTCGATCTGGTCTTTCGCCAGGACATTCTTTCGATCGACGAGGGTACCCATGGCAGCGTCCACACCCAGCCTGGCCAAGGCCACTGCGGTGATCACGTCCCGGTCCCGGTCCAGCATAAAAATACGTTCCTCGCCCACTGTCAGTTTCGGCGACCGGAACCAACGGATATCTGTGCTCGCAGCGAACCGCACGCTAATCCGACGGGTCTCACCTTCCAGGCCTTTGATTCGTTCCTGGACTTCGACCACTGCTTGCTGCCACATGGGGTCGTGTTCGCTCAAAGGGCCTTGCTTCTCGGTTGCCAAAGCCGCGGCAGGCATTTCGCGAATGGCCGTGACCCGCCCTAGGAGCACGACATCCGCCTGCTGGATCCGGGCGCGAAGCTCACTGTTGGACAGGCCAGCCAGCGCGCTTTCGGTCGCCGCGGCAGCGGCCATGACCCGCTCCTCCATAGCACCTAGGTCCGGAATCAGGATATGCGCCAGCTCGATGACGGTAAGACCCCGGCCCATCGAACCGAGCCTTGTGTAGAATGTCGCGCTGTCCCCGGGGCCGAGACTGCCCGGTTCCCTTAGCTGAACGGTCACATTGCCACCCTCGAAGCTGTAAATCATGGAGGGTGCCTCGGGTCGCAAAAACTTTTCCACCTTGACCGTCACGGCTTCGCCCTTGGCCGTAACCGCACCTTCCAGGGTAGCCGGTCCGACGACGGTACCGACGAGAACGATTTCCGCTTCCTTCAAAACGCTTTCCTCCGGTGCGAGTTCCTGGCCTAGGGCTCTGGCCAAAGGAACAAGCACGACTACGGAGCACACAATCGGAAGGGCCCATCGCCGAACCGTGTCAATCATGATTTTTATCATCGCAACCCCTCCTGTCCCTAACTGGGACGAAGCCGAATCAAACCAAGCTACTCGCGTGCCCAAAAGAAGAACGGGTCAATCGACACATTCACGGGGTTTCCGTTGAAGTCCTGCAGCGTTTGACTGTTGAAGTCAGCTCGACGTTGGTAGACCACGCCCTGAGGGAAGTTCGTCAGACTTGGCGTGTTGTTCGCAGAGAAGATCCCATAAAAGGTGCGATCGACCGCCATGAGGTGAACATAATCACCGATATATGGCAAAAATGTGGGCGCCGGCGTATTGGCCGGAACCGTCGCGAGCACCGTGTCGTCGAGTTGCTGGAAATTCTGGCCGAGCCGCTCGAAGTGCGTGACCCAGCGCGGCGCGGCATTCGAGCCCTCCACACTCTGATAAAGGAACCCCAGCCTGCCTTGGGAATCGAACGCCAACGCCGGATTCTTGGCGTTCGTGAGGGTGCGCAAGTCGCCAGCCGACCAGGTTTGCCCGCTGTCGATGGAACAGCGCAAATGGAGCGTCAGAACCTCGGCGCCCTGCCGGTCGCCCCAGGCGACACAAACCCGCGTGGAATCGTTTGGATCCACCGATAAACTCAGGTCGGAAGCCACCAGACGCTCCTGACCGAGATTGGCGTGCTGGAAGTTCTCGAAGGGTACATTGCGGCCGGTCACAACCCGCACGCCGGCCTGCCCGTCGCCCGAGTCGATGAGCGCCTGGTAGGGGTTTGCTCCGGTTGCCCCGTTGTCGTCCCTCACGACGACCACATCGGAAAGCCCTCCTACCCTGCGACCCAGATAGGCCACATAGATCACCCCGCTCGGACCGATCGCCGGCCGCACGGGAGGCAGGTCCTGGCCTGAGGTCGCACGGCGTTCGATCCGCTGGATCGTGAAGGTGGCCGCGTTGTTCACAGTTTGATCGACGGTCGCCGTTCGGCCGGGGAATAACCCGAGATCGTTGCCGCCAACGTAGACACGATCAGAACCTGCAATGTCCGTCGCTTGGACATAGGGCTGGTCCGGTCCGGTCCGGTCCACGAGAACCGTCATCGGCGTCGCGGCCCTGAAATTGGTCGTCGATTGGATGCTCATGCGCAGTGTGTTTGGCGACGGGAAGGGAAGTCGGAGGATTCCGGCATAAAGCGTATTCGTCGTTCGCGTGAACCGTATGGTGATGTCGGCGGTGGAGCGTTGAGACTGGACGATCGGATTGAGGGACCAGGTCTCCCCCGCATCGACCGAGACGAAGATTGGCGCGTTGCCGGTAGCGCTCACCGGGTTGGGCGTGAAGGCGGAGGCGGCGATCTGGTCCACGTTCGCCGGGTTGACGGCCAGATTCGGTTCGCTGTCCTGGTTGGTCTCCGCGCTCATCGCCTCGGGAATGACGTTGATCACTCGGATGTTGAGTTGGGTCGGGGTCGGGACGACCGGCGTCGGGGTCGGGACGACCGGCGTCGGGGTCGGGACGACCGGCGTCGTGTGGCACGCCGCCAAGATGGCGAGAGTTGCGAATACCATAATGACACGAGATCTGGCCTCACGGTTACGCATGATTACCACCCACTCTCCCTTTCCGAAGAACGCTGATCCGTAATATATCCGAAGAATTCCATTCTCGTTTTTCGTTCAATGGCTTAAGCTTTCCCTAGCTATCTCAAATCTAGCACTCAAATAATGACGGCGCATGTTGAAATTTGTTGCCGCCTTTCGACAAACAAAGATGCATTTTCCCGAATTAACTCGGTTTCTGACCCCAACTGTTTTGCAAGCATTACTGCGCGTGAGGATTTATCGGGCACCGCAGAAGCTACCGCCAATGCCTCCGCCCCTTTTGCTGCTGCCTTCGCTTCCTCGGCCGCCGCTTGCTTTAAGGCGGAGATGGAACTGTTGATGGTCGCCGTAATGGCGCTGATGTTCGGACGTTCACCTTGAATTTTCGTCCTGATCTTGGTATCGATGGATAAGAGTTCCTTCAAGGAAACCTCACCTGCCGTGTCAAACGCCGCCACGGCCCTTGACGCCAGCGCTTCACCAGAAATTGCAGCCTCCCGTGCCGCCTTGAGTGCTTTAATCGCGTCCGGTGTCGCGGTCGATGTATTTTTCTCAATTTCTGCAATGAGGGCCTCTGCCTTGCGCCTTAGTCCCTTCACGGTAGCTCCAGTTCGCCTCAGCAGTTTTGCTGTTCCTGCGTTGCGTTGAAACCAATCCGCTTGATCATAAATACACGCCGCCGCCACTTCCCCTCGTATATATACGGCCGCGGCAGACGGTAAGTTTGCGTAAGTCCTTAGACCGCCGATTGTGGCACCGGCGATACCAAAGCCCAACGAGTACGCATCGGCTGCGTCGAATATGAGCGACGTAGCCGTTCCCACAGCGGTCGCAATAAGAGGCAAGTCAAAAAACATCGTATTATGATCCAGACTATCGATATTCTGCTTTCTGTAAAAACGCACGGCTTGCAGGGCACAATATTTCGCCTTCTCTATTTCGGTTTTACCCGTTGGCTGTGTACATTCGAAAGCTACCGGTGCCTGAAATGGCGTGGCGCATCCGGTGAGCGCCAACGATACCACGAGGGCCGCGAGCCAAGACAACGCGATATTGTGCTTATTCATCCTTGCCCCCTCACTCGGTCTCCGCAGCGCCGGAATTTCCTCGGCGTTCCCCTTACCGGAGGCTCGATTTTTCGCATCGACGGTCTTTTTACCGCCGGTGGTTGATAGAATAGGACATATTCTAACAAGGATTGATTGTTATTTCAACCGACAATGGGACATGCCTTCGCGGTGTAATTTTAGGGCATTGGCCTGCGGGCCGAAAAGTTCGTGAAAACCTGAGCCGCGAACCGGATGCCTGGGCGGGGGCCAGACCTGCGGGGCGGCGCGGCGCACCGCTCGATTGGGTTGGCTTTGCTTCACGGCGGGAAAGCGGGCTTTGCCGAACCGGCAAAGCCGCACCCGGTTCTCACGAAGCAAGTTTGCGTTTGAATTGGGCGCTGACGCGGCAAAGCGCGGGGAAGGTTTGGCCCCCCCGCTACTGCGCGGCGTCGGGATCCTGGGCTTGCCAGCGCTTCGCGGCCTCGTCGTCGCCGGCGCGCGCCTCGACCCACTTGGGGCCGCTTGCGGTCTCTTCCTGCTTCCAGAACGGCGCCTTGGTCTTGAGCCAGTCGATCAGGAACTGGCAGGCCTCGAAGGCCGCCTGGCGGTGGGCGCTGGCGGCGGCGACGAGCACGATTTGCTCGCCCGGCTCCAGGCGCCCGACCCGGTGGATGACCAGGCTCGCCTCCAGCGGCCAGCGCCGGTTGGCTTCTTCCTCGATACGGGCCAGCGCCTTTTCGGTCATGCCCGGGTAGTGCTCCAGCGTCATGGCGCCGAGATTTTCCTCGCCGACCCGGTCGCGCACCAGGCCCACGAAGACCGCGAGCCCGCCGATCTCGTGGTTGCCCCGGGTGAGCGCGGCCACCTCGGCGCCCAGGTCGAAGTCCTCGCGCTGCACTCGAATCATGATCCCTAGCCTCCGGTGACCGGCGGGAACAGGGCGACCTCGTCGTCCGGGCCGACCGGCTCCTCGGGCCGGGCGTATTCCTGGTTGACCGCGACCCCGAGCGCACTGCGGTCGGCCAGCGCCTCGGCGTAGCCCGGGCCCCGCGCCTCGAGCCAGTCCAGGAGCTCGGCCACGGTTCCGACCTCGGGCGGCAGCGCGACCTCTTCCGCGGCGACCCCGATCTTGACCTTGAGCCAGGCGAAGTAGAGCAGCTTCATGACACGACCTCGCTGAACGGCAGGAAGTCGACCAGGGTGCCCGGCTCGAGCACGGTCATCTCCTCGGGCAGTTCGACCAAGCCTTCGGCCTCGACCAGGGAGGTGAGGATGCCGGCGCCCTGGCGCGCGAACTTGACCGCGCGCCAGCCCGCTTCGCCGTCGCTGACCAGGCGCGCCCGCAGCCACTCGCGCCGGTTCTTCTTCTTCCGGTGGGAGAAGTCGGCGGGAACGCGGAAGTGGTGCGGCGTCAGGCCGGTGCCGCCCATCAGGCGCAGGATCATGGGCCGGACGATGGTGAGGAAGGTGACCATGACCGCGACCGGGTTGCCGGGCAGGCCGACGAAGGGCACTTGGCCGATCTGGCCGAGCGCGATCGGCCGCCCGGGCTTGATCGCCAGGCGCCAGAGGTGCAGCCGGCCGAGCGCCTCGACCGCGCTCCTGACATGGTCCTCCTCGCCGACCGAGACGCCACCCGAGGTGACGATCAGGTCGTGGTCCGGGCGCGCGGCGGCAAGCGCGGCGCGCACCACCTCGAAATCGTCTGCCAGGATGCCGAGATCGTCGACCGCGCAACCCAACCCGGTCAGGAGCGCGTGGATGGTGGTGCGGTTGGAATCGTAGATGCAGCCGGCGTCCAGCGCCGCGCCGGGCTCGCGCAGTTCGTCGCCGGTGGAAAACAGCGCGACCCGAAGCGGCCGCGAGACCAGGAGCTCGCGCCGGCCGACCGCGGCGGCCTGGCCCAGGTCCTGGGGACGCAGGCGCATGCCCGCGCGCAGGACCGTGCCGCCGGCGCTCACGTCCTCGGCGCGCGCGCGCGCGTTGGCGCCGCGCTTGAGGCCGGGGCGGAGCACCACGCGCGCGCCGCCGTCTTCGCTGGTGACCTTGCAGTCCTCCTGCATCATGACGCTGTCCGTGCCCACCGGCATGGGCGCGCCGGTGAAGATCCGCACCGCCGCCCCGCGCCGCGCCGGGCCATCGAGCGGATGGCCGGCGCTGGCGCGCCCCACGACCGGCAGGACCGTGTCGGCCTCGGGATCGAGGTCGTCGAAGAACACCGCGTAGCCGTCGACCGCCGAGTTGTCGTGCGGCGGCACGTCGTGGGGCGAGACCACGTCCTCGGCCAGGATGCGGCCGAGCGCGGCGGCGAGCGCCACCGGCTCGGATTCGGTCACGCGGACCACGCTGCGGGCGAGCAGATCGAGCGCCTCGTCGGTGCGCATCATCCGCCCGCCCTGGGCGAAGCAGTCGTCGCTTAGCTGCGCCATCGCGGACCCGCTCCCTCCTTGGTATCAGGCCACGCCGCGCGCGCGGCCGGCCAGGGCGCAGTGGCCGATCACGAAATCCGCGATCGCCGCCGCGTCGTTGAGGTCGAGCCGCGGCACCGACAAGCCGGCGAGCGCGGCGTCGCTGGCGACCGCGACGATGTGCGGGTCGTGCACGCACAAGAGCGGCTTGCCGAGCACCGGGCGGTGCACCTCGATCTTGTCGTGGTCCTCCCGCTTGAAGCCCTCGATCAGCACCAGGTCGACCGGCGTCATGAGCCCGATCAACCGCTCCGTGGTCGGCTCGGGCGCGCCGCGCAGCTCGTGCATCAGCGCCCAGCGCTCGGCCGAGGCGACCAGCACCTCGGTCGCGCCGGCCTCGCGGTGCTCGTAGGAGTCCTTGCCGGGCTGGTCGATGTCGAAGGCGTGGTGGGCATGCTTCAGGGTCGAGACGCGCAAGCCGCGGCCGGTCAGCGCCGGTATCAGCGCGCGCATGAGCGTGGTCTTGCCGCTGCCGCTCCAACCGGCCAGACCGAAAACTTTCACGGTCTTACCCGGCATGGCCGCGCCCACGTTCCCGGCTCGATCCGACATCGCGCTCCGCACCCTCCTCGGCCCGTGCCCGGACCGGTCAGATCCCCAGCCCCTAGAACTTAAGGGTCTCTAGAACCTAAGGGTCTCTGGAACTTAAGAAGGTCACACAGGAGCCGAAAGTCAACCGCCTCGCTCGGGCTCGCTCGGCGCCGTCTCGGTGGCCCTTTCGGTGGCCGTTTCGGTCGACGGCGCGGCGGACATCTCGGTGGACGGCGCGGTGCCGGCGTCCGGAGTTTCGTTGCCCACGTGCTTGAAGCCGCGAACCATGTAGTCGTAGCCGGTGATCAGGGTGAGCACCGCGGCGACCCAAAGGCCGGTATTGCCGATGGCGTCCACGGGCAGGATCGCCGGGCCCGCCTCGTCGCCGACGACGAGGAAGCCGAGCGCCACCATCTGCAGCGTGGTCTTCCACTTGGCCAAGCGGCTGACCGGCATGGGAACCTGGACCTCGGCCAGGTACTCGCGCAGGCCCGAGACCAGGATCTCACGGCACAGGATCACGATCGCCGGAACCACGACCAGCCCCTGGATCTGCTCGATGGCCACCAGGATCACGATCACGCTGGACACCAGCAGCTTGTCGGCGATCGGGTCGAGGATGCGGCCGAAGGCCGAGACCTCGCCGCGGTGGCGGGCCAGGTAGCCGTCCAGGAAATCGGTGAGCCCGGCGCTGGCGAACAGCACCAGCGCGACCCAACGCGTCACCGGGCTGTGGAAGTACAGCAGCGCGAGCAGGATCGGGGTGACCCCGATGCGCGACAGGGTGAGCAGGTTCGGCAGCGTGGTCATGGTGATTCCGAGATTCGTCGCAAGCCCCGCAGCGGCCCTCTCCGCTCCGCCCGCGCCCGGGTCGGCGGCGCCATCGCCGCGCCCCGCTCGCCCGGCGTCCGGACCTTTCTAGCACAAGCCGAGGTAATGCCAATATCAATGACTGCCGGCATGAGACATCAGGCGGCATGAGACACCCGGGCTTTCCGGTCGCGCGCGCCCGCCTTTGGCGGGGCGTATCCTGCGCGACCCCGCAACTGCCCGGCCATTGGCATTATCCCTCGGCGTGGAAATGGTCGTAGATCTTGCGCGCGACGCCCGTGCTGATGCCCTCGATCGCCTCGAGATCGGCCAGGCCCGCGCGCGCCACCGCCCGGGCCGAGCCGAAATGGTGCAACAGCGCCTTCTTCCGCTTGGCCCCGACGCCTGGCACCTCGTCGAGCGCCGAGCGCAGCCGGGCCTTGGTGCGGCCGCTGCGGTGGCTTCCGATGGCGAAGCGGTGCGCCTCGTCGCGCAGGCGCTGGAGGAAGTAGAGGACCGGGTCGCGCGGCCCGAGCAGCACGGGCCGGCGGTCCACGAGGTAGATCCGCTCGCGCCCGGCGTTGCGCACCGGGCCCTTGGCGATGGCCGCGACGGCCAGGTCGCCGAGACCGAGATCGACCAGCACCTCGCGCGCGCCCGATAGCTGGCCGCGGCCGCCGTCGAGCAGGATCAGGTCCGGCCACTGGCCACCGCTGCGCTCCGGGTCCTCCTTGAGCGCGCGCGAGAAGCGCCGGGTCAGCACCTCGCGCATCATGGCGTAGTCGTCGCCCGGCGTGAACTTGGCCGCGCCGGCCTCGGTCCCCAAGGGTTCGGCCTCGGGGGGTTCGGCCTTTGCGCTTCGCGTCGCCTTGGCCTCGCCTTCGGCCGCGGCGCCCCTGATCTTGAACTTGCGGTACGCGGACTTGTTGAAGCCCTCGGGACCGGCGACGATCATGGCGCCGTAAGGGTTCGCGCCCTGGATGTGGCTGTTGTCGTAGACCTCGATGCGCTCGGGCACGGCGTCCAGGGAAAGGCACTCGGCCAGGCCTTCGAGCAGCGCGCGCTGGGCGCTGCTCTCGGCCAGGCGCCGGACCAGGGCGTCGCGGGCGTTTGCCAGCGCGTGCTCGACCAGCTTGCGCTTGGCGCCGCGCTTGGGCTCCCGGAACGCGACCTTGTGTCCGGCGCGCAACGACAGCGCCTCGGCGATGAGCGCGCCGTCGCCCGGCTGGTGGCTGATCAGGACCAGCTTGGGCACCGGCTTGTTCTCGTAGAACTGGGCGAGGAAGGCGCCGAGCACCGCCTTGAGGCCGAGCGCCCGGTCGTGCGAGGGATAGTAGGCGCGGTTGCCGTAGTTGCGCCCGGCGCGGAAGAAAAACACCTGGATGCAGGTCTGCCCCGCCTCCTGGTGCGCGGCGATCACGTCGGCGTCGGCGACGCCGCGCACGTTGATGTCCTGGCGCGCCTGGATGTGGGCCAGCGCCCGGATGCGGTCGCGGTACGTGGCCGCGGTCTCGAAGTCCAGGCGATCGGAAGCCTCCTGCATGACCGCGGCCAGGCGCTGCTGGATTTGGTGCGAGCGTCCGGTCAGGAAGTCGCGCGCTTCGGCCACCAGCTCGCCGTAGCCGGCCTTGGAGATGCGCCCGACGCAGGGTGCCGCGCAGCGCTTGATCTGATGCATCAGGCACGGCCGGGTGCGCGCCGCGAAGACCGAATCCGAGCAGGAGCGCAGGAGAAACGCCTTTTCCAACGCGGTGATCGTGCGGTTGACCGCGCCGGCCGAGGCGAAGGGGCCGAAGTAGTCGCCGGCGCGGTTGCGCGCGCCGCGATGCTTGGTGATTTCGGGGAATTCGTGGTCGCCCGTTATCAGGATGTAGGGGAACGACTTGTCGTCGCGCAGCAGCACGTTGTAGCGCGGCAGGAAGCGCTTGATCAGGTTGCTCTCGAGCAGCAGCGCCTCGACCTCGGTGTGGGTCGTGACCACTTCGACCGCGACGGTGGCCGCGACCATGCGCTGCAGGCGCCGCGGCAGGCGCGCGGCCTGGGCATAGGTGGCGACGCGCTTCTTGAGGTTCTTCGCCTTGCCGACGTAAAGCGCCTCGCCCTTGCGGTCGAGCATGCGGTAGACGCCGGGTCCGCCGGGCAGGGTCTTGACCGCCGCGGCGATGGC
>JACZWN010000236.1 GCA_022572105.1 Pseudomonadota bacterium | reverse complement strand
TCTCCGTGGTCCGAGGTTGCCACAATGCCGATACCGAGCCGCGCGACGGTCTGCTGCACCTCGCTACGCAGCTCCACCTGGTAGGTCTGCTCCCGCAGCAGCACCTGGTAGCCGTTCCTGCTGGGACGAATGGATAAATGGTGCGACTGCCCGTCAATGATCAGCGACCACGAATAGGGCGACAGTTGGACCCCATCAACTTTCGTGTCGACACCATCAAGCCGTACTACGGGATGCTTGCCATCAGCGCGCAGGTCGAGGTCGATGCTGCGCTCGCCCACAGTGGCCTGAATCATCACCGCCTCATTTGCCTCCGCCGGCCCTCCGCCAGCCAGGCCGAGTCTCCGCCATCACCATCGGGCCGGTCGATTCGCCGGGGTTTTTCGTGATCGGCAAACAGGGCCGCGCCCATGGCAACGGCGAGTGCCAAGGTGTTTAAGGATGCTTCTTGCACCATTCGTCGGGCCGTATCGCTCCGGCTGCTCGTCTCTCTTCCCGTCGGGCGACCCGTTTGGGCGCGGCGAGTTCAGCCTCGCGC
Source organism: Pseudomonadota bacterium (assembly GCA_022572105.1). Classification (GTDB taxonomy): domain Bacteria; phylum Pseudomonadota; class Alphaproteobacteria; order Kiloniellales; family J153; genus JACZWN01. Next base: position 3,826 of record JACZWN010000236.1, on the reverse strand, counting down.
CGGTACCTGGCGTTCTTGGCTGACGCGACCGCGCACCGAGCTCGCCCGACCCCTTAGCATGGCAAAGGTTTGGTTAAATTGCGGTTAAGCGTTGGGAAAATTGGATTGAATCGGCATGCGGCCGAGTCCGGCGGTTCGATGCGCCTGGACCCCGGCTATGCCTGTCGGCGGGTCATTTCTAAGCAGAGTGAGCCTGATCCGGCCACAAATTGGCCGGGCCAGGATCACTCTGCAAGCCCTTAAGGGTCTGGCAGGTTTCGCGAAGCCCGCGCGACACGGCCGTGTCGCGCGGAGTTTCGAAAACCTGCCTAGTTGTCGTAACTGACCAGGGTGGTCATGGGAATGTCGAGCTTGTCGCGCCCGTTCAGGAAGGCCAGCTCGATCAGGCAGGCCCCGCCCATTACCTCGGCGCCCGACTTGTGCAGCAACTGGGTTGCCGCGGCCATGGTGCCGCCGGTGGCGAGCAGGTCGTCGAGCAACACGATGCGCTGGCCGGGCTTCACCGCGTCGGCCTGGATCTCGATGGTCTCGGTGCCGTATTCCAGGTCGTAGGTGTGGGGCAGCGTCGGGCCGGGCAGCTTGCCCTGCTTGCGCACCATGATGAATCCCAGGCCCAGTTTCAGCGCCAGCGGCGCCGCGACCAGGAAGCCGCGCGACTCGATCCCGGCCAGGATATCGGGCTTGTGCGGCGTGACGGCCTCGGCCAGACGGTCCATGGTGACCCGCCAGGCCTCGGCGTGGGCCAGCAGGGTCGAGATGTCGTAGAACAGGATCCCCGGCTTCGGGAAGTCGGGGATCGTCCGAATGTGGTCCTTGAGGTTCATGGCGGTACCCGTTCGCCTGGCGCTGCGGCGGTCGCGGCGATCGTACAAATCGGCGTGGCCCGAGACAACGCGGTCGATACACGCGGCGGCGCCTTAGCTCTTGAGGTTAACCGGGGTGCGCGCGGTGCCCCATGTTGCGGTGCGAGTCCTTGCGCCCATGGTGTGAATGAAGTGTAACTACGACGCAACCGCGGAATGCTTGGCCCGGATCTACGGCTACGGACCCTACCACATGAGCCACGTCTTTCACCGCCACACCCAGCAATCCTATCCGGTCGCGGTCCGCGGCGAGGGCCTCTACGTCGTCGACAGCCACGGCAAGCGCTATCTGGACGCCTCCTCCGGGGCCGCCGTGTCCTGCCTCGGGCACAACCATCCGGCGGTGATCCAGGCGATCAAGGACCAACTCGACCGGCTGCCCTACGCGCACACCTCGTTCTTCACCAGCGAACCCTCGGAGGCCTTGGCCGACCACCTGATTGCCCGCGCGCCGGAAGGCGTGGCCAAGGTCTACTATGTCTCCGGCGGATCGGAGGCCAACGAGACCGCGCTCAAGCTGGCGCGCCAGTACTTCGTGGAAACCGGCCGGCCCGCGCGCCATCGCTTCATCGCGCGGCGCCAGAGCTACCACGGCAACACGCTCGGCGCGCTCGCCGTGGGCGGCAATATGGCGCGGCGCGAGATGTTCAGGCCGCTGCTCATGGAGGTCAGCCACATCATCCCGTGCTACGCCTACCGCTTCAAGGAGCCCGGCGAGAGCGACGAGGAGTTCGGACGGCGCGCGGCCGACGAGCTGGAGACGGAGATCCTGCGCCTCGGTCCCGAGACCGTGGCCGCCTTCGTGGCCGAGCCGGTGGTCGGCGCCACCTTGGGCGCGGTGCCGCCGGTGCCCGGCTACTTCACGCGGATCCGGGAGATCTGCGACACCTACGGGGTCCTGCTCATCCTCGACGAGATCATGTGCGGCATGGGCCGGACCGGGACGCTGTTCGCCAGCGAGCAGGAGGGCATCGCCCCGGACATCGTGACCTGCGCCAAGGGCCTGGGCGCCGGCTACCAGCCGATCGGCGCGGTCCTGGTCACGGGCAAGATCTACGAGGCGATCGCCGCCGGCACCGGGTTGTTCCAGCACGGCTTTACCTACATCGGCCATCCCATGGCCTGTGCCGCCGCCCTCGCCGTGCAGCAGACCATCGAGCGCGAGCGGCTGCTGGACAACGTGCGCAAGCAGGGCGCGGTACTGCGCGCGCGCCTGCAGGAGCGCTTCGGCAACCATCATCACGTCGGCGATATCCGCGGCCGCGGCCTGTTCGTCGGCCTGGAGCTGGTCGCCGACCGGGCCAGCCGCGCGCCCTTCGACCCGGCCCGCAAGTTGCATGCGCGGATCAAGGCCGAGGCCATGGCGCGCGGATTGATGTGCTATCCGGCCGGCGGGACGATCGACGGCCGGCGCGGCGACCACATCCTTCTCGCGCCGCCCTACATCATCGACGACGACCACATCGAGCAGATCGTCGAAAAGCTCGGCGCGGCGGTCGATGCGGCGCTGGCCGGGGTCGCCCTGGCGGCCGAGGCTTGACGCGGGACCACGGCGTAACGCCGATGGCCGACCGAACCTCCCTCGGGCATAGCACCGTGCGCCGGTTCATTCAGGCGCCACGCCCTTGGCAGGCGCCACGCCCTCGGCAGGCGCCGCGCCCTTGGCGCATGACCGCGACGGCCACGGTCTTGCTGTGTCTGCTGGCCGCGCCGGCGGCGGCCGGGCGCCTCATCGTCATCGCCACGGCGCCGGTCGCCGGCGTCACCTTCGCCGCCGGCGGGGCGCTGTGCAACCTGGTCAACCGCGAGCGCGCGCGCCACGGGCTGCGCTGCCTGGTCGAGAGCACCGGCGGATCGGCCGACAACCTGGACCGGCTACGCCGGGGCGAGGTCGACTTCGCGCTCGTGCAGTCGGACTGGCAGTACCTGGCGGTACGCGAGGGCACCGGCCCGGACGGCACGCCATTCGAGGACCTGCGGGCGATCTTCTCGCTGCACGCCCAGGCGGTCACCGTCGTGGCCAACCCCCAGGCCGGGATCGAGCGGATCGAGGATCTCAAGGGGCGGCGGGTCAACCTGGGACCGGTCGGCTCGGGCATCCGGAAGGTCGGCGAGGCGCTGATCGGCGCCTTGGGCTGGCGCCGCGGCGATTTCGAGACGCTCGCGGAGCTGGGCGTGGACGCGCAGGTGGAGGCGCTGTGCAATGGCCGCATCGACGCCTTCATTCTGCCGGTCAGCCACCCCAACGGCGCCGTCGCCGCGGCCACCGGGGCCTGCGGGGCGGTCTTCGTCGAAGTCTCCGGTCCGGCGGTCGAGCGGCTGATCGCCGAGTGGCCGTTCTACGCGCCGGCGCGCATTCCCGCCCGGGCCTATGGCGGCGGCGCCGAAGCCGTGCCGACCTACGGCACCCGCGCGACCCTGGTGACCACCGGCTCGGTTCCCGCGGACGTGGTGTACGAGTTGGTCAAGGCCGTGCTCGCCCGCCTCGAGGAGCTGACGGCCCAGCACGCCGCGCTTGCCGGGCTCGATGCCCGACAGATGATCGCGGCCGGCAATTCGGCCCCGTTTCACGAGGGCGCGCTTCGCTATTATCGCGAGCGGGGCTGGAAGTAACCGCTTTCATCGACCCGAGCGCCGAAGCGCCCGAAGAAAATTCGTCGACGGGTCAAGATACGGGGTGGTGTCCTTGCCTCCAACAAGTGACAAACCGGGCAGATAGGGGATAGTCTCGTTCCTGGTGAGCCGTAGGTTTTCCGGTTATCGTGGGTCTGGATTCGACACCCGAGACTCTACGATATATCAACAGGTTAATCTACGCTCACCACCAAATTCAGGCCACGCCGTGAATAATTCAGGTTAGGTGCGCGATAAGCTGGACCTTCACTTCGAGGACCTGGGCGAGGTCGAAGTCAAGAACATCGCCCGGCCGATCCGGATTCAAACTGAACGTTGGAGGGAAGTAT
>JACZWN010000235.1 GCA_022572105.1 Pseudomonadota bacterium | reverse complement strand
TCCGGCAGGCCGAAGTGGCGGTGCCAGAACACCCACGATCTCTCGTCCATGGCGCCGGGCCGGGCGGTCCGAAGCGCGTCCTCGAAGGCGGCTTCGCCCCACACGCGCCGGGCCGCGACGTAGTCCCGTGCGGTGCCGAAAGCCATGATCTGGCAGAGCAGCCGCGGCACGTCGCCCAAGGCCGCGCCGGGGTCCCGCCACCAGACATAGCGGCGGGCCAGCCGCGCCCGCTCCTCGTCTTGTCGCTTGGCTCGCATGAACTCGTTCATTGCACCTCGGCGCACCTCGGCGGACCCGGCTATCGAGCCTTTGCGCGTCGTCGTGCGCCGCGGCCGCGCCGAGGGTTTCGGGTGCCGGTATTGTAACGCATCCGATCGGGCGGGGGTATCACAGGGTTCATCACCCTCGAACAAATCGACCCAGGCGCGGCCGGCCGGCTGCTTCGAGGGTTCGCGGGTTGAGGTCCGACCATCCGCCTCGATCGGCGGACCGCGCGGCTCAAGCCTTCGTCTGCGCCGCCTCGATCCGTCCCTCCTCGACGCCGTGGCAGGCCAGGCGCATGCCCTCGGCCTCGATCGTCTCGGGCGCCTCGGTCCGGCAGCGCTCGTTGGCGTGCGGGCAGCGCGGGTGGAAGGTGCAGCCCGAGGGCGGGTCGATCGGGTCCGGCACCTCGCCGGCCACGGGGATGCGCGCGCGGCCGGTCATGTCGAGATCGGGGATCGCGTCGAGCAGCATGCGCGTGTAGGGGTGGCGGGGCGCGCCGAACAGCGCCTCCGCCGGGCCCGACTCGACCAGGCGTCCCAGGTACATGACCCCGACCTCGTCGGCGAAGTTGTAGACCACGGCGAGATCGTGGGAGATCAGCAGGTAGGTCAGGCCGAGCTCCTTCTGCAGGTCCTTCATGAGGTTCAGGATCTGCGCCTGGACCGAAACGTCCAAGGCCGAGGTCGGCTCGTCGCAGACCAGGAACTCCGGGTTGCTGGCGAGCGCGCGCGCGATCGAGACGCGCTGGCGCTGGCCGCCGGAGAACTCGTGCGGATACTTCGCGCCGTCCGCGGCGGTCAGGCCGACCTGGCCGAGCAGCTCGTCGACCCGCGCGCGGATCGCCTTGCGCTCGGACATCAGCCGGTGGACGACGATCGGCTCGGCGATGATCGCGGCGACGCGCCAGCGCGGGTTGAGGCTGGCGTAGGGGTCCTGGAAGATCATCTGCAAGCGCCGGCGCAGCGGCATGGACTCGCGCCGGGTCTTGAGCGCCGTCATGTCGATCCCGTCCAAGACGACGGTGCCGGCGCTCGGCCGGTACAGCCCGACCACGCAGCGCGCCACCGTCGACTTGCCGCAGCCCGATTCGCCGACCAGCGCGAAGGTCTTGCCGCGCGGGATGTCGAAGCTGACCCCGTCGACGGCTTTCAGGATCAGGCGCGGTTCGCCTTCGAGCACCCGGTTGAGGAACGGCTTGGAGACGTCGAAATAGTGCGCCAGCCCGCGGACGCTGACGAAGGGTGCATCCGGATCCCGGGCCGCCGTGGAGCGCGCGGCGGCGGCCTCACGCATGGCCCTCACGCGTGGCCGCGGGGCCTCCTCCGGGTACAGCCAGCACGCGGCCTGCGAGCGCTCGACGGGAACCAGGTCGGGGCGCGCCGTTCGGCAGCGCGCGAAGGCCTTGGGGCAGCGCGGATGAAACGCGCAGCCCGACGGGATGTCGGCCAGGCGCGGCATCGCGCCCTCGATCTGGACCAGCCGCTCGATGCGGTGGCCGATGGCCGGGATCGAGCCCATCAGGCCGATCGTGTAGGGGTGCTTGGGGCGCTTGATCACCTCTTCGACCGGGCCGATCTCGACCAGGCGCCCGGCGTACATGACCGCGACCCGGTCGGCGGTCTCGGCGATCACGCCCATGTCGTGGGTGACCAGCATGACCGCGGCGCCGTGCTCGCGGGTGAGCGTCTTCAGGAGCGAGATGATCTGCGCCTGGACCGAGACGTCGAGCGCGGTGGTCGGCTCGTCGGCGATGATCAGGCGCGGGTTGGCGCAGAGCGCGAGCGCGATGACGACGCGCTGGCGCATGCCGCCGGAGAACTGGTGTGGGTAGGCGTCGATGCGCCGCTCGGCGGCCGGGATGCCGACCTCGACCAGGAGCTCGACCGCGCGCTTGCGCGCCTGGGCCGGCGACATCTCGGCATGGGTCAGGATCGTCTCGACCAGCTGCCGGCCGATGGTATAGAGCGGGTTCAGGCTGGTCAGCGGGTCCTGGAAGATGGCGCCGATCTTCTTGCCCCGGATGCGCCGCATCTCCTCGTAGGAGAGTTGGTCGATGCGCTGGCCGTCGAGGAAGATGCGCCCGCCGGCGATGCGCCCGGGCGGATCGAGCAACCCGATGATCGACATGCCGGTGATCGACTTGCCGGCGCCCGATTCGCCGACCACGCCCAGGATCTCGCCCTCGTCGATGTGGAACGAGGCGTCGTCGATGGCCAGCAGTGTGCCGTGCCGGGTCGGGAACTCGATACGCAGGTTCTCGACCCTGAGCAGGGGTTGCGCCATGGTCCGGCTCTTCAGCGCGTGGTTAGCTCGGGGTTCTCCCCGGGGCCGGGGCGGCTGGTTCCTTGGGCGGGTTCGCGCCGCCCGGACCGTCGCCCCGGAACGCCCCCGATACATGCCCAATTCATGGCAGATCGCGCCCGGCCTGCCAAGGGCGCGGCCCGTCAAGCGCCCGAGCGGTAGCGCTTGGCGCCCGGGCTGCTCAGGAACTTGGCCACGGTCGCGCCGGTCCAGCGCCGGCCTTTGCGCGTGGTCAGGCCCTTGGCGTTGAAATGGTCGGCGATGGCTTGGGGCGCGGTCATCCCCGCCGCCTCGGCGGCCTCGATCTCGGCGACCAGGCGCCGCACGAACGCCTCGATCTCGTCTCGCCGTTGCGCCATTCTATAAACCGCTGGTTATCGTACATCTATGGCGTCAAGCATCTGGATCGGCCGAGCGGGGCGGGGAGTCCTTCAACACCGACCGGGGCAGCCGCTGGCGCTTTGGACCTCATTGCTCGAAGCAAAATAAGTGCGAAGCGACTCCGCACTCGAACCCCGCGCCCGCCGCGGTCCACCCTGCGGCCGTGTGGCTAGCGTTTCCGACCCGAGCAAATAAGAGATCCGCCGTCCAATAAAAGCAACTGTCCTGAGAAAAAACGCCATGGATCAAACCGGATGGAAGGACGTTCGTCCATGCCGGTCTGAAACCAGTCAACTCGACATTTTCCTCGGTGACATTTATCGGGTTCTGGAGGCAGTTGAAGGGGGAAGCTGCATCGCAGGTGGTCAAATCGGTATAATCATCGGCGACCGTTGCGCCATCGGTCCGCACATAAGGCGATGCGGACCTCATAAATAGCGTGTCAGGTGAGCCATCGCCGCTGGCCAGCCAGGCCCGATACCTCCGCGTGACTCCTAGCCCCGCCGTATCCGCCAACCCTTGGCAGATGGCATCCGCGCCATCGAGGCCTCCGAGGTTGCCTTGGTGTGTCGTGCTGGTCAGGAAGACCGTCTTGGCCATGACCTCGCCCGCATCGCCGATGCCGCCGTCCGCCGTCTGTGCCGATGACGGAGTTCCCGTTGCCACTACGATCAACGCCGCGGCTGCGAAAATACCTCTCAAATGACAATACATGTTGATCTCCCCTATCGCCCCGCTGCGCCGTTGGAGGGCTAAACCCTTGCCCCCGACGCTCGGATGATTGCATACCCGGTAGGGCGTTTCATAACGATGCCCCTGGCCATACCAAAACCGAAACTTGCAGGTCTTACAGGTGTCAACCTTGGCCTCATTTTCGCACAGGGTTGAATTGGTGCGATGCGCGGCACATCGGACAGTAGATGAACAAGATTTCGTCGCTGAACTTAGCAATTGAGAAGTCGTTGAGCGGAATCTTCTCATCCGTATCCGGGCACCTGATATCGTCTCTGTAGTGCTCCTCCATCACGCCCTCCTAGGGCTCCTCACTGCGACACGCTTAGCGCAGCCACACGGTGAAGGTCTGCCACCGGGTTATCATCGCCCCGGCACTCCGAACAGATGGACACCACTTGCTCAAGATGACGTTCAAATTTGCAAGCCGATGAATTGTGGGATACGTAAAGGCACATGGGAGACCACCATCCGAGATTGGGCGCTGATCCGACTCTTGAGGGAGAGCGTGTTAGGCCTGTTGAACTGCACTTGTTTATTCGAAAGAGCGTCATCAACAGCCGCGAAGCGGCGGGGCGCATGCTTTTCGTAGCAAACGCTGCGGGTCTTGCTCTAACCTTTGGGTTTGCTGGTGCCCTGGTAAGCTCTGGCGAAAGCCCAAGACCAACATTTTGGTCAGCGCTCTTCTTCTTCGCT
>JACZWN010000047.1:15860-17481 GCA_022572105.1 Pseudomonadota bacterium | reverse complement strand
TGTTGAAGGTGTCCGCCAGCAGCACGACCTCGGGCCCGTCGGGGCGGCCGAACTCCGCGGCCTCGGCCGGGAAGCGGTCGGCGCGCCAGGCGGGCAGGCGGCGCTTGGCGCTCAAGCCGAGCAGCCTCTCCGACAGCAGGGCGGCGCCCGGCAGCCTATCGCGCAGGTTGGCCAGCCAGGCGAAGCGCGCGGCGTACGGCGCGTAGCGCGGCAGATCGCCGATCAGGCGGTCGTGCAAGGTCAGGCCGTGGCGCCGGATGTAATGGTGCAGGAACTCGATCTTCATGCGCGCCATGTCGACCCCGGTCGGGCACTCGCGCTTGCAGCCCTTGCAGCTGACGCAGAGCTTCATGGTCTCGGCCATGGCGTCCGAGGTGAAGGCCTCGGGCCCGAGCTGACCCGAGAGCGCGAGGCGCAGCGAATTCGCCCGGCCGCGGGTCAGGTGCCGCTCGTCGCCGGTCACCCGGTAGGACGGGCACATGACGCCGGCGTCGAACTTGCGGCAGGCGCCGTTGTTGTTGCACATCTCGATGGCGCCGGCGAAGCCGAGCCACTCGGACCAGTCGAGCGCGGTCTCCATGGGCTCGGCGCGATAGTCCGGCTTGAAGCGGAACAGGCTGCGGTCGTCCATCTTCGGCGGGCGCACGATCTTGCCCGGGTTGAACAGGCCCGCCGGGTCGAAGGCCTCCTTGACCTCCTCGAAGGCGCGCACCATGCGCGCGCCGAACATGGGGGCGTGGAACTCGGAGCGCACCAACCCGTCGCCGTGCTCGCCCGAGTGCGAACCCTTGTACTCGCGCACCATGGCGAAGGCCTCCTCGGCGATGGCGCGCATCTTCTTGGCGTCAACCTCGAGCTTCATGTTGAGCACGGGGCGCACGTGCAGGCAGCCCTCGGAGGCGTGGGCGTACCAGGTGCCCGTGGTGCCGTGCCTGTGGAACACCTCGGTCAGGCGCCGGGTGTACTCGGCCAGGTCGTCGAGCGGCACGGCGCAGTCCTCGATGAAGGAGACCGGCTTGCCGTCGCCCTTCATGGACATCATGATGTTGAGGCCGGCCTTGCGCACCTCCCAGATGGCGGCCTGGAACGCCGGCTCGACCGCCTCCATGACCGAGTTGGGAAAACCGAGCGAGCCCAGGAGGTCGTCGAGGCGCGCCAGGCCGCGCAGCTGGTCGTCCAGGTCCTCGCCGGCGAACTCGACCAGCATCAGCGCCTCGGGCGTGCCCTGGACGAAGCGCTCGACGGTGGCCCGGTAGAGCGGGATGTCGCGCGCCAAATCGATCATGGTGCGGTCGACCAGCTCGACCGCGGCCGGCCCGAGCGCGACGATGTGGCGGGTTGCGTCCATCGCCTCGTAGAAGGTCGGGAAGTGACAGACGCCGAGGACCTTGTGCGCCGGGATCGGCTGCAGCTCCAGTTCGATGGCGGTCGAGAAGGCCAGCGTGCCCTCGGAGCCGACCAGCAGGTGGGCAAGGTTCACGGGCGCGTCGGGGACGAGCGCGTCGATGTTGTAGCCGCCGACCCGGCGCCGCAGCTTGGGAAAGCGCGCGGCGATCTCCGCGGCCTCGCGCCGGCCGAGCGCGAGCAGCCGTTCCGCGAGGTCGCGCGGGGGCCCATCCTT
>JACZWN010000047.1:0-15850 GCA_022572105.1 Pseudomonadota bacterium | reverse complement strand
TCGGCGAAGCGCGCTTGCGTGCCGTCGGCCAGCACCGCCTCGATCGCGCGCACGTTGGCCCGCATGGTGCCGTAGCGGATCGAGCGCGCGCCGCAGGAGTTGTTGCCCGCCATGCCGCCGATGGTCGCCCGGCTGCTGGTCGAGACGTCGACCGGGAACATGAGGTCGTGGGGCTCGAGGAAGGCGTTGAGCCGGTCGAGCACCAAGCCCGGCTGCACGGTGATCCGGCGCGCCTCGGCATCGAAGTCGAGCACCTGGTTCAAGTGCTTGCTGACGTCGACGACCAGCGCCTCGGCCACGGTCTGGCCGCACTGCGAGGTGCCGGCGCCGCGGGGCAGGACCGGGACCCGCTCGTCGGCGGCGATCTGGACCGCCCGGACCACGTCCTCCGCGCCGCGCGGCACCACCACGCCGATGGGCTCGATTTGGTAGATCGAGGCGTCGGTGGCGTAGTGCCCGCGGCTGAAGGCGTCGAACAGGACCTCGCCCTCGAGCTCGGTCGCCAGGCGCTGGGCGAGCGCGCCGTCGCCGATGCGGGCGCGCCCGGCCTGGCCGGTGCGGGTGGCGCCGGCGCTGCCGGCCCCGGATCTGGCGGCCCCGGATCTGGCGTCGTGGGCTGCGTCGCTAGGCTGAGTCATGGCGTCTCGGAATGAAGCAGCAAACGGGAACGGCCAAGATATCATTTTGCATGCAAAACTCAAGGAGGGAGTTGCATTCGGAATCGAAAGAGGAAAGTCCATTAACACATTGATATAACGGTATTATTAAGCCTCATGACGAGAAAATTCTAATCGTTGATCCGCTGGTATCCTGCATGCATAATGCAATATGAGGGAGGCGGAGAAACCGAGACGGCCCTGGCCAAAGGCCCGGGCGGTCTGGCATCCTGTCGGCCTTCCAGTAGAATTCACCTCTCATCGGGTGGGCCTGCCAGCATGTCCAAGAACAGTCCCAACACCAGCGGGCGTCACTTCCTGCAGATCCCCGGGCCGACCAACGTGCCGGACCGCATCCTGCGCGCCATCGACCGGCCCACCGTCGACCACCGCGGACCGGCCTTCGGCGAGCTGGTCCGCGAGGTCCTGGCCGGCCTCAAGACGGTGTTCAAGACCGAGGCGCCGGTGGTGATCTATCCGGCCTCGGGCACCGGCGCCTGGGAGGCGGCGCTGGTCAACACCCTGTCGCCGGGCGACCGGGTGCTGATGTTCGAGACCGGCCACTTCGCGACCCTGTGGCGGCGCCTGGCCGAGCGCCTCGGCCTAACCGTGGATTTCGTGCCCGGCGACTGGCGCCACGGCGTCGATCCCGAGGCGGTCGAGGCCAAGCTGGCCGAGGACAAGGGCCACGAGATCAGGGCGGTCTGCGCGGTCCACAACGAAACCTCGAGCGGAGTGACCACGCGGGTCGGCGAGGTCCGCGCCGCGATCGACCGCGCCCGGCATCCGGCGCTGTTCTTCGTCGACACCATCTCCTCGCTGGCCTCGATCGACTACCGGCACGACGAGTGGGGCGTCGACGTGACCGTGGCCGGCTCCCAGAAGGGCCTGATGCTGCCCCCGGGCTTGAGCTTCAACGCGATCAGCGAGAAGGCCCGGGCCGCGTCCCGGGATGCGCGCCTGCCGCGCTCCTACTGGGACTGGGAGGACATGCTCGAAACCAACGCCACCGGCTACTTCCCCTACACGCCGGCGACCAATCTGCTCTACGGCCTCCAGGAGGCGCTCCACATGCTGCTGGACGAGGGGCTGGCGGCGGTATTCGCGCGCCACGGGCGCCTGGCCGAGGCGAGCCGCCGCGCGGTCCGGGCCTGGGGCCTGGAGATCCTCTGCGTCGACCCGCGCGAGTACAGCAACTCGCTGACCGCGGTGCTGATGCCCGCCGGTCACGACGCCGACGCCTTCCGCAAGGTGGTGCTGGAGCGCTACAACATGTCGCTCGGCAACGGCCTGGGCAAGGTCGCGGGCAAGGTATTCCGCATCGGTCACCTGGGCGACTTCAACGAGATCATGCTCGCGGGCACGCTGGCCGGCATCGAGATGGGCCTGGCGGCGGCCGGCGTGCCGCACAGCAAGGGCGGCGTGCAGGTGGCGATCGACTATCTGGCCGGTGGCGGCGCCGGCGCCGGCGAAGGTTAGAGGGCACAACGCCATGTCGGATACGATTCTGGTCAAGCGCGACGGGGCGATCGCCACCGTCGTCCTCAACCGCCCGGACAAGCTCAACGCGCTGACCAAGCCCATGTGGCGGCGCTTGGGCGAGGCCATGACCGGGCTCTCCGACGACGAAGATTTGCGTTGCGTGGTGCTGCGCGGGGCCGGCGGCAAGTCCTTCGCGCCGGGCAACGACATCTCCGAGTTCACGACCGAGCGCGCCAACTCGGAGCAGGCCAAGGCCTACGGCGAGATCCTGCACGACGCCCTGAGCGCGATCCGCGACTGCCGGCATCCGACGGTCGCGCTCATCGAGGGCATCTGCGTGGGTGGCGGGCTGGAGATCGCGGCGCTCTGCGACCTGCGCATCTGCGGCGAGTCGAGCCGCTTCGGCGTGCCGATCAAACGCCTCGGGCTGGTCATGGCCTATGCCGAGATCGAAGGGCTGCTGCGCCTGGTCGGCCGCGCGGCCACCCTCGAGATTCTGCTCGAGGGCCGGGTCTTCGGCGCCCAAGAGGCCAAGGACAAGGGCCTGGTCAACCGGGTCGTGCCCGACGATCAGGTCGAGCGCGAGGCCATGGAGACGGCCCGGCGCATCGCCGAGGGCGCGCCGCTGGTCGCGCGCTGGCACAAGCGGTTCCTGCGCCGCCTCGACGATCCGGCGCCGCTGACCCAGGCGGAGCTGGACGAGGGCTTCGCCTGCTTCGACACCGAGGACTTCCGGATCGGCACCCGCTCGTTCCTCGACAAGACCAAGCCCGCGTTCAAGGGGCGCTGAGATGGGGAGCGCTGAGATGGGGGCGCCCGAGATGACCGGGCGCAAGGGACCGCTGGCCGGACTCAAGGTGATCGAGCTGGCGCACATCATGGCCGGCCCGGTATGCGGCCTGATGCTGGCCGACATGGGCGCCGAGGTGATCAAGGTCGAGAAGGTGCCCGGCGGCGACGATTCGCGCAGCTTCCTGCCGCCCGACATCGACGGCGAGTCCGCCGCCTTCATGATGATGAACCGCAACAAGCGGGGCATCGCCGTCGACCTCAAGCACGAGCGGGGCAAGGCGGTGCTGCGTCGGCTCGCCGCCTCGGCCGATGCGCTGATCGAGAACTATCGGTTGGGCACCATGGAGCGCTTGGGCCTCGGCTACGAGACCCTGCGCGCGGACAACCCGGGCCTGATCTACTGCGAGATCTCGGGCTTCGGGCGCAGCGGGCCTTACGCTGGGCGTGGCGGCTTCGACCTCATCGCCCAGGGCATGAGCGGGCTCATGAGCATCACCGGGGAAGGGGCGGGGCGCCCGCCGGTCAAGGTCGGCGCGCCGGTCACCGACATCACCGCCGGCATTCTCGGCGCCCTGGGTATCCTGGCCGCCACTATCGAGCGCCAGAGGACCGGGCGCGGCCAGCGCGTCGACACCTCGCTGTTCGAGGCCGGCATCGTCCACACCTACTGGCAGTCGGCGATCGCCTTCGCGACCGGTGTCTCGCCCGGGCCCATGGGCTCGGCGCATCCGCTGAACGCGCCCTACCAGGCCTTCGAGACGGCCGACGGCTGGATCACCCTGGGCGCCGCCAACCAGGGCAACTGGCTGCGCCTGCTGGAGGTTCTGGAGGCGCCCGACCTGGCCGATGACCCGCGCTTTACCGACAGCGCCGGGCGCATGGGCCACCTGAAGGAACTGGAGACGATACTGAGCCGGATCTTCCGCACCCGCCCCGGCGCCCAGTGGCTGAAGCGCCTCGATGCCGCCGGCGTGCCGGCCGGGCCGGTCCTGAGCGTCCGGGAGATGCAGGAGGACCCCCAAGACGCTCGCCCGCGCGATGGTGGTCGCCCCGGAGCACAGCCGGCTCGGACCGGTCAAGGCCATCGGCCTGCCGCTCAAGTTCTCCGAGACCCCGGGTGCGGTCGCCGCCGGCGCGCCCGTCTACGGCGAGCACACGCGCGCCGTCCTGGCCGAGCACGGTTACGACGAGGCCGAGATCGAGGCGCTCATCGCCGCAGGCGCAGTGGTCGCGGCCTGATACCAAGAAGACTTGGTATTAATTATGATCACAACATGTCTGCGAAGGCGTCCATTAGGTTGAGGATCGCCCGGCCGAGCAGGACCACGAAAAGCGGCGGCAGGACAAAGATAATCATCGGCACCGTGAGCAGCGCCGGTAGGCGGGCCGCCTTCTCCTCGGCCTTCATGACGCGCTCGTTGCGGGATTCGGCCGACATGATGCGCAGCGACTGAGCCAGCGGCGTGCCGTATTTTTCCGCTTGCATGAGGGTGTTGACCACGCCGCGGACCACGGGCAGATCGACGCGTCGCGCCAGGTTCTGTAGCGCCTTGCGTCGATCCGGCAGGAAGCCCAGCTCGAGACCGGTCAGGCCGAGTTCGTCGGCCAGCTCCAGGCAGGCCAGTTCCATCTCTTGGCTGACGCGATTGAGCGTGGCATCCAGGCTCAGGCCGGCCTCGGCGCAGATGACCATGAGGTCGAGCGCGTCCGGCAGGGCCTTGCCGATCGTGTGCTGGCGCTTCTGCGTCTTGTTCTTGATCACAATGTCCGGCAGGTAGGCGCCGAAGATGACGCTGGCCAGGGCGACCCCCAACTTGGTGGTGGGCTGCAAGTCGTAGAGGTCGAGACCGTAGAGAAAGAACACGACGAGGACGCCGAAGCTCAGCGGCAAAGCCAGCTTCGCGAAAAGGTAACCGATGATCGCATCCTTCGAGCGCCAGCCGGCGCGCATCAGCTTAATCGAGATCCGCTCGGATTGACCGCTTTTCAGGAGGTTCAGCCGGTCGACCACCTTGCGCATCAGGCCAATCGTGGGCAGTCGCTCCTGCCTGCGGCGCGGCCCTGCCACGGCGCTGCGCAAGGCCGTGCGCTGGGCCGCGATCAACTTTGCCCGCCGCACCCCGGGCTCCTTGTAGAGAAGCGTGAACCAAATCGAGACAGCGACCGAGCCCGCCGAAAGTGCCGACATGATGATCAGGACGTCCTCGATCGAGGTGCCAGCAGGAAGATAGGCTTCCATGTTCAAATCTCGAATTTAGTCATTTTGCTCATGACCATCGCCCCGGTGGCGATCATGGCGAGGGCGCCGCCGATCATGAATTGGCCGCGGACATCCATGAACAGACCCTCGATGTACTCCGCGTTCATGAACCAGATCAGAAGGCACATGATGAAAGGCAGGGAACCGATGATATAAGCGCTGGCCTTGGCTTCCGACGACAGCGCCTTGATCTTGCGCTTGAGTTGGCGGCGCCCGCGCAGCACTTCGGAGAGATTGTTCAAGGTTTCGGCGAGGTTGCCGCCGGTTTCCGTCTGAATCGACAACGAAATGGCGAAGAAGTTGAATTCCGGAAGGTTGAGACGCTTACAGGTCTCCTCTAAAATTTCGTTCATCTTACGGCCCACGCGAACGCCGTCGATGATCCGTTTCAATTCGATGCCCACCGGGTCGGGTATTTCCTCGCTCGCGGCCTTGATCGCTTCCGTGAT
The DNA here is from genome assembly GCA_022572105.1 of Pseudomonadota bacterium. Classification (GTDB taxonomy): domain Bacteria; phylum Pseudomonadota; class Alphaproteobacteria; order Kiloniellales; family J153; genus JACZWN01. The sequence goes on along the minus strand of JACZWN010000047.1, from coordinate 10,211 downwards.
CGGGAGCCCGGCCTTCACGCTCCGCACCATCAGATCGATCGCATCCGGGAAATATGTGATGAAGCGTATCTGGCGTTTTTTGAATCGGCGGCCGACGTAGTGGTGGGGCAGGCCGAGGCCGAGAAACACACCGGTCAGCGCGGCCGCGGGCAGGGGTAGACCGGCGATCGCCGCGCCCGTTATCCCGACCAGCCCGACGGCCAGGCAGATGAGGATGTAAATGCCGATCGAAACTTCCATGCCGGCGCGTACCAGACGAAGGCGCAGCATTTCCTCGCGCGGAATCAGCTTTTTGACCAGCTCGTCCAGACCCGGGAGCGGGCCCGAGGTGGCAGCGCGGCGCGCGCTGATGATCTGCACCGGCGTGGGTTTCTCGCCGTGGCCTTTTTTGATGCGATCGATGCGCCGCGACATCTGGCGCCGCGTGCCGTTTCCCACCAAGAAAATTAAGAAGAGGAGGAAGAGCCCGAGCGGCGACGCGAGCAGCAGCCACATCTCCGGACTGTCGCCAAGAAACGAGCCTGGGTTCATCCTATGCACTCCAGTAGCCGTTTCTCGAGGCCGAAGTAAGCGGCCTTGGGTGCGAAATGCGGACGCAGGCCGGTGGAACGGAAGCTACCCTTCAACATGCCGTCCAGGCCCTCGCCCTCGAAGTCGAAGACGAACAGGTCCTGGGTGGTGATGATGTCGCCCTCCATGCCCACGACCTCGGTGATGTGGGTGATCCGGCGCATGCCGTCGCGCATGCGCGAGACCTGAACGATCATGTCGAGGGCCGCGGCGATCTGAGTGCGCACGGCCTTGGCCGGCAGGTTGATGCCGGCCATGCCGACCATGTTCTCCAGACGGGTCAACGCTTCGCGCGGGCGGTTGGCGTGGACCGTGCCGAGCGAGCCGTCGTGGCCGGTGTTCATGGCCTGCAACATGTCGACCGCCTCGGAGCCGCGCACCTCGCCGAGGATGATGCGGTCGGGGCGCATGCGCAGCGCGTTCTTGACCAAATCGCGCATGGTGATCTCGCCGGTTCCCTCGAGATTGGCCGGGCGCGTCTCGAGGCGGACCACGTGCGGCTGTTGGAGCTGCAATTCGGCCGCGTCCTCGATGGTGACGATGCGCTCGCGTTCGTCGATCATCTGCGACATGGCGTTCAAGAGAGTCGTCTTACCCGAGCCGGTACCGCCCGAGATCAGGATGTTGAGCTGGCTTCGGGCCGCGATCTTGAGGACCGTGGCCATGGCGTCGGAGACGTTGTTCTGCCTTTTCATCACGTCGAGGGTGATGGACTTCTTGGCGAACTTGCGGATCGAGATCGCCGGCCCGTCGATGGCGAGCGGCGGGATGATGATGTTGACGCGGCTGCCGTCCTGTAACCGGGCGTCGACCAGGGGGCTGGTCTCGTCGACGCGCCGGCCGATGATCGACACGATGCGGCGCGCGATGTTCAGCACGTGCTCGTTGTTGCGGAAGTGCACGTCGGTCAATTCGAGCTTGCCGTGACGTTCGATGTAAGTCTGGAACGGACCGTTGACCAGGATGTCGGTAATGGAATCGTCGGCCAGCAACGGCTCGAGGGGACCCAGGCCCAGCATGTCGTCGAGCAGCAACTCCACGACCGCCGTCTGCTCGGGGCTGTTGAGGCGCAGCTTCTCCTCGTCGAGGACCTCCGTGACGATGTCGCGGAGCTGATGGGACAGGTCCTCGCGCGGCAGCTGGGACGCGGCCGAAACGTCCAGCCGGTCCATGACCAGGGGCTGGATCGTCTGCTTGGCTTCGGCGACCGTCTTGGAGTACGCCGCCGACTGATCCTGTGTTTTCGTGTCGTCTTTGGATTCGCCGTTTGGCCGTGACGTTGCGGTGCGCGCGACTCCGTCGCGGTTCGCGCCGGGCCTGGCGGCGGCTGGATCCGGTTTGGGCGGGGCCTTGGGGCTGCAATGCAAGAGCCAGTTGATGAGACCGCCGACCAGGTTCCGGCGCTCGAGCAGATTGAGCGCTTCCTGCTCGGTTTCCGTGGTCACGATCTGGCCGATGCGCACCGCGAGTTCCGGCCGCGGCAGACTACCCACGTTGTCGTTCTCGAAAGCGGCGAGAACCTTCGGCCGCAGTTCCTCCAGGAACCGTCCGACAGCGGCGTTCTGGCCGCGAACTCTTGCCGATTTGCCGTTACCGCCGTTCGGCGAGTCCGATGCGGCCTTGGCGGTTGCCCCCTCCATCGCGGCCTAGCCCTTCTTGAACATCTGGCTCCAGGACTTCTTGTCTTTCTTTTCCGCCGCAGGCTGGCTGTTCTTGCAGAGCTTCGCCGCGATGGCGCGTATGGCTTTGCTAGCTTTGCCGCGCGCGTCGGTCTGGACCAGAGGCTTACCGTTGTTGGCGCTTTGCTTGAAGGCCTTCTCGTCCTGGGGAATCAGGAAGTCGACCTTGTGGCCGAGCGCCTTCTGGAAGTCCTTGGGCGGCATGGCCTGTTGCGCCCCGCCGGCACGGTTGACGATCACGGTCACGGGCGTGCCGCTGGCGACCTCTTCGATACTGGATAGAATGCGCATGGAATCGCGTAAGCCGGGCAGGGTGAGTTCGGTGACGAGCAGAACGTTGGTGGCCGTCTCGAAGACGCGCTGGCGCACCGTCAGGGCCGAGCGAGGCAGGTCGATGACGATCACCTCGTTGGAGCGCCCCAGCGTGTCGAACAGAAGATCGATGGCTTCCGGTTTGAAATGGACGTCCGTCGACAGGGTTTCTTCCGTCGCCATGACAGAAAGGGTCTCGGTCAGCTTCGCCGTGGCGCTCTCGACGAAGAGGCTGTCGATACGCGTCGGGCTCTCGAGCGCTTCGCGCAGGCCCGTGGTCGGCTCGAGGTCGAGCAACAGGGCGACCGTCCCGAACTCGAGATCGAGGTCGATGAGCGCCGTATGTTGCTTGTACTCCTGACTGAACAGCCAAGCCAGGTTGACCGCCAGGCTGCTGGCGCCGACCCCGCCACGCGATCCGATGATCGCGATCCGCTTGACTTTGTCGGGGTTCGGCGTTTCCTCCACGGCCGCCGGGTCGTGGATCGGTTCCTCCGCGCGCGCCAAGGCCGCGGCGAGGGCTTTTTCGGTTACCGGCTTGACCAGGTAGTCGGTGATCCCCGCGCCGACCATCTCGCGGTACAGGTTGATGTCGTTGATGGTGCCGATGCCGATCAGCCGGGTATCCTCGGTGAAGGCGGCGGTCAACGAGAGCATGGCGGTCAGCGGCGCCGAGGAATCGCCGATATCCACGATGATCACCTTGGGCGCCGGAAACTCGGAGAGGTATTCCAGCGCCTGCTGGCTGCCGCCGTCGGCCACCACGGGCGCATCGAAGAATTGCGAGATCACCGATTCGACGACCCCGTGGGTTTGATTGTCACTCACGAAGGCGACGCATTCGGCCGCGTCCGCGGTTTCCTCGACCTGGGGTTCCAGGAGTCCGTCAGCTGCGCTCATCGGCTTCAATATCCCGAGGGTTTGCGTTCGCGATAAAGTTGAATGACCCTTGCGGCCGGCTCGCCATCCGCCGGACCTTCCGCGCGACCGCGCACGAGGTCGAGTGGATTGGCGACCATCATGCCAAGCGCCGCGGTGTTGGAGCAGCTATAGCTGTAGGTGGGTCTGGTCGCGAAGGCGGGTTGCGGCGTGCTGCAGTCGGGCAGGATGACAACGGCCCGGGTCACGCTGACCGCGATGGCGTCTTCCGGCCTGAGCAGCGAGGTGGTGGGGCGCACGGGAACCTGGCTGCGCAGCCCGATGCTCGACAGCTCCGTCTCGATCCCGGATACCCGAGCCGCCGTCACCGGGTCGAAGTAGCCGCCGCGGCTGCGCGGTCCGTCGATCTCGATGCGCGCGCCCTGGTGGACGCCGCTGTTCTGGAGGAACGCGAGCAAGCCGGTCAGCTCGGCCTCGTTCAACTCCGTTTCACCGGGTCCGAAGTTAACCGAATGGGTGAAGGTGATCGGCTCGACCTGATTCTTCATCTCACCGGGAATCTGCTGCCAATTGGCGTGGTCGAAGGTGTGGCTGGTCACCAGATCGATCGGACTCTGCGTATTCGGATCGATGTGGCACGCGCCGAGCGCGACGAGCCCGAGGACCGGGAACAGCTTGGCGAGCCTGGCCGTGGACTTCGTGTCTGGCATTCGACTCTCCTCAGTCCAAGATGTATCCGGCCGAGCTGGTCTGCCCCGTCGCGGACGGGGTGCCGGTCGGTACCGGGACGATTTGCGAAGTCGAGACCTTTTGCGCCCCGCTGGAGCTCGCCAAATTACGCGTGAAGGGATCGGTCGGCAGGGGTATCTTTTGATCCGAGATCGGGCGCACAAGGTACGGTGTGACGATGATGATGAGCTCGGTCTCGTTGCGCCGGAACTGCTCGCTCTTGAACAGCGCGCCCAGGATCGGAATATCGCCGATACCGGGCGTCTTGCTGAGGTTCTCCGACGTGCTTTGCGAGAGCAGTCCGGCGATGACGAAGCTCTGCCCGGAGGCCAGTTCGATCGTCGTCTCGGTCCGCCGCACACTGCGCCCGGGGGTGCCGTTCAGCGCGATGTCGAAGTCGAGCGAGCTGACCTCGGGTGCGACACGCAGCTGGATCCGATTCTCGCCGATGACCGTCGGGGTAAAAGACAGGCTGATGCCGAACGGGTGGAATTCGATAGAGAAAGTCGGGGGCACGCCGTGGGCCACCTGGACCGGGAATTCGCCGCCGGCATGGAAACTCGCGGTCTCGCCCGAAAGCGCGGTGAGATTGGGCTCGGCCAGGATCGTGACCAATCCATCATCGGCTAGGGCGTCAAGAATGGCGGTCACGTTCAGGTCTCCGACCGTACCGATGCCCGTCACGGTCGTTACCCCACCAAGAACCGCCGGGGTAAAGGCCGTTTCCAAGCCAAGACCGATACTTCTGGACAGCAGGAGGTCCATATTGATGCCGAACTTGTTGAGGATGCTCCGCTTGACTTCGGCGATCCGGACCCGAAGGTTGACCTGATTGGGCTCGGTCACGGCGAGCTGGTTGATGACCTCCTCCCCCGAAGCGATGAAGCGGGCGGTAATGCGCCGGGCGTTCTCTGCGTCCGTGCCCGTGGCGACCGTGCCGTTCAGAATTATCCCGCCTTCGATCGAGGTTACATTGAGGCCGGCGGTCGGGAGCAGGGTGTCGAGCGCCTCCCGCAGCCGGGTCAGGTTGTGCTGAACCACGACCTCCATGTTGATGATCACGTTGTCGTCGGCGTCCAGGGCGAACAGCGTGGTCTTGCCCGGCGCCCGGCCGAGCAGGTAGACCAGCTGCGTCGAGCGGATATTCACATCGGCCACGTTCGGGTTGGCGATGAAGACCGAGGCGGCCGGCCGGTCCAGCCGGATCAGTTGACCTTCGTTGAGCTCGAGCGTGAGGGACTCCTCCGCCTCCGGCGCCAAGGTTCCGGAAATCTGCGCCGCCGCCGCCATCGGCCAGAGGACGGCCAGAACGAACAGGGCTAGGGCCCCAACTCTATTGCGCACGGTCACTGATCCTTCTCTTCAGAGCTCGGCTCGCTCTCCTGAGACTGAGGCTTCGGAATTTTGAACTCCATCTTGATGGTGTCCTCCGAATCCGCAGAATCGGGGTCCAGGGATATGGAGCCGACCAGCTGCCCCTTGTCGAAACGGAGCTCCGTCGTCCGGCTGCCGCGGATGACCTGGACCTTCTGTTGGTTCATGGCCGACGGCCGCCGAATCAGGTGGCTCACCTCGGAGTCCCAGGTATGGGTCTTGCCCTTCGTGGGATCGGGCTCGGCGAGCGGGTCGTCGGAATTGGCCAGGCGCTGCAGTTCGGCCTCGTCCTTTGCCAAGCTGCGCAGGCTGAGCGAGAGCTTGCCCAGGTCGCTCAGGACCGAGAGCATCTCGGCCTGCTTGGGCGTGACCTCGAAGGTGGCGTTCTTGCCGAGTTTCGGGGCGTTGTCCTGATCGTCCGTTTTCTGATCGATCGCCAGAATCCGAACGTTGGTGAGCACGGTCTCGCTCACGCGCCGCGAGGGCCCGTCGGCTTTCACCGAATGGGTCAGAATGATGTCGACGCGATCGCCCGGAAAGATCAGGCCGGCGATGCTCGATGTTGCGTTGATCCGTAGCGACACGGCGCGGTAGCCGGGCCGCAGAACCGCGGCCAGGAACCCGCGGTCGCCCGCTTTGATGATTCGCCCGCTCGTGATCGGCTGGCCGGCCGAGATGCCGCGCCGCACGACGGCGCCGTATAACCGCGTTTCGTCGTCCCTGTTCTTGATCAGATAGGACGGGTGCGGCTTTTCGTCGGACCAGGACTGCCAGGTCAACGAGTTTTCCTTGATGAAGGTTCCCGCGGGCAGATCCTTGTCCGCGACGAGAACGAGCATCTTCTTGACCGGCGGCGGAGGTGCGGCGGCGACCGTCGGTGGGCGCTGGCTGCTGATCCAGCTACGCGCGACCAATCCCGTGCCGGCGGTGATGGCGACCGCGACCAGAATAAGAATAATATTTCGCACTGACATGGCTTTAGTCTACCCTTAACAGTGTAAACGCGACGTAAAGACCGCCGACGGCGATGGCCGCGCCGTAGGGCATCGGTTGCTTCGAGAAGCCGGGGTCCGCGACCGTCTGCAGGACCATGGCGGCGCTGGGCGCGCGGGCCAGGCGGTGTTGAAACCAGAGGAAGAGCACGATCACGCCGCCGGCCAGGCTCGTGTACAGGCCCAAGGGAAGAATCAAGGCCGGACCCGCCCAGAGCGCCACGGCGGCAAACAGCTTGGCATCGCCCGCGCCGCAGGCGTTGCGCAAAAACAGGATGAAGCCGACGATCAGGCAGGCGAGCGCGACCAAGAGGGCGGGCAGCCACGCCACGGGTTGGCTCGCGGCAAGCACGTAGGCCGGATAGAGCAGCACCAGAGCCAGGCAAATCCGATTCGGGATGCGGAATCGAAGGATGTCGCTGACGGCGGCCGAGAATACCAGACCGGCGAGCGCCAAGAGCGCGAGATGCGAGGCGAGTGAGGTTATTGACATCTGCAACTATCGCACCGACAAAAAAATCGAGGCCGAGGGCGGAATGCGCCCCGGCCTCATTTCGTCTCTCAAGTCGAGGCGGGCCCGGAGATCTGTACCGCCCTCTTATTGTCGATTGATCTTGATCAGCTGGCGCCGGCCAGCGAGTTCGAGACCGTGCCGAAAATGGTCTGCAAGTTTTCGCCCAAGGTGGTCACAGCGCCGATCATGGCTACGGCTATGAGCGCGGCGATGAGGCCATACTCAATGGCGGTCGCGCCCGACTCGTCGCCGCAAAACTGCTTGAAACGTTTCAACATGATAGGTTCTCCTTCTACAGCGCATCGTCGTACAGCGCATCGTCTACCGTGAATATTTAAGCCCTCAGCGTTAATAAACAGTAAAAATAACGTAGCAATCGGGTATCTTCAGGAAAAGATTTACATTGGGTAATGCATTAATTTATACTTGAAGTAATTCAAAATAATACGGCATTTATATTAAAATCTATTGGTCTTATATTTTAGTGTTTTAACGCGATTTTTTGCCGTTCGACCGGCCTCGACAGGGTGACGACGGACAGAGTGCCTCGTGTCCGGCTCGAAGGCTGCCCAAGACGGAAGCCGCAGAGCATGGCGCGTGGCGGCGCCGGCCACGCCGTCGGTCGCGGCCGCGAGCGCATGCGGCCTCTCACATTGCCTCGATAGCGTGCGTCTGCTTCGGCGCGGGGATCGTTGGCATCAGTTGATCACCATGGTCGAGGTGCCCTCCAGATCGACCGGATCGAAGCCCAGGAAGCCGACCAGGAGGTACTCGTAGTTATAGGTGACCTGAACCGTCACCGAGCTGCCGGGATTGTTGTTGTTCGTGGGGGTCCACGACACGACGATGTTCATGTCGCTGGGCGGGATCAACTCGGCCCGGCCCTGCACGAAATCGGTGATCGTCTGGGTGGTCGCGACGGTGGCTTTGTTCGAGCCGCGGACCGCGGCGTAGCGCGCGCCCTCGGTGGCGGCGTGCTCGACGGTATTGGACAGCCACATCATGCGGCCGAAGTCCATGATGGCGACGATGATGAGAAAGAAGATCGGCGCCAGGAGTCCGAACTCCACGAACGCGGTGCCCCTGCAATCCTTGAGCAGTTTCAGACATTTGGCGATTACTCTGGTGTCGGTTATTCTGGACATTTCACCGAGCTCTTTAACTGAATTGGCCGAAGCTATGCTTGCGTTCGCCGTCGCCTAGCGCACCCGGATCGTGCTGGTCGAGGCGACCGTGCGCGGCGAGGTGATACCCGGATAGGGAAACAGAAGGTTGACCTGGTCCGGGACGGTCACCTCGACGTACATGAGCGAGAAGCTGCCGTCGGTGCAGGTGACGGTGCACGCCACCTCGCCCTGGCCCGGGCAGTCGCAGTACCGGCGGGCGGCTATGTCGAGCACGTCATTGGTATCCTCGATGTCGTTCCGGGCGGCCTGGATCATCCCGGCGGTGTCGGCCGCCGTGACCAGGTCTTGGATGCCGTACTGGGCGCCGGCGCGCGCGGCGCTGGTGATCGCGATTTTCCGAAAGCCGAGGCGTCCGAAGTCGAAGGCCCCCATCGACAGGCTGACCAGAATCACGATCAGGATGCCGAACTCGATGGTCACGTTGCCCGAGGCGCCGCGCGGCAGCAATTTGCGCAACCCGGCCAGGCCCGGGAATCGACGGAACGGACGGCGCTTTGCCGCCCGGGCCCACCGGGGCGTCATCGATGCGGATTGGTGCGGCATGGCGGGTCACTCCAAGAGTGTTGCCTGAAGCATCAGCGCGTTGCCGAGAATCGCGTTTCCGGGCGCCTTGTCGAAGTCGCCGAGGTAGACGTCGCCGGTAAAAGTGACCTGGTCCGCGATGATCATGGTGGCGGAATCGGTCAACTCCGCACCGCCGCTGAAACTCAAGTCGGTGGTCGGGAAATAGATGATTCCGTTCAACTGCATTTCGGCGCCGCCGGTCAGGTTGTGGGTTATGTTCGCCGTGGTGTTTCGGTCCTGGTAAAAGAGAATCCCGGGCAGCGGTCCGTCGCTCGGCGCGCTCAGGATTACCTTAGCGCCGCCGGAGATGGTGATGTTGTCGCTCACGTTGCCATTTTCGGTCAGATAGAAGCTGACGTCGGTGCCTTCCACGTTGGAAGAGCCGCTGATGCTGAGCGACGCGCCGTCGAGGACATAGAGGCCGGGATTGAAGATGACCTTGCGGGTCGTGTTGATCGTCAGCTGATTGCAGTAGACGCCGGGATTGAGGTATTGCGGGTCGGGGCCGTTTCCGGTGATCGGGGGCTGGTGGATGCAAGGCGGGTTGCTGTAACTCGGCGCCGGCAGCGCGGCCAGCGGGTCGTCGATCGGATCGATGCCGGTCACGGGCGTCGGGTCGATGCAGTCGCCGCCGGTGCCGCCCACGACCTTGATCTCCGTGGCGGTCAGGCAGCCGGTGCCGTCCTCGATGATGCCGGCGCCGCTGCTGGAGTTCGCGATGACGCCGCAGCCGAGATCGACCTGGGCGCTACCCAGGATCCTCACCCCGCCCGAAGCGTCCGGATTGAGCGACCAGATGCAACTGTCGTTGATGTCGGCCTGGGCCACGGCGCGCGCCGCGACCTTGGTTTGCTCGGTGAACACGACCTGGCTGAGCAGGCCCGGCACCGGGCGGGTGATGATGACCGCCACCCGGGGGCTGTTCGAGGTGTCCACATCGATGGTATCGCCGTTGCCGGTGCTGTAGCCGTTGATGGCCGCGTCGAAGTTGACGGCGGTCACGACGTCGGCATGGATCGCGTCGGCGTCGGTCTCGTCCGTGCGGCGCAGCTCCAGCGCGCCGGCTAGGGCGGCGGAGTCGACGGCCGACTGGGCGAGGCGCTTGTTCGCGTACCACAAGCCAATGTCGATCGAGGCGCCGGCAATGCCGATAAGGACCGGAGCCGCAATGGCGAAGAAGACGAACATGCCGCCGGCGCGGTCCTTCCACAGCCGGGTCGACCTCTTAAAAGGAATACGTTTCATGGCCCTCATCCCTGCACGCCTCTGACGATCGCGCCGCATGACCGTCATGCGCGGTCGTGGTTTCGTCGAGGACGACACGGCGGCCCGGACCGACTCGCCGGAACGGACTCCCGGCGAATCCGCGGGCCGCACAGCGCGATTATGCTGAGAGGACGTTAAGGAGTCG
>JACZWN010000046.1 GCA_022572105.1 Pseudomonadota bacterium | reverse complement strand
ATGATCGCGGCCGGCAATTCGGCCCCGTTTCACGAGGGCGCGCTTCGCTATTATCGCGAGCGGGGCTGGAAGTAACCGCTTTCATCGACCCGAGCGCCGGGACGGTTCGAGAAAATTCGGTAACGGGCTTACAAACGGGGTAGCGTTCCGCCGTGGAAACATGTTCAATTGGTGCGACCAACACGGTGTGGGCAAGCACCGGAAATCGTTACAGGGAGACTAGATAAGCGAGTTAGCTGTCTACTCGGACTTCGGCGCCTCGGCGCCGAAGTCAACCCGGTCGTTCGACGGCCGTGAGCGCCGTTGTCCGCACCGGTGGCCGAGCAGCGAGAACGGGCCTCGTGGCGCGTAGTTCGCCCGGCTATCCAGGACCCTTAGGCAGGCGCCGGGGTCTGCACGAAGAGCATCGTGAGATCAGTGGCAAAACGGGAGGTTAAGCCCATGACACGATTTGTTTCGAAAACCGCTGTCCTAGGCCTTGCGGCGGGCGTGCTGCTCGCCGGTGGATTGGCCGGGCTCGGCAGCACCGCCGCTCAAGCCCAGCAGCAATTCATCACCATCGGCACCGGCGGCATCACCGGCGTGTATTATCCCACCGGCGGCGCCATCTGCCGTCTCGTCAACAAGGGCCGGAAAGAACACGGCGTGCGTTGCTCGGTGGAGTCGACGGGCGGTTCCGTCTACAACCTCAACACCATCCGCGCCGGCGAGCTCGACATGGGCGTCGTCCAGTCCGACTGGCAGTTTCACGCCTACCACGGCACCGGGAAGAAATCCTTCATCGACGCCGGGCCGTTCTCGGATCTTCGCGCGGTCTTCGCGATTCACGGCGAGCCCGTGACGATCATCGCGCGCGCCGACGCCGGCATCAAGACGGTCCAGGACCTGGTCGGCAAGCGGGTCAACATCGGCAACCCGGGTTCGGGCACGGAAGCCACCTGGAACGTCATGTGGAAGGCCATGGGCCACACCAATGACGATCTCAAGCTGGCGGCCCAGATGAAGTCGGCGGAAACCCCCGGCGCCCTGTGCGACAACAAGATCGACGCCTTGTTCTGGCTGGTCGGCCACCCCAACGGCCTGTCCAAGGAAGCCACCACCACCTGCGACGCGGTGATGGTCGAGGTCTCGGGTCCGGCCATCGACAAGCTGGTGGCGGACAATTCCTACTATTTCAAGGCGACGATTCCGGCAGGCATGTATCGGGGCAGTCCGAACGATACCACCACCTTCGGCGTGGGCGCTACCTTCGTGTCCTCGGCCGCGACGCCGGAGAACACTGTCTACGAGGTGGTCAAGGCCGTGTTCGACAACATAGACAGCTTCAGGAGGCTGCATCCGGCGTTCAAGAACCTGACGGTTAGCGATATGGTCAACAACGGGCGCTCAGCGCCGCTTCATGACGGCGCGGCCAAGTACTTCAAGGAGCGCGGCTGGATTAAGTAGCCGCGCAGCTTTCCTGCCCGGGCAACAGGCCTCTGGGTATAAGGGAAGCAAGAGATAGGGATGGAGAAGCGCGGAGAAAGCTTCTCCATCCCGCTCCCTGATCGGCCGCCGTTTCGCACGGAAGGCAGTATCGAGCCCGAATCAAGGCGAGGCGACAGGACTGTCTTGGGGGAGGCAAAAATGAGAACAGGCATGGTTCCGCTGGCGCTGGCGTTCGTGGGCGCCATTTCGGCCGCGGGCGTGGGGTCATCGGACCGGGCGCGCGCCGCCGACGTGATCATCGGCGCCGGCGACGAATCGCCGGTCCATTTCAATGTCGGGCGGGCGCTGTGCCGCGCCATTTCAAAGTCTACGCAGGCCATGACTTGCGAGGTCGAACGGATCGTCGGCCGCGACGCCGCCGAGCCCCTGGCGGTGCTCGGCAATCTGCGCGACGGCACCATCGATATCGGCGTCGCCCCGTCGGATTGGCTGTATCACGCCTACAACGCAAGCGGCCCGGTCGAATTCATGGATGTCGGGTTCGAGAACCTCAGAACCCTATTGCTGCTCCACGGCGAGCCGTTCACGGTGGTCGCCCGGCGCGACGCCGGAATCGCCAAACTCGCGGACCTGGCGGGCAAGCGGGTCAATATCGGGGTTCCCGGCTCCGACCAACGGGTGGTCATGCAGCAGGTGATGACGGCCATGGGTTGGTCGCGCGACACTTTCACCCTCGCCGACGAGCTGACCGGCCCCGAACAATCCCTGGCCCTGTGCCACGACCGTATTCAGGCGATGGTCGCGATCGTCGCCCATCCCGACGCCGCCCTGGCCAAGACCATGGCGCTGTGCGACGCCGGGCTTGTCGAGGTCGCCGGCGCCGAAATCGCCGGTCTGGTTGCGGAAAAATCCTATTTCTCGGTTACCGAGATTCCAGCGGGGACCTATGAGAACCAGACCGCCGCCGTCAAGACGTTCGGCGTCCGGGTCGTTGCCGTGGTCACCGAGGACATGCCGGACGCGACGGCCTACGACCTCGTCGACGCGGTCTTCGGTAATTTCGACCGCTTCAAGAGACTTCATCCGGCGTTGCGACTATTGCAACCGCGAGACATGAAGAGCGAAGGGGATTCCGCGCCGATGCATCCCGGTGCGATCCGGAAATTCAGCGAGATTGGAATGTAACGAACCGCTAGGCTTCGCGGGGCGCGGTGATTCCCAGAAAATCCGAGGGTTAGGTTAACGATGAGCGATAAAATCAACGGTACGCCGCCGGATAACGGCGGACAGGAAGCCATGGACATTGTCGCCGAGGCCGATACCGGCGCACGGTCGCCCAGCGGCATCCCGGCGAAGATCCTGTGGTTCGTGCCTTTGGCATGGGCGGGCTTTCAGCTTTGGTTGGCCTCACCCCTGCCATTCATGTTGAGGTTCGGCATCTTCAACAGCACGGAGGCCCGGTCGATCCATCTGGCCTTCGCCATTTTCCTCGCCTACCTGGCCTTCCCCGCGCTCAAGCGTTCGCCCCGCCATTACATCCCCATCCAGGACTGGATCATCGCCCTCGTCGCCGCCTTTACCGCCGGCTATCAGTATCTCTTCTTCATCGAGCTGTCCGATCGGCCCGGCTTGCCGACGCAAATGGATATCGTGGTCTCCGTGATCGGCCTGGCGCTCATCCTCGAAGCCACGCGGCGCGCCCTGGGGCCGCCGCTGATGATCGTGGCGGCGGTGTTCATGTTGTACACCTTCTTCGGCCATCTGGCGCCCGAGATCATCCAGTGGAAGGGCGCCAGCCTCAACAAGGCCATGTCCCATTACTATCTGACGACGGAAGGGGTCTACGGCATCGCGCTCGGGGTTTCGACCAGCTTGGTGTTCCTGTTCGTGATGTTCGGTTCGCTGTTGGAGAAGGCCGGGGCGGGAAACTATTTCATCCGCGTCGCCTTCGCGCTGATGGGCCATATGAAGGGCGGGCCGGCCAAGGCGGCGGTGGTGTCGTCGGCCATGACCGGGCTGGTCTCCGGCTCCGCCATCGCCAATGTGGTGACCACCGGCACCTTCACCATCCCCTTGATGCGCAAGGTCGGGTTCTCGGCTGAAAAAGCGGGGGCGGTGGAGGTGGCCTCCTCGACCAACGGCCAGCTCACCCCGCCGATCATGGGGGCGGTCGCCTTCCTGATGATCGAATACGTCGGCATCTCCTATGTCGAGGTCATCAAGCACGCCGCGCTGCCCGCGCTGATCTCCTACATCGCCCTGGTCTACATCGTCCATCTCGAGGCGTGTAAGGCCGACATGAAGGGACTGCCCCGTCGCCGCCCGCCAAACTTCATTCGCAGCCTGATGAGTTTCCTGCTCACGTTCCTCGGCCTGGTCGTTTTGACCGCCTTCGTCTATTTCGGCCTCGGATGGATGAAGGGCGCATTCGGCGAGGCGACCCTCTGGGTTGCCATAGTATTGCTGATCATCACCTATGTCGCCCTGGTCTATTACGGCTGCAGGTTCCCCGAACTCGACACCGAGTTGGAGATCACCGAATTGCCCGACCCGGCTCCGACCATCAAGGCCGGGCTGTACTATCTGTTGCCCGTGGTGGTGCTGGTCTGGTGCCTGATCGTGGAGCGGCTGTCGCCGGGCCTGTCGGCCTACTACGCCACCTTGTTCATGCTCTTCGTCCTGCTCACCCAGCGGGCGCTCAAGGCGATCATACGCAAGACCGGCGAGTCTGTCGCCGGCTGCCTCAAACAAGGTTGCATGGACACCCCGGAGGGCCTGATCAGCGGGGCGCGCAACATGATCGGCATCGGCGTGGCCACCGCCGCCGCCGGCATCATCGTCGGCACCATTTCCCTGACCGGCATCGGTTTCGTCATGTCCGAGTTCGTCGAGTTCATCTCCGGCGGTCACATACTCATCATGCTGATTCTCACCGCCGTTCTCAGTCTGATCCTGGGCATGGGGCTGCCGACCACCGCCAACTACATCGTGGTGTCGGCCCTGTTGGCCCCGGTGATCGTCACCGTGGGGGCGCAAAACGGCCTGATCGTGCCGTTGATCGCCGTCCATATGTTCGTGTTCTACTTCGGCATCCTGGCCGACGACACACCGCCCGTGGCCCTGGCCGCCTTCGCCGCCGCCGCCATCTCGAAGGGCGATCCGATAAAAACCGGCATTCAGGGATTCATGTACGACATCCGCACGGCGATCCTGCCGTTCATGTTCATCTTCAACACCGAGCTGCTGATGATCGGCATCGAGTCTTGGTATCACCTTTTGATCACGGTCGTCATCGCGATCACGGCGATAATGCTGTTCGCCGCCGCCACCCAGGGATATTTCATCGTCAGATGCCGGAAATGGGAAATCGTCGCCTTGCTGCTCATCGCCTTCACGCTTTTCCGGCCGGCATACTGGATGGACCAGATCTATGCGCCGCTGGAATCGGTTTCAGCCACAAATATCTATGAGGTCGCCGAGAAGATGCCGGTGGGTGCCCAGATCCGCATCCGGGTCATGGGCGAGGACATCGAAGGACGCGAGATCGACAAGGTGGTCATGCTGCCGCTCGGCGCGGCGGGCAGCGGCAAGGACCGGCTGTTCGAGGCCGGTCTCGAGCTTCTCATCGCTGACGGCAAGGTCATCGTCGACAACGTGGTCTTCGGCAGCACCGCCGAGCGCCAGAAGATCGACTTCGACTTCGAGATCGCCAGCGTCGAGGTGGAAGCGGACCGGCCGGCGAAGCAATGGTTCTACCTGCCGGCGTTGATCGTGCTCGGTCTCATCATCATGCTGCAACGCGGCCGTCGCGAGAAGACGCCGGCCATCGCCGCCGCATAGAGACGAGGGACCGATGTTCAAAGAAATTCTGCTGCCCGTCGATCTCGGAGACCCGGACTCCTCGAAAAAAGCGTTGTCGGCGGCTGCCAAGCTCAGCCAGAGCGCCGGGGCCAGGCTCCACGTGCTGACCGTCGTGCCCGGCTTCGGCATGAGCATCATTTCCCAGTATTTCCCCGAGGATTTCGAGGAAAAGTCGCGGGCCGACGCGGCGCAGCAGCTGAACGACTATATCGGCGCCAACATCCCGTCCGACATTGCGACTCGGGCGATCGTCGCCAACGGCACGATTTACGAGGAAATCCTGCGGGTCGCGGCGGAAACCGGTTGCGACTTGATCGTCGTGGCCTCGCACCGCCCCGCGCTCAAGGACTATCTCTTGGGGCCGAATGCGGCGCGCGTGGTGCGCCATGCGACCTGTTCGGTGCTCGTGGTCCGGGATTGATCGATCTCGGCCAGATGACGTTGCGGCGGCGCGTGTTGGGCGCGCTTTTGACCTTTGCCATGCTCGTCGTGGCGCCGCTATCGGCTTGCACGCAGGCGGTTTCGGCGGCGGGACTCACGACGAACGACCCGGCCCGGCCCACCGCCCCTGCGGTCGCCGCAGTCCCGGCCGGGCCGTTCGTCATGGGTTCCGACGCCGCCGAGCGCGAGGCCGCCTACCAACTAGACGAAGCGGCCTATGGGCATTCGCGTACACGCGAGTGGGGCTGGTACGACAACGAACCCGCCCGCCGGACCGTCGAGCTTGCCGACTATTTCATCACCCGCACGCCCATCACCAACGCCCAATACGCCGCCTTCGTCCGGGCCACGGGGCATCCCGCTCCCGACGTCGACCGGGCGACCTGGAAGGGCTATCGCCTGATCCATCCCTACCAGCGCACGCGCCGGCACGCCTGGACCGGCGCCGCGCCGCCCGCGGGCCGCGAGGAGCATCCCGTGGTCCTGGTCTCGCACGCCGATGCGCGCGCTTACGCCGCCTGGCTCACCGAGGCGACGGGACGGACTTGGCGCCTTCCGGGCGAGCGGGAGTGGGAGAAGGCGGCGCGCGGCACCGACGGCCGCCGATTTCCCTGGGGCGGGGCCTGGGACCCGGCGCGGCTCAACAGCCACGACCTGGGGCCGTTCGATACCGTGCCGGTCGGGCGTTTCCGGAACGGCGCCAGCCCCTTCGGCCTGCTCGATGCCGCCGGTCAGGTCTTCGAATGGACCGCGACGCCTTCGGGCTCGGACGGCGGGCGCTTCATCGTCAAGGGCGGCTCGTGGGACGATTCCGGCTGTGGAATCTGCCGACCGGCGGCCCGGCACGGCCGGCCGGCCGGCCTCAAACACATCCTGATCGGCTTTCGCCTGGTCGCGGAATAAATCCATGTCCAAATTAAGGGTTTCCATTCGCCGGCCGTTCGCGGCAAGTTGAGGGCGCCGCACGCCGGCGCGGGAACCGCGGGATTGCGGAAACGGCGCAACCGGGGGGGGGCGCACGGCGGGAGAAAGAGTGTCTGAGCCATGCGTACCGAAGCGGCCGACCGCAAATTCCAGATCGAGTGCACGCACGACCTCGCGACGCTGTCCACCGAGGAGCTCGAATCCATGGCCGAGGCGGGCCAGGAGGTGATCGAGGTCCATCGGGTGCTGGCCAAGACCAGCGACAACATCGTGGGCGAGCTGCTGCGCGGCCACGAGACCTTCTTCGAATGGGACCATTACCCGCCCGGCGACGTCTACGACAGCGAGTCGCACGGCCAGTTCTATTACCACGCCCACCCGCCGGATCAGCGCTTCGAGGGCGAGCACGGCCACTTCCATACCTTCCTGCGGCCCAAGGGCATGCCGCCCGGCATCAAGCCGGCGCCGGTGCCCGGCTTCGAAAAGCCGGAGGATCCGGACGACGAGCTGAGCCACCTGATCGCGATCGCCATGACCAAGGAGGGCTTTCCGTTCC
The DNA here is from genome assembly GCA_022572105.1 of Pseudomonadota bacterium. Taxonomy (GTDB): domain Bacteria; phylum Pseudomonadota; class Alphaproteobacteria; order Kiloniellales; family J153; genus JACZWN01. The sequence goes on along the minus strand of JACZWN010000046.1, from coordinate 10,367 downwards.
GGCTGTTCACGGTGAACCGCTGGGTGACCGGCGAGGTCTGGTATGTGGCCGAGGACGTCGCGACGCTGCTCGATTGCTTCAAGGTCGATCACGCGCAACCGTCCTGGCCGGTCAACCGCTGGACCTCGGGCATGATCCACCTGTTCAAGCCGCAGATCGTCGAGCTGCTGCAGGCCCGGGACCGGGCCGTCGCCGCCTGGGTGGAAGAGCATCCCGACGGCGACGTCTACGAGGACCGCGAGCTGGAAGTCACCTCCTACGTCGCCGTCTCGGTCGAAGACCAAGTCCGGGCCGTGGCCCGGGTGCTCATGCAGCGGATTTAGTCGCGGTCCGATCGACCACTGATGTTAATCCCGGATTAACCCCAGTTAACCGATAATCGGAGGGGAAACAGCGGGCCGAGGCCCGTTGGTCGGTCCGTCCGCCATTGGGCGGCCCGCCGCTGAACCCTGGGGCGTGGTCCGGGAATACGATGCCAAGGGATGCGATGACAGATACACTCGCCGCGGAGCGCCTGACTCAAGCCGATGTCGAGCGCTTGCTGACCAACCCCTCGCCGCGTACCCGCGCCCGCACGACCGCCAAGATCGCGGCGCAGTTCGACGCCCGGGTGTTGAGCCCGGCCGAGCGGCGGATCGCCGAGGACATCTTCCGAACCCTGGTGAAGGACACCGGGATCCTGGTCCGCGAGGCGCTCGCCGCGCATCTCAAGTCGACCCCGGATCTGCCGCACGACGTGGCGCTCGCGCTGGCGAAGGACGTGGACAGCGTCGCCCTGCCGATGCTCAAATTCTCCGAGGTCCTGACCGAGGAGGATCTGATCGAGATCGTGCGTGGCCGGGAGCCCGCGAAGCAGGCGGCGATCGCCCAGCGGCTGACGGTCACGGCGAGGGTCTCCGAGGCCTTGGTCGAGACCGGCAACGAGCAGGCCGTTGCCCGACTGGTCGGCAACGAGGGCGCCGCCTTGAGCGAGGCGGTACTTGACCGGGTGATCGATTGCTACGAGGAAAGCGCCGCGGTCGCCGATTCGCTGGCGCGGCGGGTGAACCTGCCGCCGGCCATATCCGAGCGGGTGGTCTCGGCGCTCTCGGAGCGGCTCCAGGACTACCTGGTGTCCAAGCACGAGGTCTCGCCGGACGTGGCCAGCACTTTGATCCTCCAGGCGCGCGAGCGTGCGACCATGACGCTCATCGAATACGGATCGAGCGAGGCCGAACTCGACAGCCTGATCGAGCAACTTCACAGGAAAGAGCGCCTTACCTCCTCGCTCCTGCTGCGCGCGCTCTGCGTGGGCGACTTGAACTTCTTCGAGCGGTCCATGGCCAGGCTGGCCGCTCTGCCTTTGCAAAACGTGCGCGTCCTCACCCACGACAAGGGCATGCTCGGGTTCGAGCCGCTCTACCTGCGCACCGGCCTGCCGAAGGCGTTGTACCCGGCCTTCCGCGCGGCGATATCGCTCGTCGTCGAGACCGATTACGACGGTGGGTTGAACGACCGCCAGCGCTACGTCGAGCGGATCATGCAGCGCATGCTGACCAAGTTCGAGGATCCCTCGGCCCGCATCGCCAAGGACGACATCGAGTATCTGATGGCCAAGTTGAGCCAGATCGCCGCCTGATACCGCCGCCTAATACCAAGGACCTTTGGTATAATCCGTTACCGGGATCTCCCGTCCCGGAGCGCGAGCATCCGGTAGGTGGCCGTCAGCAGGCGCAGGCCGTCGGCGAGGTCGCCGGGCCCCAGATCCACGTGCGCCAGGTTGTCGACCACGTGGAGGCTGACCCGCGCCGCGGGCGCGGCGGCGGCGAGCGCCAGGCTCTCGGTGAAGGGGATGATCGCGTCGTCGCGGCCGTGCAGCAGGATGAGCCGGGCGCCGAGGCGCGAGAGATCGGCGCGGCTCAGGTCGAGCGCCGCCATGTCCGCGCGCACCGCTTCGGGCAGGGCCGCGATCAACGCCGGCACGGCGTCCGGGTCGTCGTTGGCGAGCAGGTCGTGGATCGAGCGTCCCTGCGGACCTAGGCGGGCGGCGAGGTCGTCCAGCGGCGCCTCGAGGTCGTCCAGCTTGCGCCGGGCCATGGCGGTCAGCAGCCAGCGGTCGCGCGCGCCCTCGACGCGGCGCGCGTTGGCGCGCAGGAAGATCCACTTGCCGTAGGCGTTGGGCGCCATGAACCGCCACGCCTCCTCCGGCGTTTCACGGAAGCGCCCGGTGGTGAAGAAGGTGACCAGGGCCTCGATGTCGTAGTATCCGCCGATCGCGAGCACGAAGCCCACCCGATCGCGCAGGTCCGGCTCGAGCGCCGCCAGGATCGCCGGCCCGACCGCGTAGGAGATGGCGACCAGGCCGAGCGACGGCGCGCCCGGGAGCTCGCCGCGCGCGGCCAGATGGCGCAGGGCATCGGCGATGCTGCGCACGTCCTCCGGCCCGACGTAGAGCGCGCGCAGGTTCTCGATGTCGGGGACCAGCACGGTGAAGCGCGCCCGCGCCAGGGTCGTGGCGAAGGCGACCAGGCGCGGGTCGTCGCGGCCCTTGCGCGCGGCGCCCGGGACCAGCACCAACGCCGCCTTGGCCGCCTCGCCCGGGCGGTAGAGGTCGCCCGCGTAGGCCCGCCCTTCGACCCGGTAGGTGATCGCTTGGCGCGTGGGCGCGGGCGTGACCTCCTTCAGCGTGCTCGGCCCCGCGCCGGCCGCGATGTCCTCCAGCACCCGCCAGGACTCGATCGTGCGCCCGGGCGAGCAGGCGGAAAGCGCGAAGAGGGCAAGCAGAAAAGCGGCCGCGAGGCGGAGCCGCACGGCGGGCGGGCGCGCGTGGCCCCGCGCGGCCTCGATCAGGGGAGGCGTCCCTCGATGGCGGCCACGAACATCTCCTTCATCTCCGGTACGCCCACGGGGATCGGGTTGCCGCCGGCGGTCGGGTCCTGGGCGGCCATCTCGGAGAGCTGGTCCAGGCGTTCGCCGGTCACCCCCATGGCGGCCAGGGTGTGGGGCATCTCCAATTTCTTCCGGAGTTCCAGCACCCAGTCCATGACGCTCTGGAACGAGGGATTGGGCAGGTCAAGCCAGGCGGCGAGGCGCGTCAGCCTGTCCTCGATGGCGCTGCGGTTGAAGGCCAGCACGTAGGGCATGACCACGGCGTTGGTCAGGCCGTGGTGGGTGTCGTAGAGCGCGCCCACCGGGTGGCTTAGCGCGTGGATCGCGCCCAGGCCCTTCTGGAACGCGGTCGCGCCCATGGAGGCGGCGACCAGCATGTGGGCGCGGGCTTCGATGTCGCTGCCGTCGGCCACGGCTTTGGGCAGCCACTCCTTGACCAGGCGCATGCCTTCGACCGCGATGCCCTCGGCCATGGGGTGGTAGCCGGGCGCGCAGTAGGCCTCGAGGCAGTGGGCGAGCGCGTCCATGCCGGTCGCCGCCGTGATGTGCGCCGGCAGGCCGACGGTCAGCTCCGGGTCCGAGATCACGATGCCGGGCAGCATCTTGGGGTGGAAGATGATCTTCTTGGTGTGGTCGGATTCGTCGAGGATCACGCTGGCGCGGCCGACCTCGGAGCCGGTGCCGGCCGTGGTCGGCACCGCGACGATCGGTGCGATGCCCGCCGGATCGGCCCGCAGCCAGTTGTCGCCGCGGTCCTCGAAGTCCCACAGCGGCCGGCTCTGGCCGGCCATGAGCGCGACGGCCTTGGCCGCGTCCAGGCCGCTGCCGCCGCCCCAGGCGATGACGCCGTCGTGGCCGCCGGCGCGGTAGGCCGCGATCCCGTCGTCGACGTTCTTGCCCACCGGGTTGGACTTGACGTCGCTGAACAGGCCGGTCGGCAGCCCGGCCGCCTGGTTCGCGGCCAAGGCATCCGCGACCATGGGCAGGCCGGCCAGGCCTGGATCGGTGACCAGCAGCGGCTTGGTCATGCCCAGGCTCTTGCAGGCCTCGGCCAACTCCGTGATGCGCCCCGGGCCGAAGCGAATCGCCGTGGGGTAGTTCCAGTTGCCGGTGAGCGTAGCGGTGTCGATGGTCATCGATCTTTCGTCCTCTCGGGCTTGCGGCTAGACGCCTTGGAGCTAGATGGCGGTGCGCAGGTGGAACGACTTGGGCCGCGTCAGCTGCTCGTAGCCGACCCGGCTCAAGGAACAGCCGCGGCCCGAATCCTTGACCCCGGTCCAGGCCAGCGCCGGGTCCAGGTAGTCGGCGCGGTTCATGAACCAGGTGCCGGTCTCGACCCGGTCGCCGATGGCAATCGCCGCGTCCTCGTCGGTGGTCCAGATCGAGGCGGTCAGGCCGAAGTCGCTGTCGTTCATGAGCGCCACCGCCTCCTCGTCGGAGGCCACCTTCATGATCCCGACCACGGGCCCGAAGGACTCCTCGGTCATGACCCGCATGGAGTGGTCCACGTCCACCAGAATCTGCGGCGCGAGATAGGGCGTGCCCACCGCGTCCGCGGCGAAGGCCTTGGGGTCGATCAGCGCCTTGGCGCCGGCCGCGACCGCGTCCGCGATCTGGCCGCGCACGAAGTCGGCGGCCGAGGCGCGCACCATGGGGCCGAGCGTGGTCTCGGGCTCGATCGGGTTGCCGAGCACGTAGGCGCGGACCGCCTCGACCGCGCCCTCGACGAAGGCGTCGTAAGCCTCGGCGTGAACGTAGATCCGCTCGATGCCGCAGCACGACTGGCCGGAGTTGAAGAAGGCGCCGTCGATCACGTTCTCGATGGCGTGGTCGAGCTTGGCGTCGGCGCGCACGTAGGCCGGATCCTTGCCGCCCAGCTCCAGGCCGGTGCCGATGAAGCGCTGGGCGGCGGCCTCCTGGACCGCGTGGCCGCCGGGCACCGAGCCGGTGAAGGAGACGAAATCGACACCCTCGCCCGCGATCAGCTTGGCGGTGGCGCCGTGGGACAGGTGCAGGTGCCGGAACAGGCCCGCGGGCAGGCCGGCGGCCTCGAACGCCTCGGCGAAGCGCTCGGCGCACAAGGGTGTCTGGTGCGAGTGCTTGAGCAGCACCGCGTTGCCCGCCGCAAGCGCCGGCACGACCGAGTTGACCGCGGTCAGATAGGGATAGTTCCAGGGCGCGACCACGAAGACCACGCCCAAGGGATCGCGCCGGATGAAGCGGGTGAAGCCGTCCTTCGGCTCGACCGCGATGTCGCCCAAGGCCTCGGGCGCGATCGCGGTCATGTGCCGGGCGCGCTCCTCGAAGCCGGCCACCTCGCCCGGGCATTGGGCGACCGGGCGCCCCATCTGCCAGGCGATCTCCTCGGCGATCTCGGCCTTGTTGGCGACGAAGGCGTCGACCGCCGCGCTCAAGAGCGCTAGGCGTTCGGCGAGCGGCGTATGGCGCCAGGCGGGCTGGGCGGCGCGCGCGCGCGCCAGCGCCTCGGCGATCTCCGCTTCGCTCGCCAGCGGCCGCTCGACATAGACGCTGCCGTCCACCGGCGTGATGCACTTCAGGGTCTCGGCCATCTCGCTTGCCCGCGTTTCTGGTTGGCGAGGCCGGATTTTAGGCGCGCGCGCGGGGCCAGACAATAGGCGGATGCGGCGAATGCCGGGGGCTAAGGCCGGGCCCGCCTCAGGCGCGCTCGAAGTAGCGGATCAGCTCCCAGTCGGTGACGCGGCGGTCGTACTCGGCCTGCTCCCACTCGCCGGCGTGGAGGTAGTGGTCGACCACGGGATCGCCGAAGGCCGCGCGCAGCACCTTGGACTTCTTGAACGCGGCCAGCGCCTCGCGCAGGGTCTTGGGCACGTCGGGCACGCGCTTGGCGGCGTACATGTTGCCCACGAAGGCCTTGGGCAGCTCGAGCTCGTTGTCGATGCCGTGCAGGCCGGCGGCGAGGGTCGCGGCGAAGGCCAGATAGGGGTTGCAGTCGGCCCCGGGGATGCGGCACTCGATCCGGGTCCCGGCGCCGCCGGTGATGACGCGGAAACCGGCGGTGCGGTTGTCCAGGCTCCAGGCCGCCTTGGTGGGGGCGAAAGAGCCCGACTGGAAGCGCTTGTAGGAGTTGATGGTGGGCGCGAAGCAGTAGGTCATCTCCTTGGCCAGCGCCAGCTGACCGGCCAGGTAATGCCGGAACAGCTTGGACATGCCATGCTCCGCGTCCTGGTCGTAGAACAGCGGCGTGTTGGATTTCGTGTCCCATAGCGAGGAATGCAGGTGGCAGGAGTTGCCGGCCAGGTCGTAGTCCATCTTGGCCATGAAGCTGATCGCCTTGCCCTGGAGGAAGGCGATCTCCTTGGTGCCGTTCTTGAAGATGACGTGCCGGGGATGGAAAATGGCTGTGAGTAACGGTTTCGCGCGGCCGTCTTGCCCAGGGGAGCGGCCGGGGGAAATCCACGCACGACCAATTCGGCGCAATTAACCACTCGACTGTTGAGGAAAAGACCGCCATCGTCCTAGTGTTCCGTCAATGACAGGGGATTCCCAAAGTCTCGATGATGTGCGAGTCTCGGGTGATGAGAATTCCGGCATGCATATGGCTGTGTCCCGAGGATCGGACGCGATTGGAACGGTTGGTCGCGGACCGGAACACGTCGCGGAAGGTGGTCTGGCGCTCGCGGATCGTGCTTCTGTCGGCGGAGGGACACGGTACGATGGCGATCATGCGGCGTAGCGGCACCTCCAAGCCGACGGTGTGGCGCTGGCAGGCACGTTACCTGGAGGCCGGTGTCGATGGCCTCTTGCGCGACAAGAGCCGGCCTCCGGGGACGCCGCCGCTGGACCCCGCCATCAAGGCGTTGGTGCTGACCAAGACGATGCGCGAGACGCCGCCGGACGCGACCCATTGGAGCGTGCGCTCGATGGCGCGCGCGGTCGGCATCAGCCATACCAGCGTCCAGAATATCTGGCGCGCGCACGGCCTCAAGCCGCATCTGGTGGATAGCTTCAAGGTTTCGAACGACCCGGCGTTCGCGGAGAAAGTGGCGGACGTGGTCGGCCTCTACCTCGATCCGCCGGACAAGGCGGTAGTCTTTTCGGTGGACGAGAAGAGCCAAATCCAAGCCCTCGACCGCACCCAGCCGGGCCTGCCCATGAAGAAAGGCCGCGCCGGCACCATGACCCACGATTACAAGCGCAACGGCACGACCACCCTGTTCGCGGCCCTCAACGTGCTCGACGGCAAGGTCATCGGCCAGTGCATGAAGCGCCATCGCCACCAGGAGTTCATTCGTTTCTTGAACCGGATCGACCGCCAAACCCTGCCCTACCTGGACATCCACCTGATCATCGATAACTACGCCGCCCACAAGACACCGGAGGTCAAACGGTGGCTGAAAAAACACCCGCGCTTCCACATCCACTTCACGCCGACCTCGGCTTCCTGGCTCAACATGATCGAACGCTTCTTCGCCGAGATCACCCGAAAACGCATCCGTCGCGGCGCCTTCAAAAGCGTCGCCGAGTTGGAGCAGGCTATCTACGACTATCTCGCCAAGCACAATCAGAACCCCGTTCCCTTCGTCTGGACCGCAACCGCCAAGGCCATTCTCAAAAAAACCGCCCGCGCCAAGCAAACACTCGAAACCGTCAAGGCGGGAACCAAGTGTTAGAGTCGGAACACTAGTTGGTATAAAGGTTCGGCGTACCGGGCCGCGCCTTCGCCTTATTGGGAAACCCGGCGTTGCCCGGCATGCGGCCCGTAATTCCAGGCTATACCTCGAAATCGACGCTTTGGTAGGGCTCGAGACGGGAGGAAGACTTGGTGTCGTGCCCCGCCCTGCTTGCCGACGGCCCTGCCGCCACTTCGTCCCCCGTCTTCTCCGGAGCCGCCGCTTGAACGGGGGCTTGCGGCCGCTCCAAGGGTTGTAGACGCGCGCTCGACAGAAGGTTGCGCACGGCCCCGGATAACTGGCCCGCGATGGCCGGCGCGGCCTTCTTCAAGAACTGCTCGCTCACCGACCGGGCCAATTGGTCGGCGGTATCGAGCGTTACCGGCTTTTCCAGGAGGTCGCTCCGCTGAGCCGTCGCAAGGGCCTTGCTCAAGGCGAGATTCTGCTTCGCGCCCAGGAAAGCAACCAGAGAGCCCTTGACGGAAGCCTGGATCGTATGGAGGGCGTCGATCGCGTTGGTGACGTTGGTCAGCGCCGTGTTGGCGCCCGAGGCGGCGGCAAGGTCGTCCGCGGCCAGGCTCGAATCCAAATTCGCAACCGCGGCCGCCGGCAAGGTGAGTGTTATGCCGTCTTGGCTGGCGGTGCCGGTGCCGACCTTGAAGGTGAGTTGCCCGCCTTTCAGCACCTTGATGTCGTTGAACTCGGTTTCATCCGCGATCCGGTCGATCTCGGTGCGTAATTGCTGAAATTCCGCGTTCAGAATGGCCTGCTCGCCGCGCGACAGCGGCGTCGTCGTGCTCGATGCCTGCGTGGCCAGATCCTTCATCTTGGTCAGAGCGACGTCGATCGCGTCAAGCGCCAGATCGGCCACTTGCAGCAAGGATGCGCCCTCCCGGGCGTTACCGGCCGCTTTGGTCAAGGCGCCGATATCGGTCGCCCGAGCGGCCCCGGCGGCCAACGCGAAGACATCGCGCAACCCCGTTGGCCCGCCTCGCGGCGCGGTCGTCACGGCCGAGGTCTGCGCGAGCGACTGCGGCCTGGGCAGCGGTGCCGGCGCAGTGAGAGCCGAAATCAAGCTAAGCATCTTCAAACAATCCCTAAGAAGATCGAGTTCTCTTTGGATCTATATAGTATTATCTTGTATAGACTTAAATAATTTACTAATAATAAAAGTAATTAAAATCTATTTCTATAAATAACTATGATATTTTCTCGTAAAATTTGGCAAATTTTGTATTCAATAGTTTGCGTCCGTTGATTGGTACTCGTCGGTACCGAAAAGTCGGGGACTTTCCGGGGCCGGGGCGCGACCCGGCCGCGGCTCCCGAGTTCCGCGATCCGGCAAATTTGGACGACCCGGCAAATGTGATGCCCTACCCGGCACAATTTTCCCCTCCCCGGCAGCAATTTTTTCCCGAGCCCCATGCCAAGCCGGGCGTCGATAAAAACTATTAGATAAATAATTCAATTGAAACAATGATTTGAGCGACAATTCCTGGTTTGGCATGGCGGTTGCTCTGTTCCTACCACCGATGAGTGTCGGCGCTCGTTTGCGTTGGGCCCGTGCGACTCCCCGTGCGAAGGCAGCGCGACGAACGACGAGGGACGAAAGAGAATACCGATGGGTCTTGCAGCGTCACAGAGTTACGTGAACGACATCGTGGCGGCCGGTCCCGACCGCGAGACCGTCTTGCTCTACGACGAGGCCATCGCAGCGCTTCGCGCGGCGATCAAGGCGATCGCGGAAGACGACATCGAGGCCCGCTGCGCGGCGGTCCGCGGGACGACCGAGGTGATCACCACGCTCTACCTCAATCTGGACGTCAGGCGATGCGGTGAGTTCATCGACAGCCTGGCCGACCTCTACGGCCGAATCCTCGCCCACCTGATCGGCATCAACTTGTATAACGACGATGCCATCGCGCAGACCGTGATCGAACTCCTCGAACCCCTGCGCGACTCTTGGGCGGCCCCGGCGGGCATGATTTTTGCGTGCGAACCGGCCGCGCGTCCGGCCCATGCGCCAAACAGTGCGGGCACGCCAACGCCCGCAACGACGGTCGCCCCGAGGCGGCCGGCAGAGGCAAGAAGCCCGAGTTGAACGAGTAGGATATAGAACGGCAACCAGGATGGAAGCCTTACCGATCACGCCAGCGAAGGCCAGTCACCAACCCGTAAAACCACAGGTGCGGCACGGGTTCGGGGACTTTTTCGAGGTTCTGCTGCACGAGGCGACGCTTCGCCTTCCCGCGCGGCCGACCTACCTAGCTGCCTTCCAGACCCGCCAGGCAAGTGACGAGCCGGGGCGCAGGTTGACCGCCGCCGAGACCATCTCCGCGGTCGAGGCCGGGGACCGGCGCGAGGACAGCCGTTTCCAGACGCAGACCTCTACGGAGAGCGCGGCCGAGGTTCCGGAACGGAGCGAGCCGGTCGCCCGTGACGACGCGCCGGCTTACGAGGGCGATGACGCCAAGGCCGCAGCGCTCCCCGACGACGAGACCCCGGAGCTGGAAGCGGCCGCTCAGCCCGGCGACGCCCCGGAGAATATCGACAGCGATACTCCGACGACGGCCGACGGGTCCCTGCCCCCGGTGGCCTCGGACGAGGGCGACGATGGCCCGGTGGAGATCGCGACGGCGACCGGCCTGCCGATCCAGGCGCAGCCGCTGGGCGCTGGTGCGGCGGCGTTCGACGCCCTGGCCCGCACCGCCACCCAACTCCCGCTCCCGGCCTCTGCGGCCGAGCGGGCGCAGCTCGCCACCGGCACGACGCCGTCCGCGACCGCTCGGCTCGGAGCGAACGGCGCGGCCAGCCGCGTCGAGGTCACCCCGGCCGCCGTCGTCGCCC
>JACZWN010000234.1 GCA_022572105.1 Pseudomonadota bacterium | reverse complement strand
ACCAGGCGGCGGTTGATGGCGAAGGTCAATTCGCCGGGCGTCGGCGCGAGCAGCGCGTCGCAGAACGAGCGCGCGGCCGGGTCGTTGGCGACCCGCGCGCCAGCGGCGAGCGAGCGGGCGGTGTCGTCGAAGGCCTCCGGCTCCACGGTGTAGATCGCGGTCCTCGGGCTGAGCTCGGCCAGCGCCAGCGCGCAGCCCGCGGTCAGGCCGCCGCCGCCGCAGCAGATCAGCACCGCGTCGAGTTCCGCGTCCAGCGCCGCCGCCTGACGGGCGATCTCCAGCCCACAGGTGCCTTGGCCGGCGATGATCGCCGGGTCGTCGAAGGGGCGCACGATGGTCGCGCCGCGGCGCGCCGCGATCTCGGCGCAGATCTCCTCGCGCACCTCCGTGAAGCGGTCGTAGAGCACCACCTCGGCGCCGTAGCCGCGCGTGTTGGCCAGCTTGATCGCCGGCGCGTCCTCGGGCATGACGATGGTCGCCGGCACGCCGAGCAGCGCCGCGGCGGCGGCCACGCCCTGGGCGTGATTGCCGGACGAATAGGCGACGACGCCGGCCGGGCGCGCGTCCTCCGGGATCTGGCTGATCCGGTTGTAGGCGCCGCGGAACTTGAACGAACCGGTGCGCTGCAGCGTCTCGGCCTTGAGCAGGACCCGGCCGCCGACGCGCCGGTCGAGGGCCGGCGAGCTCAACAGCGGGGTCGCGACCGCGTGGCCGGCCAGGCGCCCGGCCGCGGCCTCCACGTCGGCGAAGCTCGGCGGGGAGGCCTGGAGCGGCTCAGCCGTCGATTCGGGCGAGGAATTCATCGATGGCGTGCTCCGATTCGGGTTCGTCGAGCGTCGGCACGTGGCCGACCCGTGGCAGGGTCAATTGCACGAGGTCCGGTTTCTCCGCGGCCATGCGCGCGAAGGTCGCTTCGCTCAGCACGTCGGACAGGCCGCCGCGGATGGCCAGGACCGGCAGGCGCGCGAGCGCCCGGTACAGCGGCCAGTGGTCGCGCGCTCCGTTGCCCCCCGCCATGAGCGGCTTGGCCAGCGCCACGTCCCAGTCGAAGTGGAGGCGGCCGTCCGCGCCCGCGCGGTAGGTCGCCTCGGCGAAGCCGCGCCAGCCGGCCTCGGTCGTGTACGACAGGTCGGGAAAGCGCGCCTTGATCTCGGTGACCGCGGCCGCCCAATCGGGCTGCGGGCGGTCGCGCGAGACGTAGTCGAGGATGCGCTTGCCGGCGGCCGGCTCGACCTCGGGCCCGACGTCGTCGAGGATGACGCCAGCCAGCGCGGTCGGCGCCGCGACCGCCAGCCCCATGGCCAGCAGTCCGCCGAATGAGACGCCGCAAACGACCACGCGGTGCAGGTTGTTGGCGGCCAGGAGCTGGACCACGTCGCCCAGGATGACCCGCGGCGCGTAGTTGCGCCAATCGGAGTCGCGTGCCGAGCGGCCGCGGCCGCGATAGTCGGGGCAGACCACCCGGCGGCGCGCCGAGAGACGGCCGGCCAGTCCGTGAAAGTCCTTCGAGTTGCGGGTCAGCCCGCCCAGGCAGACGACCGGCGTGCCGCGCGACAGGGGATCGCCGTAGTCGCGGTAATACAGCCTGAGCCCGTCCTGGGCGCTGAGGCTGCGCTCGCGGAAATCGCCGGGCGCCTGTGCCATGGGCTTTCAGAGCCCGAGCAGGGCCGGCAGCTCGGCCAGCGTCGAGATCACGGCGGCGGGGGCGCCGGGCAGGCGCTCCGGCTTCTGTCCGAAGCGGTTGAGCCAGGCGACGTTGAAGCCGAAGTAGGCCGCCCCGCAGGCGTCCCAGGCGTTGGTCGAGACGAAGCAGATGCGCCCCGCCTCGACGCCCAAGCGCTCGACCGCGAGCCGATAGACCCGCGCATCGGGCTTGAAGACGCGCAGTTCGTCGACCGACAGCGCGGCGTCCAGGCGCGCGCCGAGATTCGCCGAGGTGACCGCCGCCTCGAGCATGGCGGGCGCGCCGTTGGACAGGATCGCGGTCTTCTTGCCGCCGGCGCGCAGCCGGTCCAGCGCGCCGGTCACGTCCGGGTAGGCGTCCAAGCTGAGATAGAGGTCCATCAGGCGCCGGCGCAGCTCGGCGTCGTCGACCTCGTTGGCCGCCAAGGCGTAGTCGAGGCCGTCACCGGTTATCTGCCAGAAGTCGACGTAGGCGCCCATCAGGCTGCGCAGCCACGTGTATTCGAGCTGCTTCTGGCGCCACAGGACGGAGATCGCGTCGGCCTTGTCCCCCAGCGCTTCGCGGCTGCGCCCGACGGCCGAATGCACGTCGAATAGCGTTCCGTAGGCGTCGAAGACGCAAGCGCCGATATCCGCGAAGGCAGGATTGGACATGGTCCCCCCTCGATCTTTTTTTGTCGTTGCCACAGATAGGCTCGGTGCTAAGGCAAGCGCCTGGTGGCGCCAAAGGCAATAGGAAAGATCAGTCGAACTCCGGCAACTTGGCCCAGGATTGGAAAGGCGGCCCGCCGCGCGCGACCAGCGGGTCGCCGTCCGGCACGCCGAGATGGCGGCGGTAGACGACCAGGCTTTCGAGAATCCGCTGCACGTAGTTCCGGGTCTCGTCGAAGGGGATGCTTTCGATCCAGTCGATCGGATCGACGTCCGCCTCGCGCGGATCGCCGAACGCCTTGATCCAGCGGTTCGCCCGCGCGGGCCCGGCGTTGTAGGCGGCCAGCGCCAGGACGTAGGAGCCGTCGTAGTCTTGGGTCAGGCCGGACAGGTAGGCGCGGCCCAGCCGGAGGTTGTACTCGGCATCGGTGAGCAGCTTCTTGCGGCTGTAGCGGACCTTGATGCGCTGCGCGACCCGCTTGGCCGTGCGCGGCATGAGCTGCATCAGGCCGCGCGCCCCGGCGCGGCTGACCGCGCCCTTGTAGAAGGCGCTTTCCTGGCGGATGACGGCGAGCACGAGCGCCGGCTCGGAATCCTTGGCTTCGGGAATCCGGTGCGACGGGAAAAGATCGTCGAACAGAATGAAACCCGCGGTCCGCGCGGCCTTGGCGGTGCGCATCGCAATATCGGACCGGCCCTGCTTGCGCGCCAGGTCGGCGACCAGGGCGTAGTCCCCGGCGCTCTCCGCCAGCACCTTCAGGCGCAGAAGACGATCAGCAGGGATTCGTTCAAAGGGTCGAATCCAGCGGCGGTACATCGCCTGCAGTGGAATCGGGTTGAGGTGGTTGATGCGCTCACGGCCACGGCGCTCCACCACGATCAAGCCACCTTTTTGCAAGGTTTTAAGATGCTTCATCACGGCAAAACGCGAGAATTCAAAGTACCCACACAATTCGCTCGTGGTCATGGATTTTTTGCGGAGCAAATCGAGGATTTTGCGCCTTGACGCATCGTTCAAAGCCGCCCACACGGCATCGTTGATCGGCACTTCACCGACGACGCCTGGAGCAAACCCGGGGTGCACCGTAACCATATGTGACCTAATCGTCACATGTTATAAACAAAATGTCAACGGACACCGCTCCTTGATATAAAGGGCCTTCTGGTCGTACCCCCGTTGGGTCAATCGATCAGTGTCGCAAGATCGAACGCGACGGGATCGGGGGCTGTCATCAAAAACACATCCACCTTGGTGCAATATGAAGATTAGCGATAGGGATCGGCAAAACAATGAATCTTGAAGAACTTCGTCTCAACCTGTCATCGGTCGATCGCAAGCTCATAGAGCTGATTGCCGAGCGGCACCGTATTGTCAGTGCAATTGGGACGAGCAAGCGAGCCACGGGCCGGGCCACCCGGGATTACGAAAGGGAAAAGGAGGTACTGGACCTGGCGCGCAGCCAGGCCGAGTCGCTGAACATCGACCCCAGACTCACCGAGGAAATAGTGACTGCACTGATCAGGTCATCTCTGACCAGCCAGGAACGCGACCGCGTCGTGGCAGAGGGCAAAGGGGACGGTCGGCAGGCCCTGGTTATCGGCGGCGCCGGAAAAATGGGTGGCTGGTTCGTGGATTTTTTCGATTCGCAGGGATTCGCAACGGTCATCGCCGATACGGCTGTCGAACCCGGCCCCGGCCGGTTCAAGGACTGGCGGCAAGCCGGTGTCGATTACGATGTCATCGTGGTCGCGACTCCGCTTGCCGTATCCGGTGAGATTCTTGCTGAGCTTGCAAAACTGAAACCCGCGGGTCTGATATTCGATATCGGCTCTCTCAAGACACCGCTGCAGTCGGGTCTCGAAGCATTGCTGAATGCCGGGTGCCAGGTTGCATCCTTGCATCCGATGTATGGGCCCGACACCGAGTTGCTGTCAGGGCGGCATTTGATATTTGTCGATGTGGGGTGTGCCGAAGCAACCACAAAGGCCAAGGAGCTCTTTGCTGCAACGATGGTCGAGGAGCTCGATATGGGGCTCGAGGATCATGATCGACTGATTGCCTA
>JACZWN010000233.1 GCA_022572105.1 Pseudomonadota bacterium | reverse complement strand
CCTCGACCGCGAAAGCCTCCGGCTCGCGCTCGATCAGGTCCAGCGTGTTGCGGCCGACCGATCCCGTGGACCCGAGGATCGTTACGCTTCGGGGCGCCGCGCGAATGTCCGGCTGTGGCGATGCTACGGCCATGCTAGTTCGAACTTCCCATCAGCCAGATCGCCCCCCCGAGCACCAAGGCTCCGGCCAAAAGCCCGTCGACACGATCCAGCAGTCCCCCGTGCCCGGGGATAAGATCGCTCGAATCCTTGGCGCCGAACCGCCGTTTCAAGCTCGACTCGAAAAGATCGCCCACCTGGGCGACGAGCGCAAGGGCCATGCTCGCCCCGACCAGGGCCACGGTGTTCCCCTGACCGCGCAATACCGCCACGAAGAGGCCGACCAGCGCCGCCGCGCCGACCCCGCCGAACAGGCCGGCCCAGGTCTTCCCCGGACTGATCGACGGCGCGAGCTTGGCTCCGCCCAGGGTCCGGCCGACCAGATACGCGCCCGTGTCCGTTGCCCAGACGACCGCGACGAGCCAGAGAGCTATCGCCCGTCCCAAATTCGGGTCCGCGCGGAGCCAGAGAAAGGCGAGGCAAGCCGTCGCCAGGTACGCCACCCCGACCCCGTACCAGAGGGCCGCCGCCTGCCGATCGCGGCTCGCGGCGACGGTGGCGCCCATGGCGCCCACGGCGATCAGCCAGCCGGCAACCGAATATTCCCGCAGGATCGCGGCCACGACCGCGGCCACGACCGCCCCAATGACGATCGTGCCGGGCGGACCCAAGGCGCCGCGGCCGCACAGACGGGCCCACTCCCAGGCGGCGACAGCGCCGACGACGAGCATCAGGGCGTCGCTGTACGGCGGACCGAAATAGAGCGCGCCCAGGACCGGTGGCGCGAGGATCAGCGCCCAAAGGATTCGGACTCCCAGGGCCCTGCGCCTATCCGGATTCGACCGCGGCACCGTAGCGCCGATCGCGCTGTTGGAACTCCCGGATCGCATCGGCCAAGTCCTCCTTGCCGAAATCGGGCCACAGCTTATCGACGAACACCAGCTCGCTATAGGCCGACTGCCACAGCAGGAAGTTGCTGATGCGCTTTTCCCCGCTGGTCCGGATGACGAGATCGGGATCCGGGATGCCCCGCGTGGAAAGCGCATCGGCGACGCGCCGGGTGTCGATCGCCGACGGGTCGAGCCGGCCGGCGGCGGCCTCCTCGGCCAGCCGGCGCGCGGCCGCCGCGATATCCTGCCGGCCACCGTAGCTGATCGCCATGACCAGATTGAGCCGGTCCATCCCGGCGGTCTGCGTCTCGGCGTCGTCGATCAGGCGGACGATGTCGCGCGGCAAGCGGGAGCGCTCGCCGATGACTCGCAGACGAATGCCCTTCTTGTGCAGTTCCGCGATCTCGGCTTGAAGGTAGCGGCGCAGCAGGCCCATGAGGTCTTCCACCTCGCTCACCGGGCGCTTCCAGTTCTCCGAGGAGAAGCCGTAGAGCGTCAGATAGGAGATGCCGAGCTCGATGGCCCCGGCGACCGTGCGCCGGACCGCCTCCGACCCCTGCCGGTGCCCGGCCGCGCGCGGCAGGCCCCGCGCGCGCGCCCAACGGCCGTTGCCGTCCATGATAATGGCGACATGGGTAGGAACCGGAAAACCCGAAGATGACTGCATGCCATACATAAATAATTAGACCTGGAGAATCTCCTCCTCCTTCTGGGCCAGCGCCGCGTCGATCGCCTTGGTATGGTCGTCGGTCATCCTCTGGATCTCCTCGGCCCAGAGATGATGCTCGTCCTTGGAGATCTCGCCGTCCTTCTCCATACCCTTAAGCATTTCCATGCCGTCGCGCCGGACGTTGCGCACCGCGACCCGGCTCTGCTCGGAATATCTGCCGGCGATCTTGGTGAGCTCGATCCGGCGTTCCTCCGACAGGGCCGGAATGGGCACCCGGATCGACTGTCCCTCCGCCGCCGGATTGAGGCCGAGGCCGGCCGAGCGGATGGCCTTCTCGACGGCGCCCGCGAGCGAGCGGTCCCAAACCTGGACGGCGATCATCCGCGGTTCCGGGACGCTGATCGTCGCCACTTGGTTGAGCGGCATGACCGACCCGTAGGCCTCCACGGTGATCGGCTCCAACAGGCTGGCCGAGGCGCGGCCGGTGCGCAGGCCGGCGAATTCCCTGCGCAACGCTTCCTGGGCACCGTCCATGCGCCGCTCGATGTCGCTGAGATCCGGATCGGCCATCCCGCTCAATCCTCGTGGTCGATAATGGTGTAGCGTCCGCTCCCGCCGAGGATTTCGGCGAAGGCGCCGGCTTCGTAAATCGAGAATACCAGAATTGGAATATCGTTTTCACGGGCCAAGGAAATCGCCGCGTGGTCCATCACTCCCAGGTCCTTGGTCAAGACCTCGAGGTAGTTGAGTCGATCGTAGCGCTTGGCGTCCTTCACCTCGACCGGGTCGGCGTCGTAGACCCCGTCGACCTTGGTTCCCTTGAGCAGCGCGTCGCAACCCATCTCCGAGGCCCTGAGCGCGGCGGCCGTGTCGGTGGTGAAGAAGGGGTTGCCGGTGCCCGCGCCGAAGATCACGACGCGCCCCTTCTCCATGTGACGGACCGCGCGCCGTCGGATATAGGGCTCGGCGACGGTGGCCATGGGGATGGCCGACTGGACCCGGGTTGTCACGCCCAACTTCTCCAAGGCGCTCTGCATGGCCAGCGAGTTAATCACCGTGGCCAGCATGCCCATGTAGTCCGCCGTGGGACGGTCCATGCCGGTAGCCGCGGCATTCAGGCCGCGAAAGATATTGCCGCCGCCGATCACCAGGCAGGCCTGGACCCCCATTTCGTGCACCTGCCGCACGTCGGCCGCGATGCGCTCCACGGCCCCGGGGTCGAGGCCGTAGTCGGCCTCGCCCATGAGCGCCTCGCCGGAGATCTTGAGCAACACCCGTTTGTACTTCGGAGTCTTGGCCATGGGTCGCCTTGGCCTGTAAGCCTCTTGTCTTGCGCCGATCCCCCCCGGGCGGCCGCGCGGAAGTGTCACAGCGCACTGCGGCGAAAATCGGGCGACGAACCAGTTTACACGATTCGCCGGCACTTGCCGGGCGGGTTCTCGGGCCGCATCTACCGCCCGAGCTGCGCGGCCACCTCGGCGGCGAAGTCGCTCTCTTCGCGCTCGACCCCCTCGCCGAGTTGGAAACGGTGGAAACCAGCGACCTCGATCGGCGCGCCCAGGTCCTTGGCGGCGGCCTCGACCGCCTCGCGCACCTTGGATTCGCCGTCGATCACGAAGACCTGTTCGAGCAGGCAGATCTCCTCGTAGTACTTGCGCAGGCGGCCTTCGACCATCTTCTCGACGATGTTGTCGGGCTTGCCGCTGGCGCGCGCCTGCTCGGCCAGCACGTTGCGCTCGCGCTCCAGCGCCGCCGGATCGATGTCCTTGGCGTCGATCGCCCGCGGCGCGGCGGCGGCCACGTGCATGGCCAGTTGCCTGCCGAACGCACCGAGTTTGTCGGCGTCGCCGGTCGATTCGAGGGCGACCAGGACCCCGATCTTGCCCAGCCCCGGGGCCGCCTGGTTGTGGACGTAGCCGGCCACGACGCCGTCGGCGACCTGGAGCGCCACGGCGCGCCGCAGGCTCATGTTCTCGCCGATCTTGGCGATCATTTGGGTCAGCGCCTCGGCCACCGTGTGGCCGCCGTCCGGATAGGGCGCGGCGCCGAGCGCCTCCAGGTCGCCGCCCGCCTCGAGCGCCAGCCTAGTGACCGTGCCGACGAATTTCTGAAAATCTTCGTTCCGAGCCACGAAATCGGTCTCGGAATTGACCTCGCAGAGAGCCCCGCGGGCGCCCTCCGCCACCAGCCCGACCAGCCCCTCGGCGGCCACCCGCCCGGCCTTCTTCGCGGCCGCGGCGAAGCCCTTCTTGCGCAGCCAGTCGACTCCGCCCTCGATGTCGCCGCCGGTCTCGGTGAGCGCCTTCTTGCAGTCCATCATGCCGGCGCCGGTCTTTTCGCGCAGTTCCTTGACCAGCGCGGCGGTGATCTCGGCCATGTCTTACCCGTTCCTCGAATAATGAATCACAACGTGTTGATAACATTATGGAAGCGGCAATACCTGCGGGGCCGTTCCGAGCCCCTCGCGCGCGTCTCACTCGCCGGCCTTGGCGTCCTTTTCAGGGTCGGCCGACTCCGGCGCCGGTGCGGACTCCGCGGGCGTAGCCTGGGCGGGCGCAGCCTCGGCCGGTGCTTCGGGCGTTTCGGGCGGCGCTGCGGCCTCAGCCGGCGCCGCGGGCGCAACCTCGGCAGGCGCTGCTTCGGGGGGCGCTGCTTCGACGGGCGCTGCTTCGACGGGCGCTGCTTCGACGGGCGCTGCTTCGGCGGGCACAGCCTCGGCGGGCGCAACCTCGGCAGGCGCTGCTTCGACGGGTTCAGCCTGGTCGGGCGCAGCCTCGGCGGGCGAAGCCTCGGCGGGCGAA
>JACZWN010000232.1 GCA_022572105.1 Pseudomonadota bacterium | reverse complement strand
CGAGGACGACGCGCCGCCGAGGCCGAGGCCGCGGTCGCGCGCGCGCGCGCGGCGCACGGGGCCGCGCGGGTTCTGGTCAACTGCGCCGGCATCGCGCCGGCCAAGCGCATCGTCGGGCGCGGCGGCCCGATGGCGCTGGAGGACTTCGAAAACGTCATCAAGGTGAACTTGATCGGCAGCTTCAACCTGCTGCGCCTGGCCGCCGCCGACATGCTGGCGGCCGAGCCCTTGGACGAGGGCGAGCGCGGGGTCATCATCTCGACCTCCTCGATCGCCGCCGGCGAGGGCCAGCTCGGCCAGGCCGCCTACGCCGCCTCCAAGGCCGGCATCGTCGGCATGATGCTGCCGGCCGCGCGCGAGTTCGCCAAGGCCGGGGTCCGGGTGCTGACCATCGCGCCCGGCCTGATCGCGACCCCCTTGCTGCTCAACATGCCCCAGGAGGTCCAGGACCAGCTGGCCGGTCAGGTGCCGTTCCCGCACCGCTTCGGCAAGGTCGAGGAGTTCGCGGCGCTCGCCATGCACATCGTCGCCAACACCATGCTGAACGCCGGCACGATCCGCCTCGACGGCGCCATGCGCATGCAGTGAGGGCGGCAGCGCTTCGGGGAGGGAAGGGGGCGCTTCGGGCTCAACCGCCGGCGCCCGATTCGCGAGCATGGGCGTCGATCAGCCCGGCGAGCGCCACGTCGCGCTCGGACAGGCCGCCGCAGTCGTGGGTCGAGAGCGTGATCTCGACCCGGTTGTAGACGTTGAACCATTCCGGATGGTGGTCCATCTTCTCGGCCGCCAGCGCGACCCGCGACATGAAACCCCAGGCTTGGTTGAAGTTTTTGAATTGAAAGGATTTCTGGATCGCGTCGCGGTCTTTTACCTGGTTCCAGCCGGGCAGATCCGACAGTGCCCGGCGGCGCGCCTCGGCGCTCAGCTTCTCGACCATGGCCATGCCCCTTTTTTTGCGCTATGGAGACGCCAGGTTAGAGACTGGGCGGGCCGGGCGCCGCGGTCAAGCCAAGCCGTGAGCGCGGACCCGGCCAAACGCGGTCGAGCGGGCCCGCCGGTTCGTAGGCAAGGGCGCGCGGCACGAAACATCGCGACATGCGCATAAGGACGAAAATGGCACGTATGCACGACACCACGCGCTTCACCACGGCGCCGGATCTGGCCGATCTGGAGGCCTACGCGCGCGAGGCCTTCGCGACCATCCCGACCGAGCTGCGCCGCTACGTCGGCGAGGTCACGATCCGGGTCGATGACTTCCCGGAGGACGAGGTCCTGGAGGAGATGGAGTGCGAGTCGCCTTTCGACCTGCTCGGCCTTTACGCCGGGGTCGACATGGGGCGCAAGAGCCTGGCCGACGTGCCCGAGAGCGTCGACATGATCTTCCTCTATCGGCGCCCGATCCTGGACTACTGGTGCGAATCGGGCGACGACCTGATCGACGTGGTGCGCCACGTGCTGATCCACGAGATCGGTCACCACTTCGGCCTCTCCGACGAGGACATGGAGCGCATCGAGGCCGAGGCATAATACCAAGGAGCGTGGCCCCTTTTTTCAATCCTCGCGGGCGACGAAATCGAGCGACTGGCGCGCGGCGCGCAAGGTGAACTTGCGCTTGATCGGCGTGTTCATCAGCCGGTTGAGCCCGGCCAGGAGGTCGGCGCGGGTCCCGGGCGCCGCCAGCACCTCCTGGCGCACCGCCATGAAGGTCTTGAGCAGGTGGGCGGAGAGAATGTACTCGGGCTGGCCGTGGTCGAGCAGGGTCTCGGCCGCCGCCGCGAGAAAGCCCTCCGCGTCGCCGACCCGCCAGGACTCGACATCGAGGTCGCGGTCCACATAGGGCGCATTCCGGCCCAGGAAGCAGGCGATCTGCAGCAGCCCTTGCGGCCAGAGGCGCGGGTGGCGCTCACAGAGGTTGCGCACCGCGTTGGCGAAGGTGATGGGGTGGGTGAAGTCGAGCCAGCCGACGTTGTCCTGGACCGGCCCGTCGTTGCGCGCCTCCACGGCGCGGTCGAAGTGCAGCATATGCCAGGCCGCCGCTCCCAGCAGCGCGCGGTGGAGCGCCGCCGGATCGGCCGCGAAATCGCGCGCGCGGGCCAGCGCGGCCGGCGTCGCCAAATCGATGAAATCTTGCGCGCCGGGCGGCGCCGCGCTGGCCGCCGGATCTTGCGGCCAGGCCTCAAGCGCCGGGCCGTAGTCGCGGAACTCCGGGATCAGGTCCTCGCGGAAGGCGTAGATCAGCGAGCGCACCAGGGCCAGCAGCAGCGGCTCGGCGACCGCCGGGCCGAGGTGCGCGATCAACTGCCCGGTCTTGACCACGTAGATCGCCGAATGCCCGAAGTCGGCGTAGTGGGCCAGCGCCGCCTCGGCGAGCGCCGGCTCCAACTCGGCGAAACCCAGGCCGGCGGCGAGCGCGCCGCGGACCTGGGCGATCCCCGCGGCCTCGTCCTCGGCCTCGATGGCTGCGACCAGGGCGCGCGGCTGGTAGGCCGCCCGGCCCTCGGGGTAGGGATAGACCGGCTCGCGCAGGCAGTCCCAGGCGAAATGGCCGACCACCTCGGTCAGGATCGCCAGGCTGGCCACCGGATCGGCCGCCGCCTTCCAGGCGCGCAGGGTGAGCCAGTCGGCGGCGGTGGCGACCGCATGGCTGGTCCCGAACTCGAGCCGGTCGTGGGCCCAGTGGACCGCCTGGCGCACCGCTTCGAGCGGGTCCCCGCCGGCCTTCATGAAACGCGCCAGCTCGCGCGCCATGTGTTCGTATTCCCGGAACCGGTCGTGGCGCTCGAAGGCGTCGCGCAGCCCGGCCAGCGCGGCCTCGGCGCGCGCCTCGGCCGGCGGGTCGGCGAGATCGAGCCAGACCTTGCCGTCTTCGAGGCGCACCGGATAGCGCCGCAGGTTGTCGCTGCCGACCAGGGTCTCGCCCGACTCGAGATCGAACTTCCAGTTGTGCCAGTTGCAGGTCAGCAGGCAGCCGTGGCTGAGCGTGCCCTCGCTCAAGGGATAGCCCTCGTGGGGGCAGCGGTTGTTGCAGGCGTAGACCGCCGGCCCGGAGGCAAAGAGCACGATCTGCTTCTTGCCGCGCTTGACCACCATGGAGCCGCGCGCGCGCAGCTTTTCCAAATCCGCCACGGCGACGAAACCCGCCGCATCGACCGTGGCCGACCTCTCGGCGTTGGCGCTGGCGTCGGGGTTGGCGTTGGCCCGGGCTCCCGATGACGGCATGGCTCGGCCCCCTCTGCTTGCCGAAGCGATTGGCGTTGAAAAGGATATCGAAGGGCGGTCCTTTTTTTAAAGCCCTTTCTTTAGAAAGATCCCATGGCCGGCACGGCGCGCTCAGCAGTAAAACGGGGACAGTATGTAATTTATTATGTAATTTATTTATGAAAAAATCGATGGCGAAATTTGATTTTCTCGTCGGAAACCAGCGGATATCTTGATGGTATTCGTATCTGATCGTAGAATAAATAGTATACTGTCCCCGTGTTTCAGTAGAGGAAGCTGCCGCCGTTGACGTGCAGGGTCTGGCCGGTCATCTGCCGGGAGTCCTCGGAGGCCAGGAACACCGCGGCGTCGGCGATCTCCTCGGGCCGGATCAGGCGGCCCAGGGGGAAGCGCGCCGCCGCCTCGGCAATCTCCCGCTCGCTCATGCCGTAACGCGGCTGGGCGGTGTCGGTCAACCCCGGGGCGATCGCGTTGACCCGGATGCCATGGGGCGCCAGCGCCAGCGCGCTCGCGCGGGTCAATCCGACCAGGCCGGCCTTGCTGGCCGCGTAGTGCACGCCGTTGGGCGCGCCGGTGTTCACGACCACCGAGGCGATGTTGACGATCGCGCCGCCCGCGCCGCGCGCGACCATCGCCTTGGCGGCCTCGCGCGCGCACAGGAACGCGCCCTTCAGGTTGACGCCCAGGACCCGGTCCCACTCGGCCTCGGTGGTCTCGAGGAAGTCGGCGCGCGGGAAGATGCCGGCGTTGTTGACCAGAAGATCGACGCCGCCCAAGGCCTCGGCGGCCTCGACCATGCGCGCGACCTCCTCGGCCACCGCCACGTCGCCCTGAACCGCCCGCGCCCGGCCGCCGGCCGCCGCGATCCGGTCGACGATCGCCTCGGCGGCCGCCGCGTCGTCCAGGTAATTGACGACCACACGGGCGCCCTCGCGCCCATAGGCCAGCGCGATCGCCTTGCCGATGCCCTGCTGCGCCCCGGTGACGATCGCCACTCTGTCGCTCAATCGCATTTTCGCCCTCCTGATTTCCGTTTCGCCCCGCCCCTCGGGCCGCCATCCTACAGCCCATCCTACAGCCCATCCTACAGCAGGGCCCGGACCCGCGCGCGCAGCACGGGCAGGAGCTCGGCCGCGAACCAGGGATTGCGCTTGAGCCAGGCGGTGTTGCGCCAGCTCGGGTGCGGCAGGGGCAGGAACCCGGGCGCGCAGTCGGCCCAGGCGCGCACGGTCTCGGTCAGGTTCCGGCGGCGGCGCCCGCCCAGGTAA
>JACZWN010000231.1 GCA_022572105.1 Pseudomonadota bacterium | reverse complement strand
CGGATCGAGGCGACGCGAGCCGAGATCGACTCTCTCGCCGCCCGCCCGGGCGAGCTGGCCGCCCTCGGCAAGGCGCTGGCGGATCGGATCGAGGCGGCCGAGGCGCGGCGCCGGGAGGCGGCCGACGGGCTGGCGCTGGGCGAGACCCGCCTGGCCGAGGCCGACCGGGCGCTCAAGGCCCAGGAACAGGCGCTGGCCAGTGCGCGCGAGGACCGGGTCCGCGCCGAGGGCGCCGTCGCCCAGGCCGAGCAGAATCTGGCCAACATCACCGAGAAGGTGCGCGAGCGCCTGGAGTGCGCCCTGGACCGGGCCCTCGAGGTGGCCGAGATCGACCCGGGCCAGGAGCTGCCGGGCCGCGAGGAGGTCGAGACCAAGCTCGCCCGCCTGTACCGGGAGCGCGACAACATGGGCCCGGTCAACCTGCGCGCCGAGGCCGAGGCCAAGGAACTGGACGCGCAGATCGGCGGCATGCAGTCCGAGCGCGCCGATCTGGTCGCCGCCATCGGACGCTTGCGCCAAGGCATCGCGAGCTTGAACCGGGAGGGGCGCGAGCGCCTGCTGGCCGCCTTCGAGCGGGTCAACGAGCACTTCTCCGAGCTCTTCGTGCGCCTGTTCGGCGGCGGGCGCGCGCATCTGAAGCTGACCGAGGCCGAAGACCCCTTGGAGGCCGGCCTCGAGATCCTGGCCAGCCCGCCGGGCAAGCGCCTGCAGATCTTGTCGCTCCTGTCCGGCGGCGAGCAGGCCTTGACCGCGCTGGCGTTGTTGTTCGCGGTGTTCCTGACCAACCCGGCGCCGATTTGCGTGCTCGACGAGGTCGACGCCCCGCTCGATGACGCCAACGTCGACCGTTTCTGCACCCTGGTCGAGGAGCTTTGCCGCAGCCAGACGACCCGCTTCCTGGTCATCACCCATCACCGCATGACCATGGCCCGCGTCGATCGCCTGTTCGGCGTGACCATGGGCGAGCGCGGCGTAAGCCAACTGGTGTCGGTCGATCTGGGGGTCGCCGAGGGCTTGCGCGAAAGCGCCTGAAGCGACCCGGTTCCAGGCCGCGGGACGCGCGGATTCATGCGCGATTCCGCGCGCTCTGCGCGCCTTGACAGGCCTAGGCGCGCTCTCTTATGGTGCGCGCGATTTTCAGGCTCGGGAGCGGCTGAATTCGAGGCGGGGGCGAGGCGGGACCCGGGGGAATTGCGAGGGCTGAGTCCCATGAGTGACGATCCGCCCGGGCCTCCGCACGAGGATTTCGAGGCCAGGCTGCGCCAGGCCCGGGCCAGGCAGGCCAAGCGGACCGGGCCCGCGGCTGGCGCCGGCCGGCCATCGGCCGCAAGCGGCCTGGGGTTTGCGATTCGCATCGGGACCGAGTTGGTCGTGGGCATCGTCGTCGGGATCGGAATCGGCCTGGGGTTGGATTACTGGCTCGGCACCAAGCCCTGGTTTATGATAGCCTTTTTCTTCCTCGGCGCCGGGGCCGGGATGTTGAACGTCTATCGGACCGTGACCGGCATCGGGCACGCGATCGGATACAAGAAGACGGACGAGGCCGGGGCCTCGGACGCCAAGCGGTAAGATCCGCCCGGTCAAGGCAACGGGTGGCACGGGGCGAAAGAGGGGGACGCGTGGCGGTCGAAGGCGAAAGCGCGGGTCACGGCCCGTTGGCGCAGTTCGAGATCCACCGCTGGATCTCGATCGAGCCCTTTGGCGTCGATCTGTCGTTCACCAACTCCGCCCTGTTCATGACCATCGCCGTGGTTCTCGCCATCGGCTTCCTCATGCTCGGCACGCGCCGGCACGCGCTGGTGCCCGGGCGCTGGCAATCGGTCGCCGAGCTCAGCTACGAGTTCATCGCCAACATGATCCGCGACAACGTCGGACAGGACGGGCGCAAATACTTCCCGTTCATCTTCACGCTGTTCATGTTCGTGTTCTTCGGCAACATGCTGGGCATGGTCCCCTACAGCTTCACCTACACCAGCCACATCATCGTCACCTTCGCCCTGGCGGCGGTGGTCTTCGTCGGCGTGACGACGATCGGCTTCATGAGGCACGGGATCCGTTTCCTGGGCTTTTTGATGCCGGCCGGGATTCCGGTGTTCATGGCGCCGCTCATCATCCCGATCGAGATACTGTCGTATTTCACCCGGCCGGTGAGTCTGGCGCTGCGGCTGTTCGCCAACATGACCGCGGGCCACACCATGCTCAAGGTGTTCGCGAGCTTCGTCTTCGGGCTCGGCGTCTTCGGCATCGTGCCGCTCGCGCTGGTCACGGCGCTGACCGGGTTGGAGTTCATCATCGCCTTTCTCCAGGCCTATGTGTTCACGATTCTCACCTGCGTCTATCTCAACGATGCGCTACACATGCACTAGAAGCGCGGGCATTAGAGGCGCGGGCGGGTCCCCCGGCTTGGAAACAATGGGTTCAATCGCCTTTGCAAGAATGAGGAGCAGGAGATGGAAGTAGATGCTGCGAAGCTGATCGGTGCGGGTTTGGCCGTGGTCGGGCTGGGAGGCGTCGGCGCGGGAATCGGCAATATCTTCGCGTCGATGATCGCCTCGGGCGCCCGCAATCCGGCCGCGATCCCGGCGGTCCAGACCTTCATGTGGATCGGGTTCGCCCTGGTCGAGGCGGTGGCGCTCTACGCCCTGCTGATCGCGCTCTTGCTCCTGTTCGTGTTCTAGGCGCGGGACGCCACGCGCGCCGGCGCAAGATCCGAGCAGGCTCCATGCCCCAGTTCGACCCGACCGCCTTCACGCCCCAGCTGTTCTGGCTGGCGGTCACCTTTTCCGTGCTGTTTTTCGCCATGTGGCGTTTCGCGCTGCCGCGCCTGTCCAACATCATGGAAGCGCGGCAGCAACGCATCGACGCCGACCTCGATAAAGCGGCCAGCGTCAAGGAGGAAGCCGGCCGGGTGCTGGCGGAGTACGAGCAGGCGCAGGCCGAGGTGCGCGACCAGGCCGCCGCCGTCATCAAGCAGGCCGGCGACCGGATGGCGGCCGAGAGCACCGCGCGTCACGAGGCCTTCAGGGCCGAACTCGCGGAGCGGACGCGCGCCGCCGAGCAACGCATCGCCGCCGCCAAGGACGAGGCGCTGGCCAACATCAAGACCGTGGCCGTGGAGGCGGCGCGCGCCGCGACCGCCAAGCTGATCGGCGTCGAGGCGCCCATCGAGCAGGTCCGCGATGCGGTCGAGGCGACGGCGAGGAAGCGAAGCTGATGCTCGAGGACCCGACATTCTGGGTCGCGATCGCTTTCGCCGCCTTCGTGATCCTGGCGGGCAAGCCGGTCACGCGCGCCGTGTTCGGCGCATTGGACGCGCGCGCCGAGCGCATCCGCGCCGAGATCGAGGAGGCCCAGGCCTTGCGCGAGGAGGCGCAGAAGACGCTGGCCGAGTACAAGCGCAAGCAGCGCGACGCCCTCAAGGAGGCCGAGGCCATCCTCGATCACGCCAAGGTCGAGGCGGCGCGCCTCGGCGAGCAGGCCGTGCGGGACCTCGAGGCCACGCTCGAACGCCGCGAGCAGGCGGCGCTGGAAAAGATCGCCCAGGCCGAGGCCCAGGCGCTCCAAGAGGTGCGCGACCAGGCCATCGAGATGGCGCTCGCGGCGACCGCCAAGCTGATCTCGGACAACCTGGACCAGGGACGCGCCGACCGGATGGTCGACCGGGCGATCCGCGATCTCGCCGGCAAATTGCACTGATAAAACGAACGATTCATTTCGAGCCGGACGCTAATATCAACGTTCCTCGGTATTATTCGGCCGCTTGCGACCCAGGTTATTCGGCCGCTTGCGACTGGGCCGTCTCCACCGCGATCGGCACATGGCTGTAGATCTTCGAGACGATCTGCCAGCGCCCGTCGATCCGCAAAAGATTCAGATAATCGGTGTAGAGCTTCGGGCCGATGGCGATCTGCACTTTGGCGAGTGCAGCTTCTGGCCCGGACTTGTCGATCGAGAGCACGCGGTCGAGCCGCTTCTGGTTCTCCGCCGCCGGCGGCGTGCGGCTGGCGACCCGGGCATAGACCGCATCCATGGGGTCATCTACCAGCGGCCCGCCGGTGGCGCTGATCAGGTGGCAGTTGGGGTGGAAAACCCGCTTCAGCTTGTCCACGTCGCTGGCATAGAAGCCGTCGAAATAGTCCTGCAGCAGCGTCACGATCTCGGCGTAGCTCGCGTCCATGATGTCACGTCCTCATGTGGTCTGGCTTAGAGGGGGAATTCCCGTTCCATAGAACGGGCGCTAGAACGGAAAAAGGCCCCCGGCTAGGTGCGTGGGGCCAAGGCTAGACGAGCGGGCCGGGGTCGACAAGCCCGCGCCGCCCGCACTGATATCGCGGGTTATCGGCCCGCCGTTGTCGGCTTTAGCGCGGCGGTCTCAACAGGTCAACGCAACACTTTATCTTAAATAGAAAGATGGAGGTGTTGTGATGGTTCAGAGATTTCGTCGGGGATTTACGTTGGCAGAGAAGACGGAGATGTGGGATCGCTGGCAGC
>JACZWN010000230.1 GCA_022572105.1 Pseudomonadota bacterium | reverse complement strand
AAAGCGAGGTTGTGTTTTTGCATGAGGTCGCGCCCGGCACCGCCGACCGCTCCTACGGCATCCACGTGGCCAAGCTGGCCGGCCTGCCGGAACCGGTGATCGCGCGCGCCCAGGAGGTATTGAGCATCCTGGAGCAGGGCGAACAGGCCGGTGCGCTGGCTAGGCTCGCCGACGACCTGCCGCTGTTCTCCGCCGCTCCGCCCGCCGCCGCCCCGGCCGCGCCCGGCCCCTCGGCGCTGGAGGCGCGCCTGGCCGAGGTCAACCCCGACGACCTGACGCCGAAAGCGGCGCTGGAGCTGCTCTACGAGCTCCGCGCGCTGCTCAAATAAATATTGGGACAGTATACTATTACTTTGAGGATAATACGTTTTGAACCGCATAAAACCATGTCTCTGTATGGATCGAACATCGTATACTGTCCCCGAGTTTCTGCCCCCATGTTTACTGGACCGGCAGGACCACGCTGCGCCGCTCGCCGGTGATGTCCGGATAGGTGCCCTCGATGCGCCAGCGCTCCGGGTGGTCGCGGAAGGCGGCCGGGTCGGTGACCGGCACCCGCTCGATCTCGTGGCCGGGCGGGATGTCGTCGAGGACCACCTCGACCGCCGCCCCGGCCCTGGTTGCGCCGACCGGGACTTCGAGGCTGGCCCGGGCGCGCAGGAAGCCCGGCCATTCCGGCTCCGCGCCGACGCAGGCGAAGAGCGGCAGGCAGAGCGCCGCAACCGCGGAAAAACGCTTCAAGATCGCCTCGCCCGGCAGGTTTTCCGGCCTCCCGGATCATGAACCGCGCGGCGCTCCCAGCCAAGCCGCGGCGGGTTCGAGCGCAGAATTCGCTTGCCAGGGGGTGCGCCAGCGGCGATCTGAAGGGCCATGGACGGATCGGCGATCGAGGTGCTCATCGAGAGCGCGGTCGGGGACCGCCGCGCCATCGTTTGGCGGCGCGCGCTGCAGACGCAGGTCGCCGCGGCCGTGGCCGAGAAGCTGCCGGCCCAGGAGACCCGGGCCCGGGTGCTGGCGCTTCTCAAGGCCGCGCTCGCCAAGGGCCGCGCCGAGGTGCGGCGGCGCTTCGATGCCGGCGCGCCGGGCAGCGCCGTGGTGCGCGCCAACTGCTATCTGACCGACCAGGTCGTCCGGGTGCTCTACGACCACGTCAGCGGGCACCTCTATCCGCTCGGCAGCCCCTCGACGGCTGAGTTCCTCTCGCTGGTCGCGGTCGGCGGCTACGGCCGCGGCGAGCTGGCGCCCCATTCCGATATCGACCTCTTGTTCCTGCTGCCCTACAAGCTGACCCCGCGCAGCGAGCAGGTGGTCGAGGAGATCCTGTATTTCCTCTGGGACCTGGGCTTCAAGGTCGGCCACGCCACGCGCTCGGTCGACGACTGCATCCGCCAGGCCAAGGCGGACCTGACGATCTGCACCAGCCTGCTCGAAGCGCGTTGGCTGTGGGGCGACCAGGACCTGTACCGGACGTTCCGCCGGCGCTTTCACGGCGATATCGTGCGCACCCGCGGCGCGACCCGCTTCATCGAGGCCAAGCTCGCCGAGCGCGACGCCCGCCACAAGCGCCTGGGCGGCTCGCGCTACACCCTCGAGCCGCACATCAAGGACGGCAAGGGCGGCCTGCGCGACCTGCACACCCTCTACTGGATCGCCAAGTTCCTGTACCGGGTCGACGACGCCGCCCAACTGGTCGAGCGCGGGGTCTTCACCAAGGCCGAGGCGCGCCGCTTCGACAAGGCGCAGAACTACCTGTGGATTCTGCGCTGCCACCTGCACTACCTCACCGGCCGCGCCGAGGAGCGGCTCACCTTCGACCTGCAGACCGATCTCGCGCCGCGCATGGGCTACACGGCGCACGCCGGGTCCCAGGCGGTCGAGCGCTTCATGAAGCACTACTTCCTGGTCGCCAAGGACGTGGGCCACCTGACGCGCATCTTCTGCGCCGCGCTCGAGGCCGAGCACGACCGCCGCTCGCGCTTCCGCCTGCCGCTCCTCACCCGGCGCCGCTCGGTGGCCGGCTTCCGCCTCGAGGGCGACCGGCTGACGGTGAGGGGACCGGAGGTCTTCGCCGAGAACCCGATCCGGATGCTGCGCATCTTCCACGCCGCCCAGAAGCACGACCTCGACATCCATCCGGACGCGCTGCGCTGGATCACCGGGAACCTGAAGCACATCGACAAGCGCTTGCGCGAGGACCCGGAGGCGAACCGGCTGTTCCTGGACATGCTGACCTCGCCCCAGGACCCGGAGACCACCCTGCGCCGGCTCAACGAGGCCGGCGTGTTCGGCCGCTTCGTGCCCGACTTCGGCCGCGTGGTGGCGCAGATGCAGTACGACATGTACCACCACTACACGGTCGACGAGCACACGATCTTCGCCATCGGCGTGCTGCACCGCATCGAGGCGGGGGCGCTCAAGGACGAGGTGCCGATCGCCAGCGAGGTGGTGCACAAGGTGCTCTCGCGCCGGGTGCTCTATCTCGCCGTGCTCCTGCACGATATCGCCAAGGGCCGCGGCGGCGACCACTCGGAGCTGGGCGCCAAGGTCGCGCGCAAGCTGGGGGCCCGCCTGGGGCTCTCCGAGGAGGAGACCGAATCGGTCGCCTGGCTGGTGCTGCACCACCTGGCCATGTCCGGTACCGCCTTCAAGCGCGACCTCTCGGATCCCAAGACGATCCAGGATTTCGCCGCGCTCGTCCAATCGTCCGAACGCCTGCGCCTGCTTCTGGTGCTCACCGTGGCCGATATCCGCGCCGTCGGCCCCAACGTCTGGACCGCCTACAAGGCGGCGCTGCTGCGCGACCTCTACTGGCGCACCGAGGAGGTGCTCTCGGGCGGCGTCGCCGAGGAGAGCCGGGCGGCGCGCATCGCGCACGCCAAGGCCGATCTAAGCGAAGCGCTCTCCGACTGGCCGAAAAAGGACCTGGACGCGCACTTGAAGCGCGGCTACGGGCCCTACTGGCTGTCGGTCGACAGGGATACCCACGTCCGCCACGCGCGCCTGGTGCGCGAAGCCGAGAAGGCCGCCCGGGCGCTTACCGTCGACACCCGGATGGACCATTACCGGGAGGTCACGGAGGTGACCATCTATACCGCCGACCATCCCGGGCTGTTCAGCCGCATCGCCGGCGCCATGGCGGTGGCCGGCGCCTCGATCGACGCGGCCCGGATTTTTACCCTGGCCAACGGCATGGCGCTCGACACTTTCTACGTGCGCCATGCGATGGGCGGACCCTTCGACAGACCCGACGAGCTCGCGCGCCTGGAGGACGCGATCGAGAAGACGCTCGCCGGCAGCCTCAAGCCGTCGCAGGAGCTGGCCCGGCGCAAGTCGTCCATTTCCAGCCGCCTGCGGGTCTTCAAGGTGACCCCGCGCGTGCTCATCGACAACAAGGCGAGCGCGCGCTCGACGGTCATCGAGGTCAACGGCCGCGACCGGCCGGGCCTGCTCTACGACGTGACCCGGGCGCTCTCCAGGCTGCAACTGATGATTCACGGCGCGCGCATCGCCACCTACGGCGAGCGCGCCGTCGACGTGTTCTACGTCCAGGATGCCCTCGGCGACAAGATCGAGGCCCCGGCGCGCCTGAAGCGCATCCGCGAGCGCCTGCTGGCGGCGCTCGCCGCGCCCGAAGCCGGCGCCGAGAAGCCGGAGAAGCCGGAGAAGCCGGAGAAGAAGGCCAAGGCGCCGGCCAAGAAACCCGGGAAAAAAGCGGCAACCAAAAAAACGCCGGCGAGGAAACCCACGGTCGGGAAAACCACCGCCCAGCGGCGCGGCCGGCCGAGCGCGGCGGAGTAGACGCGGCGAACGCTTCCCGAATCGGCCGCAATCCTCTAGTTAAGTGGCGCCATGGCGCTCCTTCGCTCCCTCGCCACGGTCGGCGGCTACACCGGCATCAGCCGGGTCCTGGGCTTCGTCCGCGACATTCTGATCGCCGCGGCGGTCGGCACCGGGCCGGTGGCCGATGCCTTCTTCGTCGCCTTCCGCCTGCCCAACCTGTTCCGCCGCCTGTTCGGCGAGGGCGCCTTCAACGCCGCCTTCGTGCCGCTCTTCGCGCGCCATCTGGAAGAGGGCGGCAAGGCCGCGGCCAAGATCTTCGCCGAGCAGACGCTGGCGGTTCTCCTGTCCGCGCTCCTGCTGCTGAGCGCGCTCGCCATGGCCGGCATGCCGTGGCTCATGTATGTGCTCGCGCCCGGCTTCGCCGCGGAGCCGGCGAAGTTCGACTTGGCGGTTCAGCTCAGCCGCATCACCTTTCCCTATCTCCTGTTCATGTCGCTCGTGGCCTTGTTGAGCGGCGTGCTCAACTCGCTCTACAAGTTCGCCGCCGCCGCCGCCGCGCCGATCCTGCTCAACGTCTTTTTCATCTTTGCGCTGGTCGTGGTGCTGCCGCTCACCGGCGCGCCCGGGCCGGTGCTCGCTTGGACCGTGGCGGCGGCCGGGCTCGGTCAGTTCCTGTTTCTGCTCGCCGCCTGCCACCGCGCCGGCATGGCGCTCAGGTTGCCGCGCCCG
>JACZWN010000229.1 GCA_022572105.1 Pseudomonadota bacterium | reverse complement strand
TCGGCGCCGACCGCAAGGCGCGCGCGGATGCGCCGGCCGTCGGCGAGAACCGCCTCGACCGACGCGGCGCCCCGGTCCAGCCTGTCGATGCGCGCGGGCGCCAGCAGGGTCAGGGTTTCCAGGGCGCCGGCGCGCGCGTACAGCGCCCGCCGAATCGCCCGGTTCTCGGCGATATAGCCGAGCGGCCCCCGCACCGCCCGGTCCAGCTCACGATGGTCGTAATGCAGGAACAGGCGCGAGGCCCCGGCCCCGACCCTGCCGTCCGAGACCCGGATCTCGAGGATCGGCTCGGCCTCGCCCGCCATCTCCGCCCAGACGCCGAGCGCGCCCAGCAACTGCTGGCTACCGCGCGCAATCGATGAGGATCGCCCGTCGAAGGCGGCGGCCCGCACCGTCGCCGGATCGGCGGCATCGACCACGACCGCGCCGACGCCGGCGCCGGCGAGCGCCACGCCAAGGGTCAAGCCGACCATGCCGCCGCCCGCGATCAGCACCTCGGTCTCGAGCGGCGCGGCGGTCTCGAGCGGCGCGGCGGTTTCCGCCGCCGTCGGTTTCGCGTGTCTCGCCATGGCCCGTACCATCGCCCCTCATGGAACCCGTGTCCAGCGCAGGGCACGGGGCCGCGCGCACGCGAAAGGTTCGCCTATTTATTGGGCAAACAGATTTATGCGCCTAATTGTTAGGCATTCCGGTCCGAGGCCGAGCGACCAAATACCGCCCAACTCGCCGCCGCAAGGGCTTGAATATGAAGGACGTTTTCCATGCTTTGGGCCGACCCACGCGGTCTGGCACGCTTCTTGGAACCTACGCTTCGGGCGACAACCGGCGGCGACCCGGGCGAGGGGCCCGGGAACGGGCGCGCAACAAGGCATAGTGGAGGCCTCGCATGAGACGGACTGGGAAGATCATGACCACCCTGGGCGCGGCCGGCGCGGCGCTGCTTCTGGCCGCGGGCCCGGCCCGGGCCGAGGTGTCGGGCGAAACCGCGTACATCCTCAACACCTTCTCCTTCCTGGTCCACGGGTTCCTGGTGATGTGGATGGCCGCCGGCTTCGCGATGCTCGAATCGGGCCTGGTGCGGACCAAGAACACCGCCACCATCTGCCTCAAGAACATCGCGCTCTATTCGGTCGCCGGGCTGCTCTTCTACCTGATCGGCTACAACCTCATGTACACCGAGGTGGGCGCGTACATCGGCTCGTTCACCCTGTTTTACGGCGCGTCGGAGGCGGAGCTCGCGCTCCTGGGCGCCGCGGAGGCGGGCCCGGAGCTGATCGCCCCGGTCGTCGACCAGGGCTACGCGGCCATGTCCGACTGGTTCTTCCAGATGGTCTTCGTCGCGACCGCCGCCTCGATCGTCTCGGGCACGCTCGCCGAGCGCATCAAGGTCTGGCCGTTCCTGATCTTCGTGGTCGTGTTGAGCGGCGTCATCTACCCGATCCAGGGCGCCTGGATCTGGGGCGGCGGCTGGTTGAGCGAGCTCGGCTTCTCCGACTTCGCCGGCTCCACCGTCGTCCATTCGGTGGGCGGCTGGGCGGCGCTCACCGGCGCCATCATCCTGGGCGCGCGCACGGGCAAGTACGGCGTCGGCGGCAAGGTCAACGTCATGCCGGGCGCCAACCTGCCGCTGGCTACGCTGGGCACCTTCGTCCTGTGGTTCGGCTGGTTCGGCTTCAACGGCGGCTCGCAGCTGGCGCTCGGCTCGGCGGCCGACGCCACCGCCATGGCCATCGTCTACGTCAACACCAACCTGGGCGCCGCCGCCGGCGTCATCGCCGCCATGGCGCTCAGCCAGGTCCTGTACAAGAAGATCGACCTGACCATGGCCTTGAACGGCGCCATCGCCGGGCTGGTCTCGATCACCGCCGGCCCCGACCTGCAGAACCATCTGTTCGCGATCCTGATCGGCGCGGTCGGCGGCGGCCTGGTCGTCGTCTGCGTGCCGCTGCTCGACCGGCTCCGGATCGACGATGTGGTCGGCGCCATCCCGGCGCACCTGGTGGCCGGCATCTGGGGCACCCTGGCGGTCGGCATCTTCGGCGGCGGCGACCTGGTCGCCCAGCTCATCGGCATCGCCGCGGTCGGCGCCTTCGCCAGCGCGGCCAGCGCCGCCCTCTGGCTGGGGCTCAAGGTCACCCTCGGCATCCGGGTCAGCGCCGAGAACGAGGAACTGGGCCTCGACATGGCCGAGCTCGGCATGGAGGCCTATCCCGAGTTCGGTCACGGCTCGCGGACGATCTGAGACACGCGCCCGCCGCGCGAGGCGCACCTCGGCCCGGACGGCGCGTTCCGCCCGGGCCATTCTCTTACCGGCCCGAACTTGCCGGTCCGGAAAAAGCCCGTCCCGGCGACTCAGCGCGGCTTGTCGCAGGATTCACAAGCGAGTAGAATTGCTTAAGTTGTGTCCTTGAGTCGGCGCTGGAGGATCATGGGCGAACCTGGGGGGTGACCCCAGGCCGGCCCGCGTGGTCCCGGCGCCGCAGCCCTGCCCGCGAGACGCGCGCCCCATGATCGAAATCGACCGCCGCCATCTCCAGAGCGTCTATCCCTTCGGCCGGCTCAACCGCCTGCTCGACGGCGTGGCGCCGGGCGCGCCCGGGATCGAGGTCGCCGGCCATGCGCCGGGCGAGCCGGTGGCGCTCCATATCGGCGAGCCGCGCAACCAGCCGCCCGCCTTCGTGGCCGAGGAGCTGACCAAGGCCGCCGCCGAGTGGTCGCGCTACCCGCTGCCGCGCGGCACGCCGGACTACCGCAAGGCTTGCGCCGACTGGCTGACGCGCCGCTACCGCCTGCCGGCGGCCATGATCGATCCGGAGACCATGATCCTGCCGGTGCCGGGCACGCGCGAGGGCCTGTTCTTCACCGCCCTGGTCACCGCGCCGGCCGACGGCAGGGCCGAGGGGCGTGGGCGTGGGCGCGCCGCGATCCTCATTCCCAACCCCTGCTACCACGTCTACTACGCGGCGGCCGCGGCGGCCGGGGCCGAGCCGGTGTTCGTCTCGGCGACCCGCGAGACCGGCTTCCAGCCGGACTACGCGGCGCTCGATCCGGCGCTGCTCGAGCGCACCGCGCTGGCCTACTTCTGCACGCCGTCGAACCCGCAAGGGGCGGTCGCCGACCTCGCGCAGATGCAGGACCTGATCCGGCTCGCGCGCGGGCACGATTTCACCATCGCCTTCGACGAATGCTACGCCGAGATCTACACCGGCGATCCGCCGACCGGCGCGTTGCAGGCCGCCGCCGCGCTCGGCGGTGGGCTGGACAACGTGCTGGCGTTCCACTCGCTGTCCAAGCGCTCCAGCGCGCCCGGCCTGCGCTGCGGCTTCGCGGTCGGCGACCCGCAAAGGATCGCCGCGCTCGACGTCATTCTGGCGACCGGCGGCGCGGGCGTGCCGCGCCCGGTGCTGGCCGCCGGCACCCGCCTGTGGCGCGAGGAGGCGCACGTGACCGCCAACCGGGCGCGCTATCAAGAGAACTTCGCCATCGCCGAGCGGGTGCTCGGCAACCGCTACAACTTCCGCAAGCCCGCGGGCGGGTTCTTCCTTTGGCTCGACGTCGGCGACGGCGAGGCCGCCGCGCTCGCGCTCTGGCGCGAGGCGGGGATCCGCGTGCTGCCCGGCGCGTATATGTGTCAAAGCGCGGACGGTGAGGAGAATCCGGGCGCGCCCTATATCAGGATCGCGCTCATTTACGACGCGGCGTTTACCGAGGCGGCGCTTCGCCGCGTCGTCGAGGTGCTCTGATTGGGCGCCGCGGCGGGACCTGAGGAGTGAGCAGACCATGGCCGTAAGGGATGGCACGATCGGCCGGCGTTTGGGGCACGGGGCTCGACCGCGCCTCTTGCCGAACGGCACCGGCGAATTCTTCCGCCGACGCTTGATCGAGCTTGCCGGACTCGCTCTGTTCGCGCTCGCGCTGGCGATCCTGGCCGCCTGCCTCACCTTCGATGCCGGCGATCCCTCGTTCAACCGGGCGGTCGACGGGCCGGCGCGCAACCTGCTCGGCGCGCCGGGGGCCTACGGCGCCGAGATGCTGCTGCACGGCCTCGGGTTGGCGGCCCTCGTCCTGCCCCTGGTGCTCGCCGGCTGGGGCTGGCGGCTCATGCGCCGCCATGCACTTGGGCGTTGGTGGCTGCGTCTTGCCTTGCTGCCGGTGCTGTTGCTGCTCACGGGCACCGCGCTCGCCGCGGTGCCGACGCCGCCGACCTGGCCGGTCGGGGACAGCCTGGGCGGATTCACCGGCGCCCTGCTGCTCGGGCGCGGCGCGCTTTTGAGCGCGCTCGATCCGGGCGCCCTCGCCTGGGTCGCCGCGGCGCTCGCGCTCGGCTGCTTCTTCTATGTCCTCGGCTTCACGCGGGCCGAGTGGCGCGCCGCCGGCCGGGCCGTCGCCTGGACCCTGAACGGCGCTGGGCGCGGCTTGAGCGGTCTCGCGCGGCCGAGGCTTCCGCTTCCTCGCCAAGCACGACTTGGGCCTGGGCGCTCAGTACCCTGGTCTCGTCCTTGGTCAGCGTGGCGGC
>JACZWN010000045.1:1919-18152 GCA_022572105.1 Pseudomonadota bacterium | reverse complement strand
GGGTCATTATCAACGCTCCTTGGTATTAGCCAAGTAATGGGCGGAGTTCCCCCCGGCTGCCCGCGACAGCAACGGACATAGTATCGACGATGCAGCGCGGGGCAATGTGAAGCGCCTCTTCCGGCACCTGATCCCGTGACACATCGGCCACCCACGCGCCAAGACGCCTTGCTATGCTCTTGGAGCCCTTGGAAACTTCGCCACCGCCCTGAGCGGAGTGCGAAGACGCCGTGCTCACGGCCGGCACTCCGAATCGCTGGCCTCTCCGCGGCCCGTACAACAATTTGAAACCACCCTACGCACGGGTCTCATTCTCGGCTCTTGACTCTATCTGTAACAAGTGTTTCAATTATGTCGAAGCACCGATACATATATTACATGACCGCCAACCGTGTCCATCGGAAATTTCGGAAAGCGTCCGTTGCAGGCATCAGAATCGCTACAGGATCGGGTCATGAGCCGGTTGGACAGCCTCAGCCCGAAGCTGAGAATTGCGGCCGAGTTTGTCATGGCGCATCCGGATGAGGTAGCGACGCGCGCCCTGCGTCAAGTCGCCAAGACCGCAAACCTGACCCCGCCGACCCTGTCGCGGCTTGCCCGCGCGCTCGATTGCGAAACCTATGAGGATTTGCGCGAAATCTGCCGCGGCGAGTTGAAGCGGCGCAACCGCGTCCTCGCCGACAAGGCGCAAGCGCTTTTGCAATTGTCATCCGGGGATGGTCGGGCGGACAAGTCCGGCGTGTTTTTTGCTCAGGCCCGCTCGGCAATCGAAAACGTTCAGGAACTGATGGAGACCGTGGAGCTGGACAAGCTGCGCGCGGCCGCCGATGTCCTCGTCGGCGCCCGCAAGGTTGTGCTGTTTGGCACCACGAGTGGGCTGGTGCTGGTCAAATATTTTCGCTGCATGGCGGGCATGGCATTCGACAACTGGCGGGTCGCGGGGGCGGACGGCGCCTTGTGGGCAACGGAGATGGCGAAACTCGGCCCCGAAGATGTGGCCTTTGTCGTCTCGACACGGCCCTATGGCGACCGCCCGGTTCGCGCCGCCGAAATCGCCCGCGCAGCGGGGGCAGCGGTGATCGCTATCACCGACAGCCTCCAGTCACCCTATGTCGGGATCGCATCGAACTGTTTCCTCGTGGAGACCGAAAGCCCGCAATTTTTCCCATCTCATGTGGCGCCACTGGTGCTGATCGAAGGTCTGATGGGAATGGTCGTGCGGCGCGCCGGGACGCAGGCCGTCGGCCGCATACGGTCCACGGAATTAACGGGGCATGAACTGCAGGAGTATTGGGTCAACTAGTCCCCCCAGCCGTACACAGCGCAAAAAGCGGCAATTGCGGGGAGCCGTGCTCGGAGACACCGTCTGGGGAGGCCGCCGGAAGGCCCGGCCGTTAACACACTTATCATTTCCCGCCGGGCCCAATGCCGCTATGCTGGGTCCCGAACGGGGGGTTCGGGGTTGGTCCGAGCCGCCGCAACGGATGAAATAATCGTTGTTCCGTAGTAAGTTAACTGAGGGAGGGTAAACACGATGAAACGTACAGTCTTGGGGGCTCTGGCCGTTACGGTCGGCCTCGCGTTGGCGCTGAGCGCAAGCCAGGCCCAGGCCCAGAACGACCGCTTCAAGAAGGTCTTGGACCGCGGCACCTTGGTGGTCGGAGTCAAAGCCGACTACAAGCCGTGGGGGTTCCGCAATTCGGACGGCAAGATCGTCGGCATGGAAATCGACATGGCCCAGGACGTGGCCGACGCGCTGGGCGTCAAACTGGAGCTCATCCCGGTCCAGTCGTCCAACCGCATGCAGTTCCTGCAGCAGGGCAAGATCGACCTGATGATCGCCACCATGTCCGACAAGGCCAACCGCCGTAAGGTGGTGGGCATTACCGACCCCAACTACTACACCTCGGGCACCAACGTGCTGGCCAAGAAGGGCGCGGTGAGCAAGTGGGAAGACCTGCGCGGCAAGCCGGTCTGCGGCAAGCAGGGCGCCTTCTACAACAAGCAGGTGTCCCAGCGTTACGGCGCCAAGATCGTCGCCTTCGTCGGCAACGCCGAGGCCAAGCAGGCGCTGCGCGACGGCAAGTGCATCGCCTGGGTCTACGACGATTCCTCGATCATGGCCGATCTCGCG
This sequence comes from Pseudomonadota bacterium, assembly GCA_022572105.1. Taxonomy (GTDB): domain Bacteria; phylum Pseudomonadota; class Alphaproteobacteria; order Kiloniellales; family J153; genus JACZWN01. The sequence goes on along the minus strand of JACZWN010000045.1, from coordinate 16,018 downwards.
TCCGGCCAGTACGACGACTACGAGATGCCGATGGCGACCGAGGACGATACGCCTTGGGGCCTGGCGGTTCCCCTGGACGAGAAGGACGGCATCTGGGGCAACTTCATGTCCGGCATGATCTACAACTGGCATCGCACCGGCCGCCTCATCGAGCTGGAGAAGAAGTGGGGCATCCAGTCCACCGCCTATCTCGGCGCGATGAACAAGAAGTTCGAGGCCTATCAGCCTAAATAAGCCTCATGGGAGACGGCGCGGTCCGCCCGAGCGGGCCGCGCCGCCTTTCGCATCGGCCACGGCAGATGGCCGTGATGCCCGTGGTTCGAGGGGGGCCCCGTGGAAGTCTTCGCCGATTTTTTCCGCGACCTTTACGACACCACCGGCCTCAACTTCGTTATCTTTTACGAAGAGTATGAGTCCGAGCGCTTCATCGCGGCGGTCTGGACTTCGCTCAAGCTGATCGTCATCTGCCTGATTTTGAGCCTGGTCGTCGGCATCGTCGGCGCCTGGGCGCAGGGCGCGAAATCGCGCATCGTGCGCTTGGTCATGGCCGGCTACATCCAGTTCTTCCGCAACACGCCGCCCTTCGTGCAGATCCTGTTCTTCTACTTTGTCGTTGGCACGACGCTGGAGCGCGCCGGGCTGATGCCGCTGGTCGACATGGGCGGCTGGAATGAGCCGCTGATCGGCAACTTCGGCTGGGCCGTGGTGTCGCTCAGCTTCTTCGCCGGCGCCTTCAACGTGGAGATCTTCCGCTCCGGCATCGAGGCGGTGCCGACCGCAACCCGCGAGGCCGCCGAGGCGCTCGGCTACACGCGGCTCAAGTCCTTCATCTATGTCATCTTCCCGCTCGCCTTCCGGGTCTGCCTGCCGGCGCTCAACAACAACCTGGTGAACCTGCTCAAGACCACCACGCTGGCCTACGCGATTGCGGTTCCCGAGATGATGTACACGGCCAACCAGATCTGGTCCGACAACGTCAACGTGACTGAGATGATGTTCGTGCTGTTCATCTATTACATCGTGCTCGTGGGCATTCTCGTCTGGCTCATGCACAAGTGGGAACGCAAGATGATAATCCTGGGGTACAACTGATGCTCGGCGCGCGGCAAGGAACATACCGCTCGCTGCCCGGTGTGGACGCCGCGCCGAGGACCGATCTGCCCGTGCTCTTGCCGGTGGCGGAGATCACCCGGCGCAAGGCGCTCATCGAGCGGTGCGAGGGAACCTATCGGCTCAATCTGGAGCGCCGCCACGTGATCTGGATGGCGGCGCTCTTCGTCCTCGTCACCGGCGTCGCCCAGGCGGCCGCCGCGCCGGGCCTGATCGGCCCCTTCGAGGCGCTGGTCAAGTGGACGCCCTTCTTGCTCAAGGGCTTCGCGCTCAACCTGATCATCAGCTTCTTCGCCATGGCTATCGGCACGGTGGTGGGCATCGCGCTCGGCCTGATGCAGATCTCGCTCTTGGCGCCGGTCCGGGGCGGCTCGTGGGTCGTGACCCAGTTCTTCCGCAACTCGCCCTGGCTGGTGCTCTTATTCGCCATCATGCTGCTGTTCCCCTTCGAGCTCGACTTCGGCTTCGTCGTGGTGCCGGTGCCGGACTGGATGAAGGCGGTGATCGGCTTCTCGCTGCCGGTCATGGCCAACATCTCAGAGATCGTCCGCGGCGCCGTGCTGTCGATCCCGGCGGGACAGTGGGAGTCGTCCGAGAGCCTGGCCTTCTCGCGCCGCCAGACCCTGTGGATGATCATCCTGCCGCAGTGCGTCAAGCGGATGATCCCGCCGTGGATCAACTGGTACTGCATCCTGGCCATGGCGACGCCGATCTGCTCCATCATGGGGGTCGAGGAAGCCGTGAGCTACACCGCCCAGGCGCTCAACGCCGAGGGCGACCGGCCCGAGTTGATCTGGCCCTTCTATCTGTTCCTCCTGCTAATCTTCTTCTTCTACACCTACCCCATCGCGCGCTGGTCGATCCGGCTCGAAAAGCGCTTCGCGGTCAAGATTTGAGGGGACGTTCGAGATGAGTGAAACGGTGACAAACACCGGTTGGACCCCCGACCAGCCCATGGTCAGCATCAAGAACCTGCACAAGTCCTTCGGCGACCTGGAGGTGCTCAAGGGCGTTTCCTTCGACGTGATGAAGGGCGAGGTGATCTGCATCATCGGGCCCTCGGGCTCGGGCAAGTCGACGCTGATCCGCTGCGTGAATGCGCTCAACGATATCCAGAAGGGCTCGATCAAGGTCGAGGGCATCGAGGTCAACGACCCCAAGCTCGACAAACTGGAGCTGCGCAAGAAGGTCGGCATGGTGTTCCAGCAGTACAACCTGTTCCCGCACAAGACCGCGATCGAGAACGTCATGATGGCGCCCATCCACGTGCTCAAGCAGCCCAAGGCGGAGGTCGAGGAAAGGGCCGCCAGATTGATCAAGAAGGTGCGCCTGGAGGGCAAGGAGCAGAGCTATCCGGGCGAGCTCTCCGGCGGCCAGCAGCAGCGCGTCGCGATCGCCCGCTCGCTGGCCATGAACCCCGAGATCATGCTGTTCGACGAGATCACCGCGGCCCTCGACCCTGAGACGGTGAAAGAGGTCCTGTTCACCATCCAGGAGCTGGCCGAGGAGGGCATGACCTGCATCCTGGTGACCCACGAGATGGGCTTCGCGCGCGAGATCGCCAACCACATCTACTTCACCGACCGCGGCGTCATCGTCGAGCACGGGCCCCCGGCCAGCTTCTTCACCGACGCCAAGGACCCGCGCACCAAGGAGTTCCTGAGCCAGATATTGTGACGGGCGCCCCGCCCCTCACATATCGAGCCCCGCGATGTAGTCGGTGAGCGCGTCCTTGGCCCGGTCCACGTCGTCCTGCGCCTTGGTCATGGCGGTGTCGATGCGCTCCAGCTTGTCCTCCTGCTGGTTCAGCTTCTTCAGGTAGCGCCGGTAGAGGTCGCTGTTGGACGGGATGCGGCCCAGGTTGTTGCGGATGCGCTGCTGCTCCTCGAAGATCCGCTTGCGCGATTTCGTCGACTGATCGAGCCGCCGCTGGTGCTGGCTGACGGCGTGGCGCAGGTCGCCGATCCTGGCGATCGCCTTGCGCAGCTCCGGGTCCAGCTCGCCGGCCTTGGCGTAGGCGACGAGCTGCTCGTCGGTCATACGGACCAGTTGAATGGTCTGCAGGCGCGAGCGCTGCAGGGTGACCTCGACCGTCGCCTCGCTGTCGGCCTCCAGGTCCTTATGGATGCGGTAGTAGCTCTCGGTCAGCTCGACGTCCTCGGGCCCGGGCGCGATGATCTTCCAACCCGCCCGCACCGGCTGCTCGATCAGCACGCGGCGCGGCTCGCGCGCCGGGCCCTTGATCCGGTACAGCGTGGTCTGCTCGTCGACCAGCGTGAGCTCGAGAATGCCCTTGTTGATGCGGCCCTTGAGGATGCGCTGCTTGGCCTTGTTCTCGCGGTCGATGCGCACCTTCTGGTCGAGCGCGAAGCTGACCAGGCGCTCGTCGCCGGCGGGCAGGACCGAGAGGCGCGCGTCGCCGATGTAGGCGGTCGCCCCGTCTTCGCCGATCTCGTAGAGCGTCAGGCTGCCCGGCGGCAGGCCGGTCTCGCCGTCGTTGACCAGACGCACCGCGGCGAGCGGGTGAAGCGCGTGGGTCGCCGGCTGGTAGAGCGCGAGACGCACCCCCGGCATCTCGCGGTCGGCGATCGGGACCATGAGCGACTGGCCATCGGCCACGGTCACCGGGCGCGTCACCCGGAACACCACCTGGGTGGTCGCCTCCTGGGCCTGGGCCGCCACCATGGCCGCCGGCGTCAGTGGCTGGCGGGCGACGACGGGAGCGCCCGCCGGCGCCGTGGCAACCGATTTCGCCATCGCCGACGCCTCGTCTACTTCCGCCATCATGCTTCCAAGGCGCGCCATGGCGAGCCGCTGCTGGAGCCGGAAGTCCTGGTCGAAGGCCTGGCCGCCCCGGCCCACCGCCTTCTTTTCGCGCGACGCGATGACGCCCCGGTCGAGGCGCGGCAGCACGCGGCCCAGCACCTCCACGGGCACCTCGGGCCGGTCGACGAAATAGGCGCTGTAGAGCGCCTGGCGGAAGGTCACCGGGTTGCCGGAAACCAGGGTCAGTTCGACGCCGTTCCAGTCCTGGCCACTCAGGTTGTCGACATGGGCCCAGCCGCGCAGCCGCGCCGGCCCCTCCTCACCGACCGCCGGCAGGCGGAGGCGGTAGGAGGTCTTCCACAGCGGCACCGCGATGACGTAGCCGACGCGCACGGTGCGCCGGCCCTCGCCCTCGACCGCGATCTTCAGCGTGCGGCTGTCCTGGACCCGGTGCGCGGCGATGGCTTCGAGCGCCTCGTTCACCTGGGCCTGCAGCTCCGGGTCGGTGAACGCGACCGTCTCGGCCTGCTCCAGGATGAACTGCCGAACGCCCTCGGGCGTGATCAGGCTGACCCGGTGGCGGACGGTCGTGCCCAGGCCGTTGGGGAGCGTCACGGTCTCGGCCCGGGCGCCGAGGATGCGCCCCACGAGGTCGCGATCGCCGGTCGCGCGGACCTCGGCGCCTTGCAGGCTGTTGAGCAACGCCGCCGGGGATTCGAGCGCATCGGGCCCGAACGGCAGGTCGCGGAACACCTGGGTCAAGGGCTCCCGCCCCGGCAGGCGGACCTGGCCGACGCCGCCGGCATCGTCGTAGATCACGATGCTTTTCAGCACGTCGTCGACCTGGTCGAGATTGACCTTGAGGGCGAGCTCCGTATCGCCCTCGACCTCGGCCGAATACTCGAAGTAACCGACCCCGCCGCTCGACAGCATGACCCGCTCGAGCACGAGCTCGCCGGGCGCGGCCCGGGCCGGCAGGACGGCGAAGGCGAGACTGAAAAAGACAAAGATATAAATTACTTGTCCGAGAATTCGGCGGGCCGTGGGGCGCGCGGCGCTCATGATCTCCTCCCGAGATGGGTCGTGGGTTTCCTCACAGGCGAGACAGGTTACGGGCCAAAACGGGCCAATTTATGGCTGTCCGCCACCGGCGTCATTCCTCCGCGAGCGGCAGCGAGAGCGGCGCGAGCTCCACGCCCGTGCGCCCGCCCCAGTCAAGCTCAGGCACCCGCGCCTCGGCGCGCTCCCGCGCCTCCTCCAGACGGCCCAAGGCGCCCCGGTGGTCGAGGGTCAGCACCCGGCCGTCGCGCACCACCTGTTCGCCGCCCACGTAGACGTGGCGCACGGCCCGGTCGGCAGCGGTGTAAATGAGGCTGCGCAAGGGGTCGCGCAGCGGCTTCATGGCCGGATGCTCGAGATCGACCAGCACCAGGTCGGCCTTGGCGCCGGGCGCCAGGCGGCCGATGTCGTCGCGCCCCAGCATCCGCGCGCCGCCCAGGGTCGCGGCCTCGAAGACCTGCGCCGTGCGTGCGCCGTCCAGGCTGCGCGGCTGGATACGCCCGAGCAGGGCGGTGATGCGTACCTCCTCGAGCATGTTGTGCGGAAAGGTGTCGGTGCCGATGCCGACGTTCACGCCCGCGTCCCGATAGCGCGCGAAGCTTTCCAGCACCATGCCGTGGCGCAGGAAGTTGTTCGGGCAGTGCGCCACCGAGGCGCCGCTCGCGGCCAGGATTTCGAGGTCCTTGTTGGTGCCCCAGGAAATCCAGGAGTGACTGTCGAGGAAGATGGCGTGGGCGACGATCGCGCGCGGCGCCAGGAAGCCGATCGACTCGAGCCACTGGATCGGCGTCAGCCCGTGGCGGCGGGTGATCTCGTGGAACTCGACCAGGCTTTGCGAGGCGTGGATTTGCAGCGGCACGTCGCGCTCCTCGGCCGCCGCCCGGGCGTCGCGCAGAAGCTCCGGCGTGCAGGTATCGATCTGCGAGGGCATGAGCATCGCGCTCAGGCGCCCGCTCGAATGGTTGAGCGCCCGGTCGACCACCTCGAGCGCGTTTCGGAACGCGCCCCGGCCGCCGTCCTCGGACCAGTCGTACTTCACCTCGTGGCCGTTGTCGGTGTACCAGCGGGCCGAACGGAACGCCGGCGCCAGGCAGGCGCGCAGGCCGCTCTGCGCGATCAGATCCAGCCAGCCCGGATAGGGCCCCGACAGGTCGGCCAACGTGGTCACGCCGGAGAGCAGCAGCTCCGCGTAGGCGACCTCGGCCGAGGCCAGCTTGCCCGCATCGTCGGGGCCGTAGGCCGGCATGAAATCGTAGAGGCCGCTCCAGCCCAGGCGCGGGTTGCCCACGTCCTCGGCGAAGCCCTTGTTCATGGTCTCGGACAGGGGGTGGGAATGAACGTCGATCAGCCCGGGCAGGACGAAGAGATTCGCGCCGTCGATCCGGCGCTCGGCCGGACCGTCGTAGCCCGAACCCACGTGTACCAGAGTGTCGCCGGAAAAGGCGACGTCGGCGTTGCGCAGATAGGTGTGACCGCCGCCGGCCGCGTCCCAGGCGACGACCCAGGCGGCGTTCTCGATGACGGTGGTCTCCGGCATGTCGGGGCCTCCCCCGCCCTCTCGTGATTCGGCCCGCTCGTGATTCTGCCGTGTCCCGATCACATGCCCCAATCGACGCTCAGCCCGCAAGGTTCATGATCGCGATTCCGGCCACGGCCAGGACCGAGGCGGCGACGCGCCGGCCGCCGAACGGCTCGCCGAGCAGGATCCAGCCGATCAGCACGGCGAAGACCACGCTGGTCTCGCGCAGCGCCGAGACATGCGCCATGGCGCCGAAGGTCAGCGCCCAGATCACCAAGGCGTAGCCGAGCGCGCAGATCGTACCGCCGAACAGCGCCGCCTTCCAGTGGGCGCGCGCATAGGGCCCGAGCGCGCCGGGGCGCGCGATCAGCGCGTATCCGACCAGCGGAACGCCGCTGATCAGGAACAACCAGGCGATGAACCCGAGCGGGCTGCCGGAGACCCGTACGCCGAGCGCGTCGGTCACGGTATAGGAGCTGATGAAAACCGCCGTGACCAGGCCGAAGACAACGGGCTTGGTTTGCCGCGGCGTGGCCAAGCCGCGCTCGAACGCGAAGCTCGCGATCGCCAGCGAGGCCAGCAGCAGACCGGCCAGCGCAGCGGGCGAAAGCACCTCGCCGGCGAAGACCGCGCCCCCGCCGGCGACCAGGAGCGGCGCCGCCCCGCGCGCCACCGGATAGACGTGACTCAGGTCGCCGACCTTGTAGGCCTGCAGCAGGAAGAAAAAGTACCCGACGTGAAGCAGGAACGAGAGCAGGAGGTAGAGCCAACTCTCCACCGCCGGGACCTGGACGAAGGGCAGCACCGGAAGGGCCAGGACCGACCCCGTCCCGATCACCAGCGCCATGGTCAGCGCCCGGTCCTCGCCGGCCTTGATCACGGCGTTCCAGGTCGCGTGCAGCACGGCGGCCAGCAGGACCAGGGCGACAATGTGGAGCGGCAAGGCCATCGGCAAGTTCGATTCCCCAAAGGAACCACGCCGGAGTCGGCGCGCCCGGTATCGTAACCGGTATCGGCGGGCGGCAACTCATTCGTTGAGTTTCATACCAGGCGGCCACAAGATGGGCGCCCCATGGCCAAGGAATACCTGGAAAAGCTGGAAGCCCTGCTCGCGCCGGCCGCCCGCAAGCTGCCGCCGGAGATCGAGTTCGAGGTCAAGCACTTCTTCAGCGGCGCGGCGGCCTATGCCAACGGGCGTATTTGCATCACCCTGACCACGGTCGGCCTGGCGCTGAAACTGCCCGAGGACTCGCGGGTCAGGCTCGAGAAGAAGGGCGCCAAGCCCCTGCGCTATTTCCCCAACGGCCCGATCAAGAAGGACTATGTGGTCGTCCCCCGGAGTTACCGGGAGGACAGGAGAAAACTGGCCACCTGGGCGAGAAAGTCCATCGACTACGCCCTCACCCGGCCGAAACCCAAGAGGCGTTAGGAGATCGAACCGACGCCGTAGACGCCGGTCAGCAGCCGGCCCTCGGCGAAGCGGTCCAGCCCGTAAGCCGCGATGTCGACGTCGGGTTCCCGGCCGAGCACCTGCTGCGCCAGGGCGAGGCCCACCGCCGGGGCCAGCTTGAAGCCGTGCCCCGAGAATCCGAACGCCAGCGTCAACCCGTCCAGCCCCGGCGCGGCCCCCAGCACCGGGTTCCAGTCGGGCGTGATGTCGTAGGGGCCGACCCAGCTCGCGGTCAGCCTGGCCTCGGCCAAGCTGGGCATGCGGTGGGCCAGTTGGCCGCCCTGATGCAGGACGAAGTCGTCGGCGACGTTCTCGTCCATGGCGTCCGGGTGCTCGACCGGATCGCCGTGGTCGCCGGTGCCAACCAGCACCACGCCGCCGCTGGCCGGCCGGCAGTACATCTTGTTGGCCGTGGTCAGGTCCTTGACGATGGGCAGGTCGGGCGCGTAGGGCGCAGCGCCTCTAAAAGTTAAAACGATGTGGCGCGAGACCTCGAGCGGGATCTCGAGGCCGAGGCCGTCGGTCAGCGTCCGCGTCCAGGGCCCGATGGCCGAGATGACGTGGGCCGCGTGGAGTTCGCCGTCCTGCGTGCGCACGCCGGTCACGCGCCCGGCCTTTTCGATGAGCCCCGTCACGGCGCAATCGCTTTTCACCACCGTGCCCTTGGCGCGCGCGGCGTTTATGAAACTGGTTGTCGTCAGGTAGGGGTCGGCATAGCCCGAGTTGGGCTCGTAGCCGATGACCGCCGCATCCTCCAGGTCGAGCAGCGGGTGGCGGTCTCTCGCGTCCTCGCGCGAGATCACGAAGGTCTCCGCCCCCACGTCCGCCTGCATGGAAAGGTTGCCGCGCAGCTTGTCGGCGAAATCCCCTTCGGACGCAATGATGAGATAGCCCGAGTTGACGAAGCCGGCGTCCGCCTCCGTCTGCTCCAGCCAGTCCGGGAAACTGTAAAACATCTCCAGGCTGCGCAGGGTAAGGGCGGTGTTGCTCGGCACCGAATAGTGGCTGCGCACGATGGCGCAGGACTTCGCCGTGCCGCCGCCGCAGACCGGGCCGCGATCCACGACGCAGACCTTCAAGCCGCCCAGCTTGGCCAAGTGGAACGCGGTCGAGGCGCCGACCACGCCGGCGCCGACGACGACGGCGTCGTAGGTTTCGGCCATGCGCGGGTTCCCTCCCCGGTGCCACGCGAGGCGCAGACGATAGGGCTGGGAACGGGCAGCGACAAGTCCCGGAATCAGATCATCCAGCACCGGACGGTAATCAACGCCATGCTCAAGCAGGTGGGCGGCGGCGAGAGTCGCCGCCCACCACTTCTTTAGGTGCAGTGATATCCTTTTCTCTTAAATTGGTGCGAACGGCTACCCTCGGCCAAGAGCAGCCCTTTCTCGCCGCTTTGCCGTAGGTCCGCTCAGGAAAACAAGATCAGCCGTTCCGTTCCTGCTGATCGTACTGCATGACTCGGAGGGGGAGTTGAACGCTCTCACTGCTCGTTCCAGGGTCCGCCGCTCAGCGCCCGGCTGGTGTGCACGTCGCTAACCGAAGAACGATTTTTGGAACGGCTGGTTCTTCGGCGCAGTTTCGAGTTTGGCCCGTTGCTCGACTTTGTGCCTCAGCCCAACATCACGGCTTGCTATGAAATTTTCCCACTCAACACCGCTCCGAAACTCCAGAAAGCGTTTCTCGGGAACAGTGTAAATCACGGCCTTTTTTTTCAGGCTAAGAAGCCGGAACACGTTGAGCAGGGTTCCGACACTCCTTCCGTCCCACATCATCAAGCCGACCGTTGCCTCTTTCGCCATGACGCGGTCTTTCGCTGAATAAAATTCAGCGGTTCGGTCGCGAGTCTCGACCGGAATACTACGGGTTGGCCAGTTACCAATGTTATTTCTGCAAATCCCATTCGAACAAAATACCTCTACGTTCTGATAGTGTTTGCTGTGGAGGTATTGTTGAACGGCCTTATCAACTCCGTTTGCGTCGCCTATTACGATCGGGAACCCCTTTTTCATGATATTATCTAGCCGCTCCCGAAACTGAGCGTCCAATCGGGAAGCGCGCCGCGAGCCGCCTATAAAGACTTTCGTCATTGGTGGCTCCGTGTCCGCGTGATCGCCAGGGCAAACACGTCGGTTGCTTTCCCAGCTTCGTATAGCTCGGTCGTGATCGCGTTCATCGTGGCTCCCGATCTATACAGATCGTCGAAAAGCAAGACGCTCTTGCCTCGCGTGGCCGACTTATCGACGGTGTGCAGCCCCTCAAGAAGTTTCAATCTTTCGTCGAGGTCAGAAACGTTCTTCAGCTCCGGGATGTCGCGCGTTCTCGTCACACAATCGGCCAACGGAATTCTGAGCCGCTCGCCAATCGCTTTTGCCAGAACAAGCACGGGCTGCACGGCGCGGTACGTTGACGGCGGGACAGGAACGAGAATGTCAACGGTTGGGTTCCAAGCTTTCATGAACTTCTCTACCGCTTTGACGATCTCTTGGACGGCGTCCATGTTGGACTTGTATTTCAGTTGATAGAGCAACTCCCCAATACCAGAACGTTTCGTGTCGAATCTCGGATGACCAAATTCGTCGTGACCCATAAACTCGCTACTGAGTGTCTGAAGATCGAGAGCGAACCCCTCGCGCCACTCTCCGATTAATTTCCTTGGTTTGAAGTTGGCCATAACATGTCCCGCAGCGCGTTCTTGCCGCCCGCGTTGTACCTCCAACCCTGTACGGAGACACCCTATCTGAGGGATGGTGCAAAAAACAGGAATTTTGCGCGAGGGCAGAGCTGTGGCCGACGCCGGGCCGACGAAGCTATCTCGGTCGGCTTTTTCCCCGCTCGCCTTCGCTACTCTGCGGCGGGCTTCCTGTTTCTCCAACGCGTGCCCGTCCCCTGTCGTATCGGCGCCAGTGGGGGGTCGCTTGGGCACTACGGCGCGGTGCGCATTCCTATTGTGCGGCCCTGCGCTTTGCGCTTAGGTGAACCCAAGACACCCCTGGAGGACTCCGCCATGGTCATGCCGCGCCACGTCACGTACCTGATCATCGGGGCCGGAATTCACGGCCTTTCGACCGCCTGGCACCTGGCCGAGAGGCTCGAGGCCCAAGGCAAGGGCGGCGGCCGGGACATCCTGGTGGTCGACAAGACCGCGATCGCGGCCGGCGCCAGCGGCATCGCCTGCGGCGTGGTGCGCAACAACTACTACCAGCCGGCCATGCGCGAGCTCATGGCCCAGTGCGTCGAGGTCTGGGAGAGCGACCCCGAGGCGTTCAGCTACCACCCGGTCGGCTACCTGCAGATCTCGCCCGAGGCGATGCGCGCGGATGTCGCCGAAATCCACGAACAGCAGCGGGCGATCGGCTACGACTCGGTCTTCATCGAGGGCGCGGCCGACTCCACGGCCTACATGAAGGGCCTGTTCGACGACTGGCAGGCCCGGGGCATCACCTCGGTGCTGCACGAGAAGAAGGGCGGCTACGCCAACAACACCGCCTCGATCTATGGCCTGGCGGCCAAGGCCGAGAACCTGGGCGTGCGCATCCTGACCGGGGTCACGGTGACCGGCTTCACCAGCGGCCGCGGCTCGGACGCCGTCACCGCCGTCGAGACCGACCGGGGCACGATCGGCTGCGAGCAGGTCGTGGTCGCGGTCGGGCCCTGGATCAACGCGCTCTGGGCCATGCTCGATCTGCCCGAGACCATTACCATCAGGGGCAAGGACGGCACGCTGCACGAGGACATCCCCATGTGGCGCTTCTGGGCGCTCGAGGAGGGGACGCTGGGCGTCGATCCGGCGCTGCAGAAGACCAACGACGGCGCGACGGCGCCGGTCATCCACGTCGATACCGACGCGCCGCTGCATTCAGACGTCGACGGCGCGCTGATCACCGAGGAGATGTGGGGCATCTACTACAAGCCGGACGCCAACTTCGGCGGCATCCAGGGCGGCGCCATGCCGGTCAAGGTAGAGCGGCCGGCGGGCGAGGTCGCGGTCGACCCCTATGGGCCCGAGTCGCCCGAGTTCGTGGTCGACGACAATTTCGCCCATATGTGGTGCTCGGCGCTCGCCTTCTGCCAGAAGCGCTTCGAGGGCCGGATCGGGCTCTACAAGAACCGCGAGCCCTCGGGCGGCCTGGGCTGCTTCACCCCCGATTCCTTCCCGGTGTTCGACCGCTTCCGCGAGAACGTCACCGTGATCGCCGACTCCAACCACGGCTACAAGATGATCGGGGTCGGCAAGCTGGTCGCCGAGGAGCTCCTGGGCGGCGTGAGCGCGCTGCTCGAGCCGTTCCGCTTCTCGCGCTATGCCGAAGGCCGCCTGCACCCGACCAGCCACAGCCCGTTTCCGTGGAGTTAGGGGGAGGTTAGGCCCTAACCCCGCGCGTCACTCGGCCGCGATCGTCCGCCCGAAGCGGCGGCGATAGTCGCTGGGCGAAGCGCCGGTGTGGCGCTTGAAGAGGTTCCGAAAGAACGCAACATCATCGTACCCGACGGCGCTGCTGACCTCCTGGATGGTCCTGTAATCGTCCTCCAGCAGCCGCTTGGCCACGGCGATGCGCAGCTCGTGGAGATAGCCGAGCGGTGTTTCGCCGGTCGCCAGCTTGAAGCGGCGCGCGAAGTTGCGCGGGCTCATGCCCATCCGCGCGGCCAGGTCGTCGACGCGGACATCCCGTTGCCAGTTCCCGTGAATCCACTCCTCGGCCCGGCGGATGGCGTCGTCGTGATGCGAGATTTGCAGCGGAAGCACGGCAAAGCCCGACTGCCACATGCGCGGCATTTCGATGATCAGCGACTTCGCGCACAACATGGCGATGTCCCGGCCGCAATACTTCTCGACCAGATAGAGGCTGAGATCGAGCGCTGAGTTCACCCCACCGCAACAGAACAGGTTGTCGTCTTCCGTCACCATGTACTCGGGCTGCCAACGGACCTTCGGGTACCTGCGGGCGTACTCCTCGGCCAGGGCCCAGTGGGTCGTCGCCCGCTTGCCGTCCAACAGACCCGAATCCGCGAGCAGCGCCACCCCGGAGCAGACGCCGGCGATCGCGGCGCCCTTCCTTCGCCATTTGCGCATCCACGCAATGGCCTCCGCGTTACGCGTCGCCATGGAATCGATATCCAGGCCACCGGACGGCACCAGGATGAGGTCGGTTTTCCGGATCGCGGAGATGGCGTGCTCAGGGATAAGTCTTACCGGTCCCTCGGCATGCACCGGGCCACCGTCGATCGAGGCGGTGGACACCCGAAAATAGGGCTCCCTCTCCTGCCCGTGGAGGGCGTTCCACAAGACCCCGGCCGAACCGAAGACTTCCATCGGCCCGACCGCGGTCGATGAATGGCCACCTTCGAGGAAAAGAATCGTGACATCGAGCATGACACACTGTCTTGGCCGAAATGACCATGTAATATGTCATTACCGCCGTCTTGCGGCAAGGCCCCGATTCGCCGATCTTACGCCCCGTGGAGAGGGGGCGGACCCACGCCCAGCGCGGGGCCGCCGCCGGGGATCAACCCCGAAACCAGCTGAGTGCACCTCAAGCAGTCATTGCAGGAATTGAAAGGATATGGATATGCGACGCTACATCATCGAGCGCGACATCCCGGAGGTCGGAAGCCTGGACCGGGAACAGCTCAAGGGGGCGGCGGAGAAATCCAATGCCGCGCTGGCCGAACTGGCCCCGGACATCCAGTGGGTCATGTCCTACGTGGCCGCGAACAAGACGTTCTGTGTCTACCTGGCCAAGGACGAGGCGATCATCCACCGCCATGCGGAACTGAGCGGCTTCCCCGCGACCAAGATCACGGAGGTCGCCAAGCTGTTCGACCCGACCACCGCGGGGGCGCGGGCCGAGCAGACCGAGGAGCCGCAACTCGCGACCGTCTCGTAAAGCCAATGATGAACCGGGCGGCCGCCTGCACCCGACCAGCCACAGCCCGTTTCCGTGGAGTTGAGGGGGGTCTCGGGAAGGTTCGCGGCCTTATCCCTCGGCGGCCTGGACCATGGCCGCCAACTCGCGCCGCCCGGGCAGCAGCAGGCTGACCGCGACCAGGACCGCGGCGGCCACGGCGAGCGCGATATAGAGCCCGACGAAGCCGTTGCCGGCGGGCGCCTCGGCCAGGTGCAGCCAAGCGATCATCGGCACCGCGACCGAGCTCACGCCCAGCGACAGCACGTATTTCAGCGCGTAGATGCGGGCC
>JACZWN010000045.1:0-1909 GCA_022572105.1 Pseudomonadota bacterium | reverse complement strand
TTGCCGGGGGTGGGGGCGGGGCCGCCACTCGGGCGCGCCGTAGTGCGCCACCATGGCGTCGTGGATCGGAATCTCGCCGAACACCAGCGACATCACCAAGAGCCCGAGCAGCAGCACCGGCCAGCCGGCGACCTGGGCGAGGAGGACGAACAGCACCAGCTGCCCGCCCGCGAGGATGAGCATCAAATCGCGCGGCGACATGCGATCGACGCCGCGCCCGGTGGCGATCTGGGCGAAGGCGGCGAGGGCGAAGATCGCCGCCGCCAGGGTGCCGGCGGACATCAGACCGCCACCGCCGGACACCAGACCATCGCCGCCGGCGGCGGTCAGCGCCTCGGCCAGAATTTTCGGCAGCGCCACGGTCATGGCGCTGAATACCAGTCCGCCGAACAGCGAGGCGACGGGCACGAAGATGAACACGCGCCGGATCAGCGCCCGGCTGGCCGGACGCGCCGCCGGTGGCGCACGCCGCTCCTTGGCGGGCGGGGCGTGGCGGATCAGCAGCAGGAAGCCGAGCCCGGTCAGGAGCGCGACCGCGCCGGGCACGGCGAAGGCGGCGCGCCAGCCCCAGACCGTGCCGAGCGTGCCGGCCAGCAAGGGCGCGGCCGCGACGCCCATGTTGCCCCAGACCCCGTTGACCCCGAGCGCCCGTCCGACGCCCCGCCCCGTCCCCCGGGTCCCCTCCTCGGCGACCATGGCGATGCCGATCGGATGGTAGATCGAAGCGAACAGCCCGATGGCCGCCAGTCCGGCCGCGATTTGCCAGACGCCCGCGGCCAGCGCCGTGAGCAGGCTGGCCACGCCCAGGCCAAGGAACATGACCGCGAGCATGCCCTGCTTGCTCCAGCGGTCGCCGAGCCAGCCGGCCGGCATGGTGCCCGCGGCGAAGGCCACGAAGCCGGCGGTGGACGGCAGCAGCAAGTCGCCGTAGTCGCGCCCGAGCTCGCGCTCGAGCACCAGGACCACCGTGGCGTAGAGCAGCATGAACAGATGGGCGTAGGCGTGGCCCAGGTTGAGAAACAGGAATCTCAGACGGTCGTGGGACATGGTGGACATACCCAAAGCGTTGGTGCCGGCCCCAAAGCGTTCGTGCCGGTCCCATCCCTCTTGGTTTAGCCCATAGCCCTGGCGACCGTCTCGCGCTATTCTGCCACGTTATGTCGCGAACCAGACAAACACCCTTCACCGACCCGGCGGAATTTTCCGACAATCCGCGGCCGGTCGTGACCCTCGCCAACGACTATCCGAGCGGCTACGAGATCGAACCGCACCGGCACGCGCGCGCCCAGCTGGTCTACGCCGCGCAGGGGGTCATGACGGTGACCGTGGCGGCCGGCAGCTGGGTCGTGCCGCCGCAGCGCGCGGTCTGGATGCCGGCCGGGACCGAGCACGCGATCCGGATCAACCGGTCGATCTCGATGCGCTCGCTGTTCATCCGGCCGGCCGCCGCGGCGGGCCTGCACGCGATCGAGGTGGACTGGCCGGCTTCCAACGCCGTCGCCGGCGTCGGCCTGACCGACGCCTACCGGGCGTTTCATCCCGAGGCCGGGCGCTACACCTATTGGGACTACCAGGGCGGCGCCTGGCAGAAGGATTTCGGCCTGCGCATCGATCACCTGCTGCTCTCGCCCCAGGCGGCGGATCTGCTCACCGCATCGGAGATCGACCGCGCGCCGCGCAACAAGGAAAAGCCGTCCGACCACACCCCCATCTGGTGCGAGTTGCAGAAGCCCGGATCTTGAGAATCTAGGGCGCCCACCGGGGGGCGTTTGAGGATCGCCATGAGCCGAACCGAGGTCCCCGTTCCCGACCGCGCCGCCTTCCGGCGCCGCCCGGCCGCGCGCTCTCGGCTTGCGCTCCTCGGCTTCGCCCTCGCCCTCCTCGCCGCCCTCGCCCTGGCGCTCGCCGG
>JACZWN010000044.1 GCA_022572105.1 Pseudomonadota bacterium | reverse complement strand
TCGACCGCTTACCACCCGGAAAATATTGGAAAAGGGTTGGCAAGATTGACAAGAATGTTTTGACTATGTGGAATAATCTGAGGGGTGCCCGCTTAGGTGATTTAGAGACCTTCGAATGTAACGCCCATCATTGCGTCCGGTTTACGGCTGACGGGGTTAATTGCTTCGCATTCAAGTACCTGACCGGACCGCACGGAAGTAAAGAATCTGGAGACGCGGGCACAGATATCGTGACGGGGTATTACTGCGCGGATTGGACTGAAGATGCTCCAATCACTCTTGTAGAGGAGATAATCAATTCTATAGAATTGAGAGAGTAATTTGAGAATCAGATTTAGCACGTGTCCAGCGTCATCAACGTCCGCTTAGAGTGTGCGCCGTGGTAAGGCGGCGCTTTTCCAGTGGGTGCAAGTCCCACCCGGCCAACGCTCCAGCCGGAAGCAACCGGAGGAGTCATGGAGGTGACGAAATGGCTGAAGCCTTCGGTATAGCGTGTCGCTAATTGGTGAGCCTCGACTTCCGCTTCGGGTCTACCATCGGAATTCGTAAGGAAAGGGCTGTTGTTGTTGCGCGGTGGGTATGTGCGAGAACTCGCGGCAGCGAGTTATCCACATATCCACGGTGGTGGCGGTGATTTTCCTTGCATTGCAGGTGGCGGGGGCGGTGGTTGGCGGCTAGCCTGACGCCGACGGGGGTGTGGCTGTTTGGGTCAGTGGTCCGGCTTGCCGGGCTCACTCCTTGTGAAATGCCGCCCCCGTCACCTGCATCATCCGACGGGTCGACCGGGATGGTGCCGATCGCTGTGGCGATCGTGGCTCTGCAGGTAGACGAGACCGAAGGATGAACGGACGGTCTTGTTTACCGAAGGAGCGATCCATGCTGAACCCCCAAGCTTTGCAACTGCGTGTCGGCGTCGATGTCGGCTCGCGGTGCCACTCTGTTGCCGTCGGTCTCACGGACGGCAGTCTGCTCGAGGAATTCGAGATCCCGCATACGGCGGCCGGATTCGGGGATTTCTTCGCCCGCATCGAGGGGCACGCCAAGCGCCATCCCTATCCGATTGCCGTCGCCATGGAAGGCTACAATGGCCACGTCCGGCCGCTCGACAGCCTGGTCAAGGCGCGGGGCTGGCGGCTGTTCAATGTCAACAACCTGAAGCTGGCGCGCTTCAAGGAGATCTTTCCGGCCGCGGCCAAGAGCGACCGGATCGACGCGGCCAAGACCCTGGAGCTGTTCCAGCTCCGCGATCACCTGCCGATGGCCGGCGACGTGCTGCAGGAAGTCATGGCAACCCCTGAGGAGAACGACATCCTCAAGCGCCTGTCGCGGCGCCGGCGTCGCCTGGTCAACGAACGGGTGCGCGTGCTCAACTCTCTGCAGGCCGATCTTCAGGCCGTCGCGCCGGGGCTTTCGCAGATCACCCGGGAAGTCGGCAACCTGTGGTTCCTGAACTTTCTGACCTGCCGCAAGGGACTGCTCAAGCTGGCCCGGGTGCGCCGCGCCAGCCTGCTCAAAGTGCCCGGCATCGGCGCCACCTACGCCGATGCCATCCAGGCTTGGCAAAACCGCGCCTTCTTCGGTCACGATGCCCGCCTGGTTGGCGACATGATCCAGCAGGATGCGGCACGAATCTTCGAGTTGAAACAGCAGATCAAGGCCCTGGAAGAGCAGATGGCGCGGGTCGCCGAGAGTTCCTCCATCGCCGGCCAGCTCGCCTCCATCCCGGGCTATGGCGCTGTCTGCTCGGCTGAGCTCGCCGGTGAAATCGGAACCGTCGAGCGCTTCCGGAGCGAGGCCAGCCTGGCCCTCTATCTCGGCATGGCCACGCTCGATCACAGTTCCGGCAAGCACCGCGGCTCGAGGGCGCCGAAGCATGTCAACGCCCGCGCCAAGGCGGCGATGATGGCGGCCGTCGATCACCATCGCAAACGGGTCCCGCAATCGCAGCGCTACTACGAGAAAAAGCGCGCCGAAGGCAAGAGACATAACCAAGCCATCCGCGCCCTCGGCCGTCACCTCTGCCGCGTCATCTTCAAGATGCTCACCCAAGAGCGTCCCTACTGGATCGATCCCTGACGAAAAATTCAAACCTTTTTCAAATTCCCTCTTCCAAATTCCAGCGGGATGTTCACAAGCGGTCATTCGGCGGCCGGGGCTCTGGATCCCACGCCAACGCTCTTCATGCGTGCAGATCCTAGCCCTCCGCGGCCAGCTGGGTGATCTTTTCGTTCAGGCGACGGATCAGCTCGTCGAAGCCCGCGTTCTTGATCACCGCGCCGTATTCGGAACGTTTCATCGCCAGCTCGCTGTACTTGGCGTCGAGGAAGACGTCGACCACCCGCCAGCGCCCTTCGGCGGTCTTCAGCAGATAGTTGATCTCGACCGCCTCGCCGTCGTTCTTGATCAGCCGGTTGCGCACCAGGATCGCCTTGCGCAGCGCCGGGTTCTCGCCGAGCACCTCGAAGCGCTCGCCGCTATAGCCGTCGAAGCGGGCGGCGAAGGTCGCGATGCTCAAGCGGCCGAAGACATCCACCAGGCGGTCGCGGTCGCTATTTGCCAGCTTGCGCCAATGCCGGCCGACCGAGATCCGGGCCATCAGGGAGAAGTTGAAGGCCTCGCTCAGCACCGGGGCGAGACGGTCGTAGCGGCCGGAAAAACCGAGCTCGTCGGCCTGTTGCATGACCTCCATGAGCACCGCGTTCAGGCGCCCGACGATGTCGCTCGGCGCCTCCTCGGCCGCGGCCGCCGGGGGCAACGGCCAGCAAAGGCAAAGGACGAGACCGGCGGCGAGAAATAGGGGAAACGGGCGGGATGCCAAGGATGGCCCTCCTTGTAAACGGACCGAGACGGCGCCCCCAACATGCCTTCCTGTTATACCAAAGGTCGTTGATATTGACCCGTTTCACCGCGGCGATTTTTGTCGCCAGTCAGGAGCGCGTTGCGCCGCGGTGCCCGACACCGCAAGCGACGCGCGACGCCGCTGGCGACAAAAAGCGCCCGGCCCTACGGGTGGGGCACATCGGCCCGCCGGGTGCGTTGCGGCGCTTGCCCGATGTCCCGCATCGCGCCGCGCGCCGCGCCTGCCCGGCGGGCCGATGTGCCCCATGAAACGGGTCAATATCAACGACCTTTGGTATAAGACGTTAGAGAGCACGGTCCGCGGCCGTCAAGCCGCCCGTGCGCGGCTATTTCGCCCCCTGCCCGATCGCGACCGGAAAATCCCCGCTCTCGGCGGCGATCTTGAGCCGGTCGAGGCCGCGCTCGAGCCATTGCTCGGCCAGCTTAACCACGTTGGCGCGCCCGTCCAGCAGGCCCGGCACCACCACGTCGGAGGGCAGCGCCTGCTGCGGCAGATCGCGCAAGGCGGTGATCATGGCGCGCGGATCGCGCACCCCGTCGTCGACCAGCATGCGCGCCAGTCCCAGCTCTTGGGCGCGCGTGGCGCGGATGTACTGCTCCATACGCGGCGTCGTGCGCGGGACCAGCAGCGCCCGCTTGTCGAAGGACAGGATCTCGCAGAAAGTGTTGTAGCCGCCCATGCATACGACCGCCTTGGCGCGCGCCATCAGACTCTCGATGTGGGCGTCGAAGGTGATCGCCTCGACGTTGTCGAGGCGGTTGGCGCGGTGCAGGAAATCGGCCTGGTACTGCGAGCCCATGAACGGGCCGAGCACGAGCAGCGCCGGATACGGCAGGTCGGGGTCGGTCTCGTAGGCGGACAGCACCCAGTCGATGATCTCCTCGCCGTCGCCGCCGCCGCCGACGGTGACCAGCAGGAAGGGATCGGAGATCTTGTCCGGAACGAAGATCGGCGCCGTTTCGGGGACGTGGCGATTGAGGTAGCCGGTGAAGGTCATCTTCTTGCGCAGCGAGTCGGGAAGCGCGATGCCGGCCAGCGGATCGTAGAACTGCGGCAGCCCGTAGATCCAGATATCGTCGTAGTAGTCGCTTAGCGTGGGCAGGACGTTCTTGCGCTGCCACTCGGCGGCGAGCAGCACCGGGTCGTCCATGACGTCGCGCAGGCCGAGCACGCAGGCCGTGCCGCGCGCCTTCATCGCGGCGAGCGTGCTGCGCACCTCGCCGCGCAGGCCGAGCGGCTCCTTGTCGACCAGGAACAGATGGGGGTCGAAGATCTTGGCCGTGTTCTCGATGATCGAGGCGCGAATCGCCAGGGTGTGCTCGATATCGATGTGCAGGTTGAGCGAGGTGTACTCGCCGTTGCGCAGCTTGATGACCCCGGGGATGCGCACGAAGTCGACGCGCGCGCGGAAGTCGAAGCTGCCGATGATGGGCGAGCCGGACAGGATCAGGACGGACAGGTCGCTGCCCGATGCGACCAGGCTGTGGGCGATCTCCCGGCAGCGGCGCAGATGGCCGAGACCGAAGCTGTCGTGGCTGTAAATGAGAACGCGCTTGCTCTTGCGGCCGTGCGCCATGCCGCACCCCCTCCCCGTAGCCCGTGCCTTGGGTCCAAGCCCTTGATTTGACCCGACTATGGCACAGCGCCGGCGTGGCGCAAAGAGTCATACCATGGGGGCCTCGGGGCCATCCGGCCGGCCGTTCAGACCCGGGCGGGCCTGTCTGTGCCCATGAAACCACCCGATATCATCGACCATCGCTATCATTTACCCCCCCGGCGGCTTGGGTTAAGGTCTTCGCGCCCTTTCGGGCGCGTTTCGTCGAGGCGGTTGCGGCGGGCTTTGGAACCGAATGGAACCAAACATCTTCAAATATATCTGGCACCACTCGAAGCGGGAGCAGATCTCGATTCTGCTGATGGTGCTCCTGTCGATGCCGTTCTATTTCATCGCCCTCGACGTGCCGAAGCGCATCATCAACCGGGGAATCATGGGCGACGGCTTTCTCGGTCCGGGCTCGGTTCAGCCGTTCTTGGCCATCGAACTGCCGTTCGGCGAGATGCTGACCGGCCAGCCGGTCGCTTTGTTCGACGGCTTCATGATGGAGCAGCAGACCCTGCTGCTGGCGCTCAGCTTCGCTTTCCTCGTCCTGGTCTTCGTCAACGGCGGTTTCAAGTTCGTCATCAACACGAACAAGGGACGCTTGGGCGAGCGCATGCTGCGCCGCCTGCGCTACGAGCTGAGCGACCGCATCCTGCGCTTTCCGATCATGCAGGTGCGCAAGCTCAAGCAGGCCGAGATGGCCACCATGATCAAGGACGAGGTGGAACCGCTCGGCGGCTTCATCGGCGACGCCTTCATCGCGCCCGCGTTTCTCGGCGGTCAGGCCTTGACGGCCATGGCTTTCATTATGGTGCAAAGCATCTGGCTGGGCCTGGTGGCCGCGGGAGTTGTGTTAGGCCAGGCTTTTCTCATTCCGAAGCTCCGCAAGCCGATCCTGCGCCTGAACCGGCAACGCGTGCTTGAGGCGCGCGCGTTCGCCGGGCGGATCGGCGAGGTGATCGAGGGCGCGGTCGAGGTGCACGCGCACGACACCTCGAATTTCGAGCGCGCCGATATGTCCTCGCGCCTGGGCCGCATCTTCGATATCCGTTATGAGGTCTTCCGGCGCAAGTTCTTCGTCAAGTTTCTCAACAACTTTCTCGCCCAGCTGACGCCCTTCGCCTTCTACGCCGGCGGCGGATTGCTCGCGCTTTACGGTTACCTCGACATCGGCGCCCTGGTCGCGGTGATCGCCGCCTACAAGGACCTGCCGGGGCCCATCAAGGAACTCATCGACTGGGACCAGCAGCGCCTCGACATACAGATCAAGTACGAACAGGTGGTCGACCAGTTCCAGCCGAGCGAGATCCTCGATCCGTCGGTTCAGGATCCGGCGCATGACGCCGGACCGGCGCTGACCGGCGAGATCGTGGTCTCCGCGCTGGGACTCCTCGACGACACCGAGAACATCCTCGTGGACTCGGTCAGTTTCACCGTCAAGGTCGACGACCATGTGGCGATCATCGGCCCCGGCGGCAGCGGTAAGGAATACCTGGGCATGATGCTGGCCCGGCTGGTGACGCCGACCACCGGCAGCGTCAAGATCGGCGGCCGCGACCTGGCCGAGTTGCCTCAGGCGGTGACCGGCCGGCGCCTGTCCTACGTCGGCCAGGACGCCTATCTGTTCCCGCTGTCGGTGCGTGAAAACCTGATCTACGGCTTGAAGCACAGGCCGCTCGACGCGCCCGCCCGCGAGGGCGCCGCGGCGGCGCGCCATGCCGCATGGGTTGCCGAGAGCCTTCGCGCCGCCAATTCGACGCTCGACTCGGAGGCCGAATGGGTCGATTACGGGGCCGCCGGGGCTCGGGGCCCGGAGGATCTTCACGGCAAGATCACCGAGGTTCTGAGCCTGGTGGAACTGGAGGAGGACGTCTACCGTTTCGGCTTGAAGGGCACGATCGACCCCGACGCGCGACCGGAGGCTTGCGAGGCGGTGCTCAGCGCACGCGCCGCGCTGCCCGCGCGCCTGGCCGCCGACGACGCCGAGAACCTGGTAATCCGCTTCGACCCGGAGCACTACAACGGCAACGCGACGCTGGCCGAGAACCTCCTGTTCGGCACCCCGACCAAGCCGGAATACGGCGCCGGGGCGTTGGCGGAGAACCCGCTCGTCACCGAGGTCCTGACCGAGACCGGGCTGATCGAGCGCATGCTCGACATGGGCCTCAACATCGCCCGCACCATGGTCGAGATCTTCGCCGACCTGCCGCCGGGGCACCCGTTCTTCGATCAGTTCAGTTTCATCGACGCCGACGATCTACCGAGCTTCGGCACGCTGGTCACCAAGATCGACAAGCATGGCAAGGAAACGCTCGACGCGGACGAGGCGCTCGCCTTGCGCCGCCTGCCCTTCGATTACGTCGAGGCGCGTCACCGTCTGGGGTTGATCGACCAGGACGTCGAGGCCAAGGTCGTGGAGGCCCGCAAGCTGATCGGCGAACGCCTGGCCGAGCGCGATCCCGACGCCGTGGCCTTCTACCGTCCGGACACCTACAACGCCGCCGCCTCGTTGCAGGACAACATCCTGTTCGGGCGCCTCGCCTACGGCCGGGCGCAGGCCGAGGAGATCGTCGGCCGCGCCGTGACCGAGGTGCTCGACCGGCTCGGCCTGCGGGTCACGGTGATCGAGGTTGGACTGGACTACGAGGTCGGGGTCGGCGGCAAGCGCCTGAGCCCCGCCCAGCGCCAGAAGATCGGGCTCGGCCGCGCGCTGCTCAAGCGCCCGGAAATCTTGATCGTGAACGATGCGCTCGCGGTGCTCGACGGCGCCTCGCAGACACGCCTGTTGCAGCGGGTTCTCGAGTATCGCGCGGACCAAGGCGTGATCTGGACGCTGCAACGGCCGGACTCCGCGGACCGTTTCGACCGCGTTCTGGTGATGCACGAGGGCCGGATCGTCGAACAGGGCAGCTTCGCGGACTTGAACAAACCCGGCTCGGCCTTGAGCGGCATCATGGCGGCGGAATAAACCGGAATCAGGGAGGACAGCGGTGAGCATCGAACAGGAAGTCGAGATCCTTCGCAAGATCCCTTTGTTCGCCAACATCGAATCGGCGAAGCTCAAGCTCATGTGCTTTGCCAGCGAACGGATCACCTTCAAGGAAGGCCAATCGCTTTGCGAGCAGGGCGATATCGGCGATGCCGCTTACATCATCATCGAGGGCACGGCCGACGTGATCGTGACCCGGGACACCCCGCTCGTCGTGGCGCAAGTCGGCAAGAACGACATCGTCGGCGAGATCGCCATCCTGGTCGATATCCCGCGCACCGCCACGGTCACCGCGACCAGCGAGCTGACCGCGCTCAAGATCACCAAGGACCTGTTCTTCCAGATGGTGACCGACTTTCCGGAAATGGGGGTCGAGATCATGCGTGTGCTCGCCCAGCGCCTCGAGGCCACCACCGCGGACCTGATGAAGGCGCGCGCCGGGGCCGGCAACTGAGGTGAGCCGTCTCGACCTCAACATCCGGCGCCTCGAGGCGCAGCGCGCCTGCCTGAACCTGGCGGCCGAGATGATCCGGGATCTGCCCGGCCCGGTCTTCGAGCTCGGCCTCGGCAATGGCCGGACCTACGATCATCTGCGCGCGGCGCTCCCGGAGCGCGAGATCTTCGTCTTCGAGCGCCAGGTGGCGGCCCATCCCGATTGCATTCCCGACGAGGCCCACCTCTGTCGCGGCGATTTTCACGACACGCTGCCCGCGGCCGCCGAGCGCTTCAGCGGCCGCGTGGCGCTGGTGCACGCCGACATCGGCTCGGCCAATTTGGAGCGGGACGCGCGGCTCGCCGCCTTCATCGCCGGCGAACTGCCCGGACTGCTCGCCCCCGGCGGGATCGTCGCCGCCGACCGCGACATGGCCTTCGCCGGCGCCCAAGGCCTCGGCCTGCCGCGGGAGCTCGAGCCCGGGGTCTACTTCATGTACCGCCTGGACCCGGCCCCTATCGCGGCCGCGGGCCATCGGGCATGAGCCGACTGGCGGCATGAGCCGACTGGACAGCGTCATCCGCCGCCTGCAAGCGCAGCGCGCCTGCCTCGACCGCGCCGTCGATCTGGTCCGCGACCTGCCGGGCCCGGTCCTGGAGTTCGGCCTCGGCAACGGCCGCACCTTCGATTACCTGCGCGAGGTCCTGCCCGGGCGCGAGATCTTCGTGTTCGAGCGCCAGGTGGCGGCCCATCCCGATTGCGTCCCGGATGCAGCGCACCTCCTGCTCGGCGACTTCCACCAGACCCTGCCCGCCGCGGTGGCGCGCTTCGGGCCGAGCGTGGCGCTCGTCCACAGCGACGTGGGCACCGGCGATGCCGCGGCCGACGGCCGCATCGCCGCGTTCCTGGCCACCCAGCTGCCGCGGCTGCTGCGCCCGGGCGGCGTGGTGGTCTCGGACCAGGACGTGGCCCACGACGGCGTCGAGGCGCTGCCCCTGCCCGATGACGTGAAACCGGGGCGCTACTTCATGTACCGCGCGCGCTAGAGCGTTTTCCGATCAGTTTGGTTCATACCCTGAGTTGGCGAAGAAGTTTGCGCATTCTTCTGGAGGGAAGAGCTCGATGGCCTCGGCACCTTGGGCCAAGAAATGTTGACGCAAGCCGAGGTCGGCCTTGATAAGCTCGAACCCGAATTAAACCCGGCAGCGCAGGAACCGTGATCGAGCACGGACTGCTCCGCCGCCGCCGTCCACGCCCCGCGCTGGGTCATGGACTGGATTAACCGGTGTTGCGAGTGGCGACGTCCGCTTTAGGCCCGGCACCGGACCTACCCGTGATTCGGTCCAGTATGTCGGCTCCTGACCCAAGCTGTGTGAAAACTAATTTCGAGTCATCTCGATGTCCGCGTTTTTTCACAGCCTGGACCCAAAGGAGAAGTTTACAGAACTGGGGAAGCAGAGCACTGGTCGCTGACCACGTTGAAAGAGAAGCCGGCCAAGATCGGCGCCAGGGTCGTGCGACATGGCCACCGCCTCTCCGATGCCCTGGGTGCCGCCGGTGACCCGGTAGGCGCCACCGGCCAATCCCTCGTTCGTGGAATTGATCCGGTGTGCCCCCGCGTCCTAAGCGCCGACCTTGCCGAGCACGTCGGCCTTGAGGAAGCGCTCGATAAACAGCATGAAGCCGACCGATGGAACCAGCAGGATCAGTGCCGTAATCGAAGCGATCTGGTAGTTGCCCTCCATGCTGGCGTTGAACAGCAGCAAGGGCAAGGTGGTCACGTCCGGAACGCCGACGAAAAAGGTCCCCGTGAACTCGTCGAGCGATTCGAGAAATACGAATATCGCGCTTGCCATGATACCCGGTGCCGCCAGTGGCAGCGTCACCGTGAAGAAGCTGCGCAAAGGCGAGGCCCCGATGCTGCGCGCCGCCTCCTCCAACTCGCGGTCGACCGCAGCGAAGGCCGCCGTCGCAATCCAGACCGAAAACACCAGCCCATGCGTGGTGTGCACGAGAACCACGCCCGTGATGGTGCCATTGAGGCCGTAGCCATAGAAGATCCGGGCGATGTTGATGTAGATGGGCACCGACGGAAAGGCCTGGGGCAGGAGGAAGGCGAGCATGATGAGCGCGCGCCACGGCAGACTGCGCCGGGCCAGCGCGTAGCCCGCCGGAATCGACACTGCCAGGCAGGCGAGCACGGTGAGCACCGCGATCAGCAGGCTGGTCCAGAGCGACAGCATGGCATTGCCGGTCGGCTTGAATACCTCCGCCCAATACTTGAAGCCGTAGGTGACCGGCAGCTTGTGGGGGTAGTACCACTGCTCCGCCACCGCCCAGATTAGAAGATTGGTCAAAGGTCCGAAAATGACCAGCGCGAGCAGCACCAGGATGATGGTCCTGGGCAACCAGTTCAGCGGCCCGGTCATGGCTCCGCTCCTTCGCGCACGCCCTGACGCAGATAAAACCAGGCCGCCGCGGCGGTGATCAAATAGGAGGTGAAGCCGAGCGCATTGGCCACCCCGTAGTCACCGTAAAAATTGATCCGGAACGCCATATCGACAGTTATCATGGTCGGCGACTCGCCGCTGATCATCAGCGGCACCGAGAGCACCGACATCATGGCGACGAAAGACAGGATCAACCCCACCACCAGCGTCCGCCGGACCTGAGGCACGATGATCTCGATGAGGATCCGCAGCCGCTTGGCGCCCAGGTTGCGCGCCGCCTCGATGGTGGACGGATCGAGGGACGCCATGGCGCCCGCCACCAAGAGAGCGACGAAGGGGGTCTGCTTCCACACGAAAGTGATGATCAGACCCTGCCAGTCGAGAAAGCTCGTGGTCTGCAAGGGATCGAGCAAACCAAGCGATACGAAGGTGTTGTTCATCAGGCCGTTCTTGGCGAGGAACGAGCGCATCATCTGTCCGGCGACGATGAACGGGATGAACAGCGGCCAACGGTACAACCACTTGAGGATCGCCACCGCGCGGGCGCTGTCGCCAAGGACCAGGTAACCACCGATCGCCACCGCGATGACCGCTATCAGCACGGTGGACAGCCCGACGATCACCACGGTGAACCAAATATCCGTGGAATAGAATTCGAAGGCCTTGACGAAGTTTGCGGTGGTCAGCGCGCCGTCTTTCGCGACAAAGGCGGTGACCAGCGAGTAGCCCAGCGGGGTGGCGAAAAAGACCAACAGTATCGCCAGCGCCGGCGCCACGAGCAGCAGAGAAACGAATCTCGATTCGCGCATAAAATCCCGCTCGAAAAGCAAAAGGGCCAGGGGAAGTGTCCCTGACCCTCTTGCGTCGTGCTCCGGACTACTTGGAAACGTTCCTCTCGTACTCTTCGAGAATGTCGTCGAAGAAGGGGCCGATCGGGAAGGATTTGCCTTTCGTCGCCAGATCTTCAGGCGTGACGTCGGCGAACAGCTTGCCCCAGTCATCGGCCGAGAGCGAGCCCTTCACGTGCACGGCGTCAATGCCGGGATACCAGTTGAAGTTCTTCACGATGCCTTCGGCCTGTACCTTGGGGCTGGTGGCCAGCGCGATGAACTTCTTGGCGATTTCCGGGTTCGCGGCTTTCGCCGGTATGACGTAGTACATGGGCTGCCCGGGCATGCCCGGGCCGATGAGCTTCAGCTTCATGTCCGGCGGTACCCGTCCATCGGCCTGCCAGGTATAGAACATGTCCACCCACACCGGGCCCATGAAAATCTCGCCGCGGTTCAACATGTCGAGGGTGCCGGCATTGCCCGCCGTGAAGGTGACGTTCTGGTTGAAGCTCTTGAGCTTGGTCCAGGCGTCGCCCCAAGTGTCCTTGAGCGAAGCGTCGTAGGGTCCCTCCATCAGCTGCTGGCCCTGGCCGGTGTTGTTGTAGATCCAGCCGACGACGAAGCTCTGGCCCGACATGCCGCGTTTGATGCCGTTGTAGCCGAACTGCTTGGGATGCGCCGCGACCCAGGCGACCAGCTCGTCATAGGTCTTCGGCGGATCGGAGACGAACGACGGGTTGTAGGCGATCGCGGTCTGGCTGTGGAACATCGGCATGACGTATCCGTCCACGTCGGTGCCCAGGGCATTTACCGCTGAATCGCGGGTCACCAGATTGCCGGTTTCGATGTCGTTCCGGTAGGTGCCCAGAAGACCGGCCTTGACCAACTCACCGGCCTTCTTCTGGTGGACGATGGCGACGTCGATGTCCCATGATTCCGTGCCGGCCTTGCTCTGGGCGTCGAGCTTCTCGAAGATCTTCTGCGAGCCCGCGCCGCCCGGACCGGTCCCCACGGCGCGGACCTTCACGCCTGGGTTGGCCTTCTCGAACATGGGCCCGAGATAATCGGTCACGTAATCGACCATGTTCTGGGACCCGGCGCTGGCGACATTCAGGGTCGTCTCCTGCGCTTGCGCGGGACCGGCAACGAGGCCGGCGGCGAACGCCAATGCCGCGCCGACGGCCAAAACACCGTTTTTCTTCATGTCTATGTCCTCCCTTTGCGTGTCATTTCCTTGGTTTCCGAGAACGCGCATCGATGCCGTTCTTGTCGGATCGATATTATCTTACAGTCTATCCCGATTCTCGTCGATGCCGGCGAGTCTTGCCATATGCTCCGGCGTCGCCGGGTAGAGGTGCAGGGCCTCGGCGGGAAGCCAGATGCCGACCTCATCGCCGGTAGAGAATCGGCGCTCGTCGTCGACCATGAACTGTCGGCCGCCGACGTCGACCGCGTAGCGGTAGACCCCGCCCGGATAAGAGCTTTGGGTGATCCGGCCGCGGAGCGTGAGGCTGTTCGGCGGCGCATCGTCTCCGATGACCAGCCGCGCCGCCTCGGTGTGGAAATGCGCGGAGGCCGGACCACCCTTGGGTTCGGCCAGGTGCGCCCCCTCGCTGCCGAGCCGGAGCAGCGCCTCGGCGTTGTGTTCGCCCGCGGCAACCCGGACGAGGCCGTCCTCGATGCCGAGGTGGAGCGCCACGACGTTATGGGCCCCCGTGAATGAGGCGACGAAGGGCGTGGCGGGGCGATTGTAAATCTCTTCCGGCGTGCCTTGCTGGACGATATAGCCTTCGTTGAGGATGACGATCCGATCCGCCATGACCATCGCCTCCTCGCGGTCGTGCGTCACGTGGATCGCGGTGATGCCCAGATTTTGCTGAATCGCCTTGATCTCGTGACGCATCTGGCCGCGGACCCGGGCGTCGAGGTTCGACAACGGCTCGTCGAGAAGCAGGATGCGCGGGTTGACCGCCAGCGCCCGGCCGAGGGCGACCCGCTGGCGCTGGCCACCGGAGAGCTGGGTCACCTTGCGCTCTCCGAGCCCTTCCAGACCGAGCATGGACAGCAGCTCCCCAACGCGGCGCGCGATGTCGTTCCGCGACTTGCGGCGCAGCCGCAGGCCATAGCCGATGTTCTGGGCGGTGGTCATATGGGGCCAGAGGGCATACGACTGGAACACCATGGCCATGTCGCGCTTGTCGGGCGGCAGGCCGGCGACATCAACCCCCGAGACCCGGATAGCCCCGGCGCGGAGCCGAACAAAGCCGGAAATGGCCCGCAGCAGCGTGGTCTTGCCGCAACCGGAAGCGCCCAGGAGGGCGATGAACTCGCCCGAGGCTACGGACAAGGAGACACCCTTCAGCACCGGTTCCGCGTCCCCGTAGGAGACGACGGCATCTTGGATTTCCAGTGCCGCGACCGTCATGGCCAATCAACCGACATTTCCCGGATACCATCCAAATCCGTGGAAATAGTACCACTTCCCCACCGCCATGGGAACGGTACCCCCTTTGCAGCCATCCGATGGCATGATTTTGGTAACCGGCCCGCGCGTGGAAGGCCATTCGATCCTTTTTCTCGCCATCCAGACACACCCCTCCGGTCGCTTTCTCCTCGCCGTCGATTCCCTCAGCCTACGCCGGCGCAGGTCTTCGACGCGACTCGTCGATCCGGCGCAGGATTTCCCGAAACAGGTTCCGGGACACGGCGACCTTGGCCATCTGGAACGTGACGTAGCGACCATGAGTTAGACAGCTTCCTCCGCCGGCATCGCGAACTTCCGGAAATGGCTGAGGGTGTTGAAAAACTCCTGAAAAACCCGGTTTCAGCCGAAATCGGCGAGCGTTGCCAAATTGCCGACTTCCTAAGTTATTGATTTTATTTGGGTCGAGTTTCCGCTCGTTCCCGAAAAGGCGCGATTTCAGGTCCCCAAATAGTTTTTCAACAGCGTCAGCCACAAGCGGTCATTCTGCAGTAAATGCGCAGGTTAGTTTTCGACTTCGAAGCCCATCGCCTCCTTGGTGGTTTTGCGCGGCAAATTGTCGTTGATCTCAAGCCAAGGTACTTGGCTCTCGATTCCGCAATGCACGTTTGTCGGCCGAAACTCCTCCGGGTGATCGAAACTACCGGTGGCCACGGCGATGTAGTCGCCCTCCCAAGGCCGTTGGATCAAGCTCGACCCGCAGTCCGCACAGAACCCGCGCTCGGCGTGCGGGGAGGACTTGTAGTACTTGATCTCCCCACGTGTGCAGCGGAAATCGGTTTCCTTGAAGTCCGCCCAAGACGTAAGGACGCTGCCGCTCATACGCTGGCACATTCGACAATGGCAATAATCTGTTTGAAATGACGCTTGCGTCACCTCGAAACGCACCGCGCCGCAAAGACATCCACCTTCCCAGGACATGTCGCTATCTCCCTCTACATTCTCATTTTGTCGAGTTTGGTGAAGAACGCGTTAGCGTAGTCGAGATTCGGCAAGCCGACCATCGCCGTGCTATGTTCGATCGGGCCGAATCGCCAAATTATAAACGGATTGAACCGCGCACCGTGAAGATTTTGAATCGGAGACTTCTCATGGGAAGCGTTTCC
The DNA here is from genome assembly GCA_022572105.1 of Pseudomonadota bacterium. Classification (GTDB taxonomy): domain Bacteria; phylum Pseudomonadota; class Alphaproteobacteria; order Kiloniellales; family J153; genus JACZWN01. Next base: position 3,561 of record JACZWN010000044.1, on the reverse strand, counting down.
AATACGACTACGCTTACCGGAGCCTGCGCCTGTGGAGCGGTACGCTATGAGGTCTGTGGGCCGTTCAGTCCAGTTATTGCCTGCCATTGCGAAACCTGTCGCCGTACCTCGGGACATTTCCCAGTGGTCACCTCCGCGCAAGCGGGAAACTGGACACTCGTGGAAGATCGCGGCCTAAGGTGGTATCGCTCGTCGGGCCTCCTCGAGCGCGGTTTCTGTGGCGACTGCGGGGCGAGCCTGTTCTGGAAGTTCGATGCGGGAGACCGTTTGATCTTTGCTCTGGGAAGCCTTGATGACACCGATGGCTTCGGAGTAGCACTGCACATGTTCGTCGAGGAAAAGGGCGGGTATTACGATTTGGAAGGCGACACGATGAAGATGACTGGCGAGGAATATCGCCAACGCCTCGAAATGGGCGCCTGGCCGCCGCCCGAACTCGCATGACACTCCTACCAGGGACAAAGGGCGTATTTCCGCGAGAGTCACTCTGATGCGGTGGCTTGCCTTCGCATCACGAATGTCGGCTCCGGTTCAACTACAGACTATAAGCATCCCCTGATTTTACCTCCGCACCTGAGGGTAGAGAGCGGAAGAAATCGGGGGCAAAGCGGACATTGCTGCTCGAAGGTCGGCTCTCGGGGGCAGGGCGGTCGCACCGGGCGTTTTTGCGGCAGAATTGCAAATTGAGACACGACCCGCGCCGGTTAGGCGTCGCCAGCACTTCTCCCTTGTGCTAGACAGAACCCCCATGCACAACTTCCTCGATTTCGAAAAGCCGATCGCGGAACTCGAAGGCAAGATCGAGGAACTGCGCCACCTCTCCGACGATGGCGAGATCAACATCGCCGAGGAGGTCGCGAGGCTGCAGGTCAAGGCGGACCGTCTGCTGCGCCAAGCCTATGCCAAGCTGACCTCGTGGCAGAAGACCCAGGTCGCGCGCCATCCCGACCGCCCCCATTCCTCGGATTATATCGCCAACCTGATCGAGGACTTCACGCCGCTCGCCGGCGACCGCCTGTTCGGCGAGGACCGGGCGATCATCGGCGGCATCGGCCGCTTCCGCGGCTACACCGTGGTGATCATCGGCCAGGAGAAGGGCTCCGACACCAACAGCCGGATCGAGCACAACTTCGGCATGGCGCGCCCCGAGGGCTACCGCAAGGCGCAGCGCCTCATGGGCCTCGCCAACCGCTTCGGGCTGCCGGTCGTCACGCTGGTCGACAGCGCCGGCGCCTATCCCGGGATCGGCGCCGAGGAGCGCGGCCAGGCCGCGGCGATCGCGCGCTCCATCGAGACCTGCCTGGGGCTCAAGGTGCCGCTCGTCTGCGCGATCATCGGCGAGGGCGGCTCGGGCGGCGCGATCGCGATCGCAACCGCCAACCAGGTGCTCATGCTGGAGCACGCGGTCTATTCGGTGATCTCGCCGGAGGGCTGCGCCTCGATCCTGTGGCGCAGCGGCGAGCAGGCCCAGCAGGCCGCCGAGGCGCTCAAGCTGACCGCCCAGGATCTGATCAAGCTGGGCGTCATCGACGAGATCATGCCCGAGCCTCTGGGCGGGGCCCAGCGCGACAAGCGCGAGGCGATCGAGACGGTCGGCGAGGCCATCGAGAAGAGCCTTCGGGAGTTGCGCAAGTTCGACGGCGTCGAGTTGCGCCAACGCCGGCGCGAGAAGTTCCTCGAGATCGGCCGCAAGGGGCTCGCTTAATCGGACCGCGGCGTGCCCGGAAGAGGGGCTTTGCCAGGGGCTTTGCCATGCAGCAGAACTTGAGCGCCGCGCAACGGGCGCTGAAGGAACGCGCCGCGGCGCTGGCGGCGGACGCGATCGCGCCGCGCGCCGCCGAGGTCGACCGCAGCGAGCAGTACCCATGGGACAACGTGAAGGCGCTGGTCGAGGCCGGGTTCTTCGGCATGACCATCCCCGAGGGCTACGGCGGCAAGGGCCTCGGCTACCTGGAGGCGGTGCTGGTTATCGAGGAGATGGCCAAGGTCTGCGGCGTCACCGGGCGCATCGCGGTCGAGGCCAACATGGGCGCGATCAGCACCATCATGGCCTATGGCAGCGAGTTCCAGAAGCGCCTGGCCGCCGAGCTCGTGCTGGCCGGCGACAAGCCGGCCATTTGCATCACCGAGCCGCAGGCCGGCTCGGCCGCCAACGAGATGACCACCCGCGCCGACCGCAAGGGCCACGCTTACGTCCTCAACGGCACCAAGCACTGGATCACCGGCGGCGGGGTCTCGCGCCTGCATCTCATTTTCGCGCGCGTCTTCGACGCCGAGGCGGAGCGGGGCATCGCCGCTTTCATCGTGGTGCGCGATCCGGCGACCGGAGCGCCCGACGGCCTCGTGATCGGCAAGCGCGAGCCGACCATGGGCCTGCGTGGCATCCCGGAGACCGAGGTGATCCTCAACGACCTGGAGGTGCCCGCGGACATGATGGTGGTGCCGCCGGGAGGCCTGCAGCGCGGCTTCGGCCAGCTCATGAACGCCTACAACGGCCAGCGCGTGGGCGCGGCCACGGTCGCCTTCGGCCTGGCCGAGGGCGCCTACGAGCGGGCGCTCGCCTTCAGCGCCGAGCGCGAGCAGTTCGGCCGCCCGATCTGCGAGTTCCAGGGCCTGCAGTGGATGCTGGCCGACATGTCGATCGGGATCGAGGCGGCGCGCGGCCTGATCTACCAGACGGCCGGCTGCCAAGGCACGGCCGATAGCCAAGGCTTCCCCGATGCCCTCGCCGCCGCCCAGGCCAAGGTCTTCGCCTCCGAGATGGCGATCCAGGTGACCAACGACGCCCTGCAGATCTTCGGCGCCGCCGGCTACTCGCGCAACCAGCCGCTCGAGCGCATGGCCCGCGACGCGCGCATGTTCACCATCGGCGGCGGCACGGCGCAGGTGCTGCGCACGCTCATCGCCTCACGCCTGCTCGGGCGCAAGCTGCCCCAGACCCGCGACGGCTATCTCAACCTGCCGCGGCGGGCGGACTGAGTGCCCATGGCCAACGCCGCCCCCGTGGCCAACGCCGCCCAGGTCATCGCCCGCGGGCTCTTCAATGCCGGCTGCCGCCACGCCTTCGGCATGCCCGGCGGCGAGGTGCTGAGCGTCATGGACGCCCTCGTCGAGGCCGGCATCGCCTTCCACCTGGTCAGGCACGAAAACGCCGGCGGCCTCATGGCCGAGGGCAGCTATCACATGACCGGCGCACCGGGGATTCTGCTGGCGACGCTCGGGCCGGGCATGGCCAACGCGGTCAACGCCATCGCCAACGCCGAGCACAACGACGGCGCGGATATCGATGAATTGAAGGTCACCTCGATCTACGTCGAACAGGGTGCCACGCTGAAGCGCTTCTCGGCTCGCGCCAAGGGCCGCGGCAACCGCATCAGCAAGCCCACGTGCCACATCTTCGTGGCCGTCGGCAACTAAGGCGCAAGGAAGACTATGGGACAGAAAATCCATCCGGTTGGCTTCCGCCTTCCTGTCACCCGCAACTGGGCTTCGCGCTGGTACGCGAACAACCAGAACTTCGCCACGATGCTGGCGGAAGATCTGCAAGTTCGTGACTACCTG